>JAADDR010000033.1 GCA_013153865.1 Chlorobiota bacterium | reverse complement strand
ACACTCAAAATCCGGATTTATACGAAGGCGAATTAATCGGGTCGGCCGTATATACCCCCGACAAAGCGGACTCAACATTAAGAATACCGCTAAACACATCATTCGGATATTCTTTTATCTTTGCCGACGATTCATATTTTGAATCTACCGAATCTTTTCACGATTTCTTAAAAGGTATTATGCTTAGAAGTTATACCGAAAATGACGACGGTGCAATTGTATCTTTCGATATTACGAATGATTTTAAAATAACATTATATTTTCACGACGAAGCAGGTACTTCTTCGGATTTTACGGTAACGGCAAACAGCAGCTACAATGTAAGATTCAATATGATAAGCCATGACTATTCTTCTGCAAACTTCGCCGGAGAAATTGACGACGACACACAACCGCAAGATTCGGTTTCATATATTCAAGCAGGCGGAGGTTTAATATCCAGAATAAAAATTCCGTACATTAAAAATCTTCTTGAAAACAAAAAAGTAGCCGTAAACAGAGCCGAGTTAATAATAAAAACCGTTCCTGAAAACATAAGTTTTGAATACGAATATCCTGCAATAGAAGGACTGTTTGCAACAAATTACGTAAACAACGACACAAGTTATCTTATTCCTGATTATACGTCATCCGTATCTTATTTGGGAGAATCTTACGAAGACGGTTTATACCGTTTCGACATTACAAAATACATACAAGATGTTATCTCCGGAAATACCGAAAGCAACGGAATAAACATATACTCTGTTAATGAAAGCATAAATGTCGGAAGAAGTATTATAACAACAGGTAAAAATTCAGATCCGGCAAAACTAATAATAACCTATACAGAACTTTAAATTTTAATTTAAAATGTGCGGAATTGTAGGATATATAGGAAGTAAAGATGCTTACCCCATTTTAATAAACGGGCTTAAAAGATTGGAATACAGAGGATACGACTCTGCCGGCATAGCCGTAATAGGGGAAAAAACAAAAATATTCAAAAAAAAAGGTAAAGTAAACGACCTTGACAAACTGGTCGGAGATAACGATATATCCGGAAGCATAGGAATAGGACATACACGATGGGCTACACACGGAGAACCCAACGATACAAATGCACACCCGCATACCTCTCAACAAGGAAAATTCACCGTAATACATAACGGAATAATAGAAAATTACTCTCGGCTTAAAACAAAATTGGAAGACAGAGGATACAATTTTAAAAGTAAAACCGATACCGAAGTATTGGCAAACTTAATAGAATATATCTATCTGAAAGGAAAAGGTGAAATTGATGCGGAACAAGCCGTAAGACTTGCACTGTCAAAAGTTATAGGCGCATACGGAATTGTTGTTATAGCACAAGACGAACCTGACAAACTTATTGCCGCTCGCAAAGGCAGCCCCTTAGTTATAGGAATAGGAGAAGGAGAGTATTTTATCGCTTCGGATGCCACTCCGATAATTGAATATACAGACAGCGTTATTTATTTAAATAACGATAATGTTGCAGTTATAAAAAAAGACCAACTGACTTTAAAAACAATAAATAACGACAAACTTGAACCGAGCATACAAAAATTGACCATGGACATAGGGTCAATAGAAAAAAACGGTTACGAACATTTTATGCTTAAAGAAATATTTGAGCAGCCGCGTTCAATTACCGATACTTTCAGGGGCAGAGTAGCAGCAGACTTATCAGAAATAAGACTAGGAGGTCTTCACGACGTTATGCCGCAACTGGAAAATGCAAAACGCATTATAATTATTGCATGCGGAACATCATGGCATGCGGGCTTGGTAGGCGAATATCTCATAGAAACATTTGCCCGTATTCCGGTAGAAGTAGAATACGGTTCGGAGTTCAGATACAGAAATCCGATTATTTACAAAGACGACGTGGTAATAGCAATAAGCCAAAGCGGAGAAACAGCCGATACACTTGCCGCAATAAACATAGCCAAAGAAGCCGGAGCAACCGTTCTCGGAATATGCAATGTCGTGGGAGCAAGTATTCCGCGAGAAACAGATGCAGGAGTATATACACATGCGGGTCCGGAAATAGGCGTAGCTTCAACTAAAGCATTTACAGCACAAGTAACCGTGCTTACCATGATTTCTTTGATCCTCGGAAACAATAAAGGTTTTTTAAACAAAAAAGAATATCAAAATCTGATAAAGAATCTTGTGGAAATTCCGGGAAAAATTGAAGAAATTCTTAAACTCGATAAAGAAATAATCGAAATATCCGAAAAATATAAAGACGCCACAAACTTTTTATATCTCGGAAGAGGATATTTATTTCCGGTTGCTCTCGAAGGAGCTCTTAAATTAAAAGAAATATCATACATACATGCCGAAGGCTATCCGGCAGCCGAAATGAAACACGGACCTATAGCTTTGATAGACAAAAACATGCCCGTGGTGGTAGTAGCAACAAAAGACAAATCATACGAAAAAATAGTAAGCAACATACAAGAAGTAAAAGCCCGAAACGGTATTGTAATAGCCGTGGTTACCAAAGGCGATACCATTATCAAAAACATGGCGGATCATGTATTGGAAGTTCCGGAAACAGATGAAGCATTAGCTCCGTTGCTTACCGTTGTCCCGCTGCAACTTTTATCTTATCACATTGCGGTTATGAGAGGTTGTGATGTTGACCAACCGCGAAATCTGGCAAAATCAGTAACCGTAGAATAATTATCTTTTTTTAAAAAACAGGCTGTTTAAAATCCGGTATTACGGTTTATTTAAAACAGCCCGTTTTCATTTTTATTCGCCGTACATTTCAATAATTTCTTTTTTCGTTTTTCCGAGAATACCAAATTCTTTTCCTATTTTAACAAAAGCATCAACGGCTTTATCGAGATGTTCTTTTTCGTGTGCCGCCGAAAGTTGTATCCTTATGCGCGCCTGACCTTTTGCCACAACCGGATAATAAAACCCTATAACATAAATACCTTCGTCGAGTAATTTTGCGGCAAAATCCTGAGATAATTTTGCGTTAAACAACATTAAAGCAACAATTGCCGAATCTGAAGGCTTAATAACAAAACCGGCTTTTTCCATTTTTTCTTTAAAATATTCGGCATTATTTATAACCTTATCTCTAAGTTCGGTAGATTCGGTAAGAACGTTAAAAACCTCAAGTGCGGCACCGACAATAACCGGCGACAACGAATTTGAGAACAAATAAGGTCTCGAACGCTGACGAAGCATATCTATAATTTCTTTTTTGCCGGTTGTAAAACCTCCCATCGCACCTCCGAGAGCTTTACCCAAAGTGCTTGTAATTATGTCAACCCTGTCAATTACGTTATGATATTCGTGGGTTCCTCTTCCGGTTTTTCCGATAAACCCTGATGCGTGGCTGTCGTCAACCATAACGAGAGCATCGTATTTTTCGGCGAGGTCGCAAATTTCGTTAAGTTTGGCAATATCTCCGTCCATCGAGAATACCCCGTCGGTAACTATTATTCTGAATCTTTGAGCTTGTGCCGTTTTAAGTTGATTTTCGAGGTCTTCCATATCGCTGTGTTTATAGCGATATCTTGCCGCTTTGCAGAGTCTTACTCCGTCAATTATTGATGCGTGATTCAGTTCGTCCGAAATTATTGCGTCTTCTTTGGTAAACAAAGGTTCGAATACGCCGCCGTTGGCATCGAATGCCGCCGCATATAAAATTGTATCTTCCGTACCGAAAAATTCGGCAATCTTTTTTTCCAGATTTTTATGAATATCCTGTGTTCCGCAAATAAATCTTACCGACGACATTCCGTATCCGTGAGTATCCAGAGCTTTTTTTGCCGCCGCAATTACTTTCGGGTGCGATGATAAACCCAAATAATTATTGGCACAAAAATTAATAACTTTCGAGCCGTCCGACAGCCCTATTTCGGCTCCTTGAGGCGTGGTAATAATTCTTTCGTTTTTATATAAACCCGCATTTTTTATGGATTGTAATTCGTTTCCGAGATAATCTTTTATTTTTCCGTACATAATTCGAATATATTAAATGGTTAAAAATATGGTCTTCAAAATTAGTAAAATTCAAGCAATTTCAGAAAACTTTATCTTTTTAAACATAAGGTAATTTGTGTTATACGGCATAAACGGTAAGACTTTTGTTTTATGAGTATTACAACTGTTATCAGAATTTTTATCTTACTTTTTTAATAAAATTTATTCGAAAAACATAAAAAATGATGTAATTTTATTTTTTGAACAAACGTTTACAAAAAAATGCGCCGATTTTTTTTAATATTATTTTTTCTGTTTTCGGGAATACATCTTTTCTCTCAGCAAAAGATGAATGCCGTTGAAATGCTGAAAAAAATGGAAAACGAAGGAGGCGGTATTTTGGAAGTAAAAATCTCGCCCGAAGGCGATACGACATTTCATGCGGCAATAAGTCCGGTATATATTTATCCTCCGAGAGTTTTTAAAAGCAAACGAGAGAGAAAACGTTATTACAGATTAGTAAGAAACGTTAAAAAGGTTTATCCGTATTCGCAAATAATCAAAAAGATTTTTATAGAATCGGAATTTGTTTTACGACATATGGATAACAACCGGGAAAGAAGAAAATACATTAACAAAAAAGAGAAAGAATTAAAGCGCGAATTTGAAGACGACATAAGAAGAATGACTTATTCTCAAGGTCGAATATTAATAAAATTGGTTGACAGAGAAACACATCATACGAGTTACGAACTCGTAAAACATTTTAAAGGCAGCGTTGCGGCTTTTTTTTGGCAAGGTGTGGCGCGTGTTTTTCATACTGATTTAAAATACGAATACGACCCCGACGGAGCCGATAAATGGATCGAAGAAATTGTGGCAAAAATAGAAAACGGGCAGCTTTAAATTTATTGACAGATTATTTATTTTGCTTACCGGTAAGTAATTATGTTTTATAAGTTTATTCGCTTATTAATGTTTTCAGTAATTTGCGGGTTCGTTCGCCGTTCCAATGGCTTGCTCCGGTTTCGCTTACGCGAATTTCTCCTTTTTTCGAAATAATAAACGTTGCGGGGATAACATTTGATTTTAAGATTTCGGGAGCCGGCGAGGAAAAGAAATATATCGGGAAATTATAATGTTTTTTTTTCGTAAATGCTTTTGCTTTATCCGGAGTATCGGAAGTAATAAGCAAAAATTCTATATCTTCATTATCTTTAAAGTCTTCATACAAACTCTGAATCTCTGGCATTTCGCCTACACACGGCGGACACCACGTTGCCCAATAGTTTATGAATAAAACTTTATTTTTAAAATCGGAAAGATTTACGGTATTATCGTAAATATCTTTTAAATACCAATTATAATCATCTTTTCCGAGTCGGGGTATGTTTTTTCCTGTTTTTACCGAAGGTTGTACAAACATTGCTTTTATTCTGTTTGCAAATCCTCCTACCGCCAGTCTGCCGGAAGGGGTAAGCATAACAATTATAAAAACGATAAAAACGGCATCCGATATTTTGGATTTAAGAGGTTTCTTTTTGTATTCGGCAATTTTTTCTTTTATTTTCATATACCCGAAATAAATTTGTTCAAAGATAAAATTAATTATCTCGATAATAAAATTATCACAAGATAAAATTACAGGTTAAAAAGCGTAAAAAAACCCGCATTATATGTATAAATACGGGTTTTTTCGTAACGTTTGATTATGAGAAATTATTACTTTTGCTTATAAGACGTTTTAAAATACAAAAGGTTTAATTCTCATAAACAGAATTTTATTTTTTCGTAATTCAAGAATTTATAATACAGATCTGATTTTTCGTCATATTTTATTTCGGATTTTTCAATAAGTTTCCATTGCGAGAAATCAATTTCCGGAAAAAACGTATCTCCTTCAAATACTTTATGGACTTCCGTTAAATACATTTTATCGGCAAGAGGCAAAAAAAGTTTATAAATTTCGGCACCGCCGCAAATAAATATTTCATTTTCGTTTTTGCATTCTTTAAGAATTTCGTTAATATCGTTAAATACTTCGGCACCTTCGTATTTAATGTCTTTTCGGGTGCTTAAAATTATGTTTCGCCTGTCGGGCAAAGGTTTAAAAGGCAGAGATTCGTATGTTTTTCTGCCCATAATTACCGGATGCCCGGAAGTAAGTTTTTTAAATCGTTTTAAATCTTCGGAAATATGCCATATTAATTTGTTGTTTTTTCCTATAACATTGTTTTCGGCAATTGCCGCTATTATCGATATTGTCATAATTTAAACTGATATTGCTCCTTTTATGTGCGGATGCGGATTATAATTTTCCAATTTAAAATCTTCGTATTTAAAATCAAAAACACTTTTAATTTCCGGATTTAAAATCATTTCGGGCAAAGGTCTCGGTTCTCTCGTAAGTTGAAGTTTTACCTGTTCTATATGGTTAAGATAAATGTGAGCATCGCCGAGGGTATGAACAAAATCGCCCGGTTTTAATTCCGTTTCTCTCGCAACCATCATAATAAGCAGGGCATAAGACGCTATATTAAAAGGCACACCGAGAAATATGTCGGCGCTTCTTTGATAAAGTTGACAAGAAAGTTTGCCGTCGGCAACGTAAAATTGAAATAAAATATGACACGGCGGTAAATTCATTTTATCTAAGTCGCCTACGTTCCAAGCACTTACAATGTGCCTTCGCGAATTAGGATTTTCTTTTATTTGTTTAATTACGTTTGCGAGTTGGTCTATGTGTTTTCCGTTTTCGGCAGTCCACGAACGCCATTGATATCCGTATATCCTGCCGAGTTCGCCGTCGTCGTCGGCCCATTCGTTCCAAATTCTTACTCCGTTTTCCCGCAAATATTTTATGTTTGTAGAACCGCTGATAAACCACAAAAGTTCGTGTATCACGGATTTAAGGTGTATTTTTTTCGTTGTTAAAAGCGGAAAACCGTTGTTTAAATCAAACCTCATCTGATGCCCGAATACGCTGATTGTTCCCGTTCCCGTGCGGTCTTCTTTTTTAACGCCTTCGTTCAAGACCCTGTCCAACAAGTTTAAATATTGTTGCATTTTTCAGTATTTTACTATTTTTAAAGTGTCCAAATTTAAACGAATTTTCAACCAATTCTTTAAAGTTTTGTTTTTTTTGCGAATATAAGAATTATAAGTGCCTTTTTTCCATTTTACGAGTAATGTCGGAATTGTATCATATTTCAAAGAATCGTTAAGTTCTATGCTTTTTGCGAAAGCGAATTTTTCTATGCGCGGATATTGAACGGCAAGCTCTTTTTTTAAGCTGTGTAACGGGAGTGTATCTCTTTTTATGCCGATAAGCTGATTCTCAAGAAATTCTATTTTAGCATTTTTTCCTTCAATTATTTTTTCCTGTTTTTTGTAAATATCTTCTAAAATATCAACTCGTAATTTACCGGTAACTTCTTCTCCGAATTTATTAATTTTATTTACCAAAGTATCTATGTTATTTTTCTCCTGATGAAATATCAAAGCCGTGGAATCGGTTACTCTTACCGCATTCCCTTTTTTTGTAAGTCCGTAAACCGGAAGTTTTTCTCTTAAATCTTTTATTGCGGCTTCCGATAATACGTAATTTGAGAAATAAATATCTATCTGAGAGAGGGTATCGTTATATTTTTTTTGAGTATAAATAATCTCAGGTTTGTATTTACCGAGATTTTCGGAAATAAAACTTTCGGCTCTGCGGTTGAATTGAGATTCTTTTATTACGTTCCAGAATATTTGCCCGCTCGGAATTATAACTAAAACAACAAAAATAAATATATAAAATTTAATTCGGCGTTCTTTCTTCGGGTTTACGTAATTCATTTGCGGAAAACGTAAATATTTTACGGCAATAAAAGTGGTAAGACTTATAAATACCGAATTAATAAAAAACAGATACAAAGCTCCGGTAAAGAAATCGGGTTGCCAAGTAGCCAAACCGTATCCCGCCGTGCAAAGAGGCGGCATAAGTGCCGTTGCAATGGCTACTCCGGGAATTACGTTCGATTTTTCGTCGCCCGATACGGCAATTATTCCCGCCATTCCGCCGAATATGCCTATAAAAACATCTAAAAGCGTGGGTTGTGTTCGTGCCAAAAGTTCCGACGATGCTTCTTTTAACGGACTTATCATAAAATATATCGCCGATGTTATGATGCTTACTATAACGGATATAAAAAAATATTTTAAAGATTTTTTAAGTGTTTTCCAGTCGTTTGTTCCTACGGAAAGTCCCATTCCCAAAATAGGTCCCATAAGAGGAGATATAAGCATTGCTCCTATAACAACGGCGGTGGAATTAACGTTTAATCCGATGGAAGCAATAAAAATGGATGCTATCAATATCCAAATTCCCCTGCCCTTAAATTCGATGTCTTTTTGTATAAATTCTATGGTTCTGAGGCGATCAGTTCCTTCTCTGATACTGAATATTTCATTAAAAAAACTCAGTAAATACGAGAAAAAACTTTCGGGTGTTTTTTCTGATTTTTTTTCGTTATTATCGCTCATTAAATATTTATTTCTCCGTAAAAATAAAATCTTCGGTTAAATTCTGCAAACTTTCTTATACAGACTGTCTTCGTCCGTATATTTCGGTTATTTCCGTCAAGAAATCTTTTTTGTCGGATGTTAAATCCTTAAAATCAAATCGCCATTGCCAATTATTTTCTATTGTTCCGGGAGTATTCATTCTGCATTCCGACGGAAGTTGCAATAAATCCTGCAAAGGTGTGATTGCCGTATTTGCCGTTGAAGACCAAGCTAATTTTATTAGCCGGTGAGCAAAATTTTCTTCGGTATAATCAAAATATTTTTTTGAGAAATTTTTTTCTTCGTCGGTATAAGTTTGCAGTATTCCGGCAGAGGTGTCGTTATCGTGAGTTCCGGTATAAACAACGCAATTTTTATCGAAATTATGAGGAAGAAACGGATTTGAACTTCCGGAATTGAATGCAAATTGCAATATTTTCATTCCGGGAAGGTTATAGTTTTTCAGTAATTTTTTTACGTTCTCGGTAATTACGCCTAAATCTTCCGCTATAAATCTTTTATTGTCTTTAAAAACGAGTTCGAAAAAATCATTGTCCGGACCCGGCAGCCACTCGCCGTTTTCGGCTGTTTTGTTTCCGTAAGGAACAGCCCAAAATTCCGATAATCCTCTGAAATGATCGAAACGAACAATGTCGAAAAGTTTTAAGTTTATTTCAATTCGTTTATTCCACCATTCGTATCCGGTTTTTTTCAAAAAATTCCAATCGTAAACAGGATTTCCCCACAATTGCCCGGAAGGGCTGAAATAATCCGGCGGAACTCCGGCGACTTTTACGGGAGTCAGATTTTCGTCAAGAATGAATATTTCCGGATTTGCCCAGACATCGGCACTGTCGGGTGCAACATACAGCGGTAAATCGCCTATTATTTTGATTCCTTTTTCGTTTACGTATTTTTTCAGTTTAAACCATTGTTCAAAAAAGAAATATTGTATGACTTCGTATATTTTTATTCGGCGTTCTAATTTTTTCCTTAAAGATTTTAATTCATTTTCTTTTCTGAATTTTATGTCTTTTTCAAAATCGCAGTAAGGTTTTCCGTTATAAAATTCTTTTAAACTTATAAAAAACGCATAATCGGAAAGCCAATACCGGTTTTTTTCTTTAAATTTTTCAAATTTTGATTTATCTTGTTTTGAAATTAAAAATTCTTCGGCAATTTTTTTTAGCAAGGGTATTTTTTGCTTTATAACTTTTTCGTAATCAATGTTTTTTATTTCTTCGCTTTTTTGTTTTCCGGCACCGAAAGGCAAATCCTCAATGTTTATAAGTAACGGATTTCCGGCAAAAGCCGAATATGCCGAATAAGGCGAATTTCCGTAACCGGTATGTCCCAAAGGCAATATTTGCCAATACGTCTGCCCCGTTTCGGACAAAAAATCGGCAAAACGGTATGCTTCCTCTCCCAAAGTGCCTGTGCCGTATTTTCCGGGAAGTGATGTTATATGCAGCAAAATACCGCTTTTTCTTTTTTGCATATTTTATTTTCTTCCGGTTAACTCTTTCGGAATACGCCCGGCTTTTACCGTTTCGGAGCGTAATCGTCTGCCTACTATACGTTCTGCGGTATTCCCGATTTCAAGAATTTTGTCAATGTCGATGCCTGTTTCTATTCCCATTTCGTCCATCATTACAAGCATATCTTCGGTAGAAACAAGCCCTACTGCATTAGGATTTTTGTAATAATAAGACCCTGTTCCGGAAACAGGCACTCCGTCAACAAAATTTGCCGGTTGCCCGCCGATACCTCCGAGAGTAGATTCGTAGCGCGTTATTCCGGCTTGCAATGCGGCTAACACGTTTGCCAAACCCCATCCTCTCGTTGTATGAAAATGTGCAAGATGCAAAGAAGTATCCGGTATCGCATCCAGAAGCATCGAAAAATATTTGTAAACTCTGTCGGGCGAAGCACTGCCGTCGTGGTCGGCATGTTCGATATCGTCGGCACCTATGTCGAGCCATCTTTTTGTAAATTCAACTGCATCTTCCATGCGTGTAGGACCTTCTATCGGGCATCCCCAAATGGTGCTTACGGTTCCGTTTACTTTTATTCCGGCATCTTTAGCTTTTTTTATGTATTCTTCACTCATTTTCCAATATTCTTTATGCGAAAGACCTGAATTTTTATATTGATGCGATTCGCTTGTGGATACCATAAGTAAAATTCTGTCTGGACCCCAACCTTCTTTTTTTGCTTCAATTGCTCTCTCAATTGCACGTTCTCTGATAGTTACCGCCGTAATTTCAACATCCTCGAGTTTGTCTTTTATTTTTTTACTGTTTCTGATTTTTTTCATTAAATCGTCGGCATCTTTAAATTGAGGCATTCCTTTCGGATTTCCGAAATTTGTTACTTCTATTTTTTTGTATCCTGCGAGTATAAGTTGTTCGGCAACCCATAATTTAGCTTCCGTGGGAATAAATTTTTCTTCATGTTGAAAACCGTCTCTTACGGTAATGTCTCCGAGATCTACTTTTTTGGGATATTGCATTGTATTTATATTTTTGTTATTAATTTTACCTTATAAAACGAACAAATATAATATTTTTTTGCCGATTGAATAAATCTGTCGCATGCCGGAACCGTATCTTACAATCTCTGACGTAACTCGTATATACAACGAGCTGAAAGACGTTACGTCTTATGACTTTACAAAATACCGGTTCTCATTTAAAATGAGACGGGCACAAATTTTCATGCAAAAAAATAACATAAACAACGTTAATGATTTAATTTTTAAATTAAACCAATCAAAAACTTTTGCTCTCAACTTTTCGGATAATTTATTTGTTCCTCAAACAGAATTATTCAGAGATACCGATACATGGAATTATTTGAACCAAAAATTACTGCCGAAATTAACTTCAAAGTCAAATCCGGTTATACATATACCGTATTGCGTATTCGGGAAAGAATTATATTCGCTTATATATTTTTTGGGAATGTTTAAATCCGAACATATAAATATTATTGTCTCGGTAACTGACAAAAAAAATATTGAAATAATTAAAAACGGCATTTTTTCGGTAAAAGACATAAAAGCATGCGAAAAAAATACGGAACAGTTAGACGGCAACTTAAACATAAAAAGAGTTTTTTACCCTCATAACAAAAATTATAAATTAAGACATTCCTTTAAAGGACGTATTATATTCGAAGAATTCGATTTTTTTAAACATCCGGGAATTTCCGAATTTGATATGGTTTTATTCAGGAACAGGCTGATTTATTACAATGAAGACATGCAAAAAGACATATTAAAAATTACAGGCAATTCCGTTAAAAAAGGAGGGTATCTTATTCTCGGAGAAAGAGAAATAAAAGACGTTTTTTCGGGAAGATTCAAGCGTATTTATTCAAAATCCGCAATATTCAAAAAAAGATTTATCTGATTTATGAATGAAATTAAATACATAGTTATAGGCGGGTCTGCGGGAAGTTTCAAAATAATTACGGAAATATTAAAATCTTTGCCGAA
This sequence comes from Chlorobiota bacterium, assembly GCA_013153865.1. Taxonomy (GTDB): domain Bacteria; phylum Bacteroidota; class Bacteroidia; order Bacteroidales; family JAADGE01; genus JAADGE01. The sequence continues at coordinate 28,579 of JAADDR010000033.1, read as the reverse complement.
ACAGTTTCCTCTTACGCTTATTCTGGTTTTACATCGTTTAAAACACATAAAAGAAGGATTTACGGAAGCATTAAGAATAAAATCTCAATTGCCTGTTTCAGAACCTTTCGACAAGGAAAAAATATTAGCCGGACATGTTTATATTGCCCCCGCAAATTATCATTTATATATAGAGCCCGACAAAACATTTTCATTGTCAGCGGAAGAAACCGTTAATCATTCCAGACCTTCAATCGACATTACTCTAAGTTCCGCCGCATTTTCGCTCAGAAACAAAATGTCAGGAATTATATTGTCAGGAGCAAATAACGACGGAGCCGAAGGATTAAAAGACGTTGTCCGTTACGGAGGAACGGCATTGGTTCAAGACCCCGAAGAAGCCGCAGTCGCAACCATGCCCGAATCCGCAATAAAACTTTCGGAAACGGAAAATATTTTATCTTCGCAAGATATTATTTCATACATTTTAAATATTCCGTAATGTATAAAAAGTTTATAAGAAAAATATCGGCAACAATATTTTTTATTTCCGCAACAGTTATAAGCGGATTAATTTTTATTGAAACAACAAATCTTTCCGAAACAAAAAAGTTCGCTTATTTCGGCCTGCTGTTTTTTTCTTTGTTAATGTTATTTTTATTATCTTTTACTCTTCAGATAAACATTATTTATAAAGACAAAAAAAATAAACCGTCGGAAAAACGGGGAAAAGAATCCGTAACAAAACAAACAGAAATAAACAAAACCGAAGAAAAAATAAAATCATTTATATCCGAAACGGAAAAATTAAGTCTTGCGGAAAGTTCTTTTCCCGAAAATGTTTTAAAAGCTTTTGCAAAAACTTTTTATATAGTTCAAGGAATCGTGTATTTAAAAGATAAAGAAAAATTTAAAATATCAGCCGGATATGCAATGTATAACAAAGACAAAAATTTAAGTTTCTCGGAAGGAGAAGGCATACCCGGACAAGTTGCTAAAAATAAAAGAATAAAAATTATAACAGACATACCGGATGACTATATTAAAGTTGTATCGGGATTAGGTGCCGGAACCGCAAAAAATTTAATACTTATTCCGGTTATTGACGGCAATAACACCGTTGCAATAATAGAAGCCGCTTCATTCGACAATTTTCCGGAAGATATAAACAAATATCACAACATAATTAATAAATCATTAGCAAAAAAATTTAAAGAAATACAAAAAAATGACCAATAAATTTATCGACAAATTAATTGATTTGGCAATTGCCGAGGACATAGGCGACGGCGACCATTCTTCGCTTGCCTGCATACCCGAAACCGAAACCGGAACGGTGCAACTTCTCGTTAAAGAAGAAGGAATACTTGCCGGAGTGGAAATAACAAAAGAAGTTATACGAAAAATCGACCCGGATTTAAAAATGGAAATTTTTATTAACGACGGAACAAAAATAAAACCGGGCGACATTGCTTTTAAAATTTCCGGTAAGGTAATTTCAATATTGCAGGCGGAACGTTTACTTCTTAACTTTATGCAACGAATGAGCGGAATTGCTACGCAAACGGCAAAATATGCCGACTTAATAAAAGATTTGCCTTGCAAAGTTCTCGATACACGCAAAACAACCCCCGGATTGCGGCATATAGAAAAACTTGCCGTGGAAACAGGCGGAGGAACAAATCATCGTATGGGACTTTACGATATGGTAATGCTTAAAGACAATCATATTGATTTTGCCGGAGGCATCGAAAAAGCAATTAACAAAACCGTTGATTATCTTAAAAATAAGAATAAAAACATAAAAATAGAAGTTGAAGTAAGAGATTTTGACGAACTTAACGAAGTATTAAGAGTTGGGAAAGTACATCGCATTATGCTTGATAATTTCAGCGTTGAAGATACTAAAATTGCCGTTGATATGATTGCCGGAAAATACGAAACCGAATCGTCGGGAGGCATAACGCTCGAAACAATAAGAAGTTACGCCGAATGCGGGGTTGATTTTGTTTCCGTGGGAGCATTAACGCATCAAATTAAAAGTTTGGATTTGAGTTTGAAGGCGGTTTAAAACAGGAAAAAGTTTTAACCAAACATAATGATTAAAAGAAGTATAATTGTCGGAATATAAAAAAGATAAAACTTGGGTTGATACCCAATTTAAGCGCTTGTGTCCCGACATCATATAAACTAAAACAATTTGCAGAAATAATTATAAATTTGCCGGATTATGAAATGTTAAAATATTATCAAAAATAAACATATTTTACTTTCAACTTAATACTTTTACCTTTTAACTTGATAAAATGAACTACGATTTAACAGTTATAGGAAGCGGACCGGGCGGATATGTCGCCGCAATACGGGCATCGCAGCTCGGAATGAAAGTTGCCGTTGTCGAACGTGCCGAAATAGGCGGTATTTGTCTGAATTGGGGTTGCATTCCCACAAAATCGCTGCTTAAAAGCGCTCAAGTTTACGATTACATAAAACACGCCGAACAATACGGCATAAAAGTAGGCGAATACAAAGCCGACTTTAAAGAAATAATTGCAAGAAGTCGCGGTATTGCCGAACAAATGAGCAAAGGCGTGCAATATCTTTTCAAAAAAAATAAAATCGACTTGATACAAGGTTTCGGAAAACTTGCCGGAAAAAATACCGTCGAAGTTACCGATGCCGAAGGCAAAACCGAAACATATACGGCAAAACACATTATACTTGCAACCGGTTCGCGCTCGAAAGAACTGCCTAACCTTAAACAAGACGGCAAAAAAATAATCGGGTATCGCGAGGCACTTACACTCGACAAGCAACCCGAAAGCATGATTGTGGTCGGGTCGGGAGCCATAGGCACCGAACTGGCATTTTTTTACAACAGTATCGGAACGCAGGTTACCCTTGTCGAATATCTTCCTAATGTTTTACCGCTTGAAGACGAAGACGTATCAAAACAAATAGGGCGTTCGCTTAAAAAAGCAAAAATAAAAGTAATGGTTTCGTCGTCGGTAGAAAAAGTTGAAATAAAAGACGATAAATGCATTGCAACCGTAAATTCGAAAGGAAAAGAAACAACGCTTGAAGCGGATATCGTATTGTCGGCAGTCGGCGTAGTGCCGAATTTAGAAAATATCGGCTTGGAAGATGCCGGCATAATACTCGAAAAAGGCAAGATAAAAGTTGATGATTTCTATCGCACGAATGTTGAAGGCATATATGCAATCGGCGACATAGTTCACGGGCAAGCGTTGGCGCATGTTGCTTCTGCGGAAGCAATTTGCTGTGTCGAAAAAATTGCCGGACTGAACCCCGAACCGATTGATTACGGCAAAGTTCCCGGAGCGGTTTATACGACACCCGAAGTTGCTTCGGTCGGGCTTACCGAAAAAGCGGCAATTGAAAACGGTTACGAAGTAAAAACCGGAAAATTTCCTTACACGGCAAGCGGAAAAGCAACTGCGGCAGGCAATCGCGACGGCTTTATAAAACTTGTTTTCGATGTAAAAACGAACAAACTGCTCGGAGCGCATTTTGTCGGGCTTAACGTTACCGAAATGATTGCCGAAGCCGTGGTATCTTTAAAACTCGGTGCCGAAGCACACGATTTGATAAAGTCGATACACCCGCACCCCACCATGTCGGAAGCGATAATGGAAGCGGCAGCGGCGGCTTATGATGAGGTAATACATATTTAGTTAAAAGTTGTGAGGTAAAAGTTTAAAGCAGTGTGTTTCAGAAAATACAAAATACCGATTCCGGTAATTTAATTTTTTGTAAAAGGCAACTGTTTCAATAATAAACTTCAGCAGTTTTGAGATTGTATATTTTATTTTCGTAAAACAACAAAAAATAAAGACAGTAAGAATTACAAACTAATTAACTGAAACTGATAATAAAATCTCAATAATTTTCGGAATAAAAATTATCGTACCGACAATAAATGCCCCTGTTGCCGAGATTAATACCGCTCCGGCAGATGCATCTTTTACTGTTTTTATAATATCGCTGTAATCGGGAGATACAAAATCGGATAAATATTCAACTGCCGAATTTATCATCTCAAAAGACAAAACAATACTTACGGCAAAAATAATAAAAAGCCATTCCGTCTTAGTTATCGAAAATAAAAAACCGGAAAATATCACGGCAACGGTTGCAATTATATGTAACCTGAAGTTACATTCGTTTTTAAAAACAAACATTACCCCTTTAAATGCATACATAAATCGTTTCATAAAACATATATTAAATTCTTATACCGATAAGAACAATATCATCCGTCTGCTCTAAATCGCCTTTCCATTTTCGGTAAAATCTTTCTACAATATTTTTTTGTTTTTCCATGCCGTAATTTTGAATATTTAAAAGCATGTTTTTAAATCTTTTGTTCATCAGTTTTTTGCCTGATTTTCCTCCCATTTGGTCAACAAAACCGTCCGAAAACAAATAAACGGTATCCCCTTTTTTTATATTTATTTGCCGCCTGCGAAAAGAATCGAAAAGCGGGTGCAATCCTATATGCATTTTATCCGGTTTAAAGTGATAAAGTTTAAAAGTATCCGATTCGGTTACACTGCAATCTTCTGTATCAAAATTAACTTCGCATGCTTTATTTCGAATTAAAAACATCGGACTTTTTGCTCCCGAATACTGAAGTTCGTATTTCTCAAAATCAATAATAACAAGCGCCAAGTCCATACCCGATGCCGAAACAGAACCTTCGCTGTCCTGCTTTAGCGAAGTTATTACTTTATCTCGCAAAATATTCAATATCTCATCCGAACTTAATTCTTTTTCTGTTTCGTTTATAATATCATTTAAAGACGATATTCCGAGCACGCTCATAAATGCTCCCGGAACACCGTGCCCGGTGCAATCGCCGGCAACGATTACCGTTTTGCCGTAATGCTGTGCAAACCAATAAAAATCGCCGCTTACAACATCCTTGGGTTTATAAAAAATAAAATATTCCATAAAATCCGGAAGTTTGTTTTCTTCCGGCAAAACTGCTTCCTGTATCCGCCCTGCATAACGGATACTTTTCATAATTTCTTCGTTTTGGCGTTCTATTTCTTTTTTTTGTTGTTCGTTAATTTCCAGTTGCTTGGCAATCAGCTTGTTCAAATAATATTGAGTTTCGATTACCACGGCAAAACTTAAAATCAAAGTTACGTATTTTAAATATTTTGCATGAAACAATACAGACGGATCGTCAACATATCCGGGTACGGACCAAGAAAAGAAAAATATCGTCATTAAAAAGAAAAAGGTAAATAATACGGTTTCCGTAACTATAAATTGCCCTCTCGTAAGATAAATAAATCCGAAAATTTTAATTCTTGCCTGCATTTACAATATTAAATATGAAAAAAGGTTTACTTTTGAAACATTAAATACGATATTTTGCCAAAGTTATTTAAAAATTAAGAATAAAATGAGCTTATTCAATAAATTTAAAAACATTGAAAAAAAAGACGCAAAATCGCAGGCAGCTTTTGTAGGGGGGTTATTATTCGGTATTATTCCGTTTATTTTTATCGTATATTTACTTTTAGGTCCGTTAGTAAAAGTCATAAAAAAAGATTTTTCGGGCGAAACGATGATGATTATCAGCGAAAATTTACGCTTACGGGCGGATACGAACAAAAATTCATATGTTACGGGGTCCTACCCTTTCGGCACTAAAGTAAAAGTTTATAAAGTATTCGATAATAACAGGGCGGAAGTATCGACCGGAAATAAAAAAGGTTACATGTCTTTCGAATATTTAGTTTTGCCGGAAACATTTTATATTATCGAAGGAATGTTCGGAAACGAGAACGCAAAAAAACTTATCGCATCTACAAAATATCGAAAAGCCGTGTCTAATTACCTAAAAACAAATAATTTCACTACAAAGATACCCGAAAGTGAAAGAGAAAAACTGTACGGTAAAAATACGAAAAAAGAAATGTGGCAAATATTTGCCGAACCTCTTAAATCACGTTTTAATTCTTTTTGTCGCGGCGATTATAACGGTGACAAACGCGAAGATGCCGCATTTATAATTACCGACATAAAAAACGGAAATCGCAAACTGATAGTTCTGGAAATAAACGACGACATACCCGGCAAATACGGAAATTTGATAGGTTCAAAAGACTTAAAACAAGACTATCTGTATATAAGAAACGTTCCGAAAAATAGTAAAATGATTATAAAAGACAGTTTGCAAACGTTACATACCGACGGAATATTAATAGGCACAAACCGTTCGGGCAACTTTAACGATGTTGATACTTTAATGATTTACAACGGAATAAGTTTTGACTTTTATCCGCAAAAAAACAATAAAAAATAATTTTTATTTAAACAAACTTCTGAATACTTCTTCAACCTTTGATGCTCCGAAGATTTTTATTTTATATTTCGCGGTATCAATATTTTTTGTATTGTAACGAGAAATATAAATACGTTTAAATCCGAGCTTTTCGGCTTCGCTTATGCGTTGTTCTATGCGCGTTACGGGGCGGATCTCTCCGGATAAACCGACTTCTCCCGCAAAGCAAGTATCTTCGGGCAAAGCAATATTGATATCCGAAGACAATACCGAACAAATAACGGCAAGGTCTCCCGCGGGATCGTCTATTTTTATGCCTCCGGCAACATTTAAAAAAACGTCTTTTTGTGCCAATCGAAAGCCGGCGCGTTTTTCCAAAACCGCAAGCAACATATTTAATCTTCTGATGTCGAATCCCGTGGAACTTCTTTGCGGATTGCCGTAAGCGGCAGTGCTTACGAGTGCCTGTATTTCTATTAAAAACGGTCGTGCTCCTTCAACGGTTGCAGATACCGAAACACCGCTTACGGATTCTTCGTTACGAGAAAGAAGCAATTCCGACGGATTGGTAACTTCGCGCAATCCGTTGCTTTGCATTTCAAAAATTCCCAATTCCGACGTGGAACCGAAACGGTTTTTGGATGCTCTTAATATCCGGTATATATGATTCCTGTCGCCTTCAAACTGTAATACGGTATCAACAATATGTTCCAAAATTTTAGGTCCCGCCAAACTGCCTTCTTTATTGATATGCCCGATTAAAATAACGGGTTTTCCGTTTTCTTTGGCGTATTTTAAAATTTCGACAGTACATTCGCGAATTTGCGAAACGCTTCCGGGCGACGAATCGCTGCGTTCGGTGTGTACGGTCTGAACAGAATCTATGACAATAATATCGGGATTAAGTTCTTCGGATATTCTTAAAATATTTTCTATCCGTGTTTCAGATAAAATATAGCAATTGTTATATTCGTCGGCAATACGTTCGGCACGTAATTTTATTTGTTGTAAACTTTCTTCTCCGGAGACGTATAGTGTTGTGTATTTTTTAAGTCTTACGGCAATTTGCAGTGCAAGTGTCGATTTTCCTATTCCGGGTTCGCCGCCTATCAATACCAGAGAGCCGGGTACCAAACCGCCGCCGAGCACGCGGTTAAATTCGGCATTCAGCGTATTTATACGTTGTTCTTTTTCATAAGTAATGTCTTTAATAAGTTTGGGCTTAGCCGCAATTTTTATTTTCGATGATTTATATGAAATTCCGGTATTTTTTTGTTCGATTTCTTCTTTAAAAGTGTTCCATTCGCCGCACACGGAGCACTGTCCGACCCATTTAGCCGCCTTATTGCCGCAATTTGCACATACGTATACCGTTTTTATTTTTGCCATAAAGCAAAAATAACAAAAAAAGCACTCTCGTAATTGAAAGTGCTTAAAATTTCTTTTTTATACATAAAAATAATTAATCAATAATCCGGTTTGTTTCCGTATCCGGAAATACTACCCGGGGTTTAAATTTCTTGGCTTCTTCGAAATCCATTAAGGCATAAGAAAAGATAATAATGATGTCGCCCGGCATTACTCTGCGTGCCGCCGCACCGTTAAGTTCTATTTTGCCCGAGTTTTTTTCGCCTTTAATAACGTAAGTTTCAATGCGTTCGCCGTTATTGTTATTAACGATTTGAACTTTTTCGCCTTCAATAAGATTTGCCGCTTCCATAAGTGCTTCGTCGATGGTAATGCTGCCTACGTAATTTAAATCCGCACCGGTTACGGTTACTCTGTGAATTTTTGACTTTAAAACTTGTATGGTCATTGTTTTAAAATTGTTTCAAACTTAATACGGCAGATTTAAGTCCGAAATTTTCTGCAAAGAAACTAAATATTTTAAATATGTCAATCATAAAAAGAAAAAATATTTTTTAATTTTCATTTTATCTTTTGTAAATCCCACGGGTTTTTGAAACCCTCAGGGTTTGTTGGTAACGCTCTTAATTTTCGGAATGTCGTATTGCCGAAACAATAGAGACAGCCGCAAGAGAGGCAGCCGACGGGTTTTATTTTGTTTTATGTTTGACGTTTCCTCCGGATGAAGTGTTAATGTCTTTTGTTTCGGGATTTCCGTAATATAAAATATCGCCGCCGCTGCTTGCGTTTGCTTTAATTTTCTTGATTACGAATACCGAAACTTCGCCTCCGCTCGATGCTTTTGCCGTTACGGTGTCGGCTTCAAGTTTTTCGGCATTTGTTTCGCCGCCGCTGCTTGCTTTTAATTCTGCCGAAATACAAGTTCCGGAAAGTTCCGTTTCTCCGCCGCTGCTCGATTCGCAAATTAAGCGGTCGGTTTTAATATCCGCTTTCAGTTCTGCTCCGCTTGAAACGTCTATTGTCAATTTTTCAGAAACAATTTTTGTTTCCGTTTGTGCTTCGGCGGCGCTTGATGCGGAAATTTCTTCTATCTCGGGCATTGTTACGTAAACGTTTTTGGTAGCGTTGCCTACGCCGTCGGTAAAATAAATTTTTAAAGTACCGTTTTCAATTTCCGTTTTCAGCAAATCTTGTATATTCTCGTCGGCTTCAACGGTTATTGATGTTTTTTCGCCTTGCGATAAAAACAGATTAATACCTTCGCCTACTTTAACGGAAGTGAAATTTTCGGAAACTTTTCTGTTTTGTTTAACTACTTTTTTATTTCCGGTAATACCCGAAATGTTACATGCCTGCAAAATTGTTGTTGCAATAATAATTGCCGATAAAATTACTTGTTTCGGTTTCATTTTTTTAATTTTTATGTTTTTATAATCAGATAATTCCTCCTTTTTCCTGTTTTTCGTCTTCAAATTCTATGTTTTTGTCTGTTTTTCTTACTGATTTACCTTTGTTTAATCTGAAAGATATTCTGAACATAAGCATATTTTTGAGTATTTCGATGTCTTGGAGGTTTGTTTCTTCGTAGGTATCAGTTTTTATGAAAGAGCCCTGAACGTAATCCGCACCGACATCTATCGGCATTATATAAAAAATCATTACGTTAAGCTTTTGTTTAAGCAAAGGTTGCTGAATCATAAGTCCCCAAAAATCGTTATTCCACATATTATATCCTTGTGCTGTTATAACTTTTTTAAGGTTGTTTTGATATATTATTCCTGCAACTGTTTTGTGTTTTTTGTTCATATACATAAGGTTGCTGCTCATAGTCCAATCGTTTATGCTGTTTTCTTCGTTGTTGTATGTAATGCTGCTTGTAAAAAAATCGGCATTGTTTTGCCAGAATATTGATTTTCCGAGCGGAACCGTAAGTCCGACTTTAAATCCGTATTTTTTGTATTTTCCGGTATTGTCGTAAGAATAAACGAAAGTTCCGTTTTCGTCAAGTTGTCCGGTTTTGCTTATGTAGTTATTCGAAAACCTGTAATAAGGTTCGAAAGATGCGAGTTGCCCCATAATGTTAAATCTTACCGAAAGTTTGTGCGTAACCGAAGGTTCGATATACGGGTTTCCGGTGCTTACTGTATTTTCGTCGATTACGAGAGTATCCGGATTTGCCTGAGTTATTGACGGATAATCGCTTGACGAACGGTATTTCAGCCGTATGTCGAGTATTTTATGCGGTTTTATTTTAATATCGGCATAAGGTTGATATATGAAATATGTGAGTTTTTTATTTTCGATTTCGGGAGTGCTTGTTTCTCCGGCAATACCGAGTTTAAATCCGAGTTTCGGATTTATCCGGTAAGAATAGTAAAGGTAAAGTTTGTGTCTTAAATCGTATCTTGTAAATTCCGTTTCTCCGAAATTATATGTGTTGGTAACTTTTTTCCACGTGTTTCCGTATCCGGAGGTAAAGTTTGATTTTTTATTAAAAGATTTTTCAAGTTCTATGTTGAATTTTGTGTAAAGATTATCGTTTATTCCTTCTTGCGACGATACGAGAACTTGGTTTTCGAAATAATCGGTTTTGTATTTGTTTTCGGACGAAGAAAAAGTAAAATCAGCGTTAAGCGTATTTTTTTCGTTTAATATGCTTTTGTAAAAGAGTGTGTGGTAGTTGCTTTTATCGGAACTTATGTTTTTGTATTCCGAATAAAAACTTTCCGTTTCGGTATTGTTGTTGTAATATTTAACGAGATAGTTGCTTGTTTGGTCGGTTTCGGGGAATAATAATCCGGAAAATCCCGTTTCGTAACTCAGGGTATTTTTGGGGTTTATGAAATAATCCGCTCCGGCGGTTATTTTGTCGAAATTTCTGTTTGTATTTGCATTCGGATTTTCGTCGGGCGGATTTTTTTCGGATAAAAAGTTATTGTCGTAATATTCTTTTTCGGTTGACGAGTTTACAAAGAAATCCATAAAGGCATTTCGTATTTTGGTATATATGTTAAGTTTGTTGTAAGTGTAATTAAAAGTTGCCGAAACCCTGTTCATCGGAAATATATGCCCGTTTTTGTCGTCGGTGTCAATCAGCATATTTTCTTCAATCGAAAATTCGAAACCTTTGTAATCGTCTTTTAAGATTATGTTAATAATTGCGGAATAACCTTCGAGAGCATATCTTCCGGAAGGGTCTCTTACTACTTCTATTTTTTTAAGCCGTTCGGGGTTTAGAGTTAAGATGTATTCCGGGTCTTTTTGCAGTCCGTTTACAAGAATCATAATATTTTCTTCGCCGTCAACTTTAATGCTGTTGTTGTATCTGTCGTAAGTAACGCCTTCTATTTTGTCGAGTACGTCTTTTGTGTCGGCGGAGCCGGTTCTCATCTCCGTCGTAACGAGATATTCGTCTTTATCGATAAGGTTATCTGATGTTTTTCCGTTAATTATAACTTCGTCAACGGTGTTTTCTTCCGGATAGAGTTTTATTATTCCGATAAATTCGTTTCCGGTTATTACGGTAATGTCGGTTGTGTCGCTTTTGTATCCTATAAAGTTAGTAACGAGTTTGTATTTTCCTCTTTTAAGAGGCAGATAGAAGAATCCTGTTTGGTCTGTTACCGCTCCGGTAAGCAGACTGTCTTTTGCATCGAATACTCTTACTGTGCAAAATTCCATATTTTTTTTTGTTTCGGCATCTTTAACTTGTCCGGATACTCCGGATTTTTTTTCGGCAAAGGTGTAGTTTCGGCTTGCCGCAATTATTACAGCGATTAAAAGATATTTTATTGTTGTTTTCATTTTTACGGTTTTTTCCTTGTTGTTTGATTTTTTATATAAAGACCTGTATTACAACGTGTATTGTTGTTTTTAGTTACATGTTTCAGTTTCTTATTTTCAGTTTTGCGTTATCTTCTTTTTTTATGTTAAGGTTAAGGTTTTCGGTATCTTCAATAAATAAGTTTGATGTGTCTCTCAGTATAAATTGAGAGTTTACGTTTTTGCTTTTTATGTCGTAAATTTCTATTGAAGACGAGTTTTCCGCAAGTATATTCAGGTTTTTTATTTTCAGGTCGTCGGCACTTAATTTTGCTTTACCGGAAGTTTTTATGTTAAGCGTATTTGTGCTTATGTCGTCTAAATTAACTTCCGTATTTCGGCTTACGATTACGGTATTGGGAGTTTTTGCGTATAAGAAATTTTCTTGTGTTTTGCATGTAATAAATATTGTATCGTTTTTTATTTCCGGTAAGGGTGCTTCGTCGGAAAAATATTGGAAGAAGTTGTTTTCGGATTGTATTACCGCCAGACTTCCTTCTCCAGAGATATTTATTACCGAGAAGTTTTCCAGTTTTATTGTTTTGCCGTTTCGACTTATTTTTTCGGTTTGTTTGTTCTCGTTTTTTGCATCTTCGGTTGATTCTTTTATGAATTTTTCAGCTTTGTTTACTACGATTAGAAATTCTGTAACCGTTAATATTACGGAAAATGCTATTATGCTTAATAATATTATTTTACTTGTTTTCATTTTTGTTTTCTTTTAAATAATTTCGGTATAATTCTTCTATTTCTGAAAAGGTTATATTTAAGTTTTTCAACATTTTAAAAAAATCGGGAAGAGTTTCTTTTATGAATTCGTCTTTTTTCATTTTGTGAGTTATTTTGAGGGCATCTTCGGAAATAAAATATCCTATGCCTCTTTTGTTGTAAATAATGTTATTATCCTGCAAATGTTTGTATGTTCTCATAACCGTGTTAGGGTTTACCTCCGTTTCGGCAGCTAAGTCTCTTACGGAAGGTATTCTTTCGTCCGGTTTCATTTTTCCGGTAAGAATATTTTCGTAAAAATAGTCAGCCAATTGGAGATATATTGCTTTGTCGTTTTTGAAATTCATTTTATACCTCCTTTTCTTTTAGTTTGAAATAAGTGTATGCCCAAAATGAAACTGTTAAAATTATGTAAAACAGGTATTGAAATTTATCGGGAATCAATTCGGAACCGAATGTTCCCGATATTCCGAATTTGATATCATGATTTCCGAGATACGGAGGTAAAGCCGTAAATACGTCTTTAGCGGAATAAAATAATAGTGATAAAATTATTGTCATGAAAATTCCGTATATGAACATAGCTGATATTGTTTTAAACAGAGGGGCTTTTCTGAAGGTTGCCGCACCTGCCAAAAATATTGCCTGATTAATGAAAAAGACGGGTATTCCTTTAATTATTTCGGATTTATAGTAGAATATGTTTGCCAAATGCACGTCAATCATTAAGAAATTACCGATAATTATCATTAAGGTATTAAACAAGTAGAAAACGATTGTATATCCGATAAAGAATCCGATATTGATCAGTAAAAATTCCGCAATAAATTTTTCGAGTACGGATGCCGGCAGCGTAAGATAAGAAAAGGTTTTTCCTTTGCTTCTGAAATCCGTAAATGCCGTTCCGGCGACATATATTGCGCCTATTATCAGTCCCGAATAATAGAAGACCTCGGTGTTTGCCCATGCGTCGCCGTCGTTTAGCGCACTTATAAACAATATGAACGAATATATTCCGAACAGTGTGATTATTCCCGTTAATATTGATTTTGCATTTTCGTAAACAGTTTTTTGCATCAGCAGAAATATTCGTTTAAAACTGAAAGTTTTTATGTTTTCCATTTTACGTTATTTTTTGTTAGTTAAATTCGTTTATAATTTTGCTGTTTGATTCTATAACAGAGTTGAACAGCAGTTCTAAATTGATGCGTGTATATTCTTTTTCCGTGTTTTTTAATATCGCATCGTATCCTGTCAGATTTCTTTCGGCATACAAGACATTGTTTTTTTCGGGGTTGTTAACTGTTTTGAAGCATAATTTTTCCGATACCTCTTCGAGAGAGCGGTTAAAAATTATTTTGCCGTTGTCGAGAACTATCAGAGTATCAATAATTCCTTCTATGTCTTTGACCTGATGAGTTGATATTATAATTGTTTTGTTTTCGTCAAGCGAAGAAGCCGTAATTTTGCGGAAAGTGCTTTTAGAAGGTATGTCGAGCCCGTTTGTGGGTTCGTCTGCTATAAGCAACGGCGTGTTTGTTGCAATTCCGAAAGAAATAAGCACTTTCTTTTTTTGTCCGTATGACATTTTGCTCAGTTTTTGCTTTGTATTTATTTTAAATTCATCAAGGTATTTGTAAAATTGATTTTCGTTGAAATCCGGATAGAACGGAGCATTAATTTTTACGAATGTTTTTACGTTTAGCGAAGGGGTTTCGAATTCTTCGGGTATCATGTAATATGAAGCCAACACATCCGTTGTTCTTTTTTGCGGAATTTTTCCGTTCAGAAGAATTTCTCCTGATTGCGGCTGCAATAATCCGGCAACATGCTTCAGCAATGTTGTTTTTCCGGAACCGTTTTTTCCGAGTAATCCGTATATTCTGCCCGGTTTAGCGCTTAGATTCAAATCGGAAAAAAGTTTATTCTTTTTTTGATATCCGAAATTGAGATTGTTAATGGTTATCATGATATATTGTTTTAGTGTGTTACAGAACTAATACACTGCAAATGTATGACAATATTTTTTAATTGTGCAAATTTTTTTGTATTTTTTTAAAAAAAAAGTGAAAGTTTTTGTTCCGGAGTGTGTCTAAAATTATGTGTAATGTCATTATTGTCGGGGATACACGGCATATTGAGGGTAGAGCAGGGTAATTAAAAAATTTTTTTAATCCGGATATGTTTTGAGCATATGTTTTAAATAAATATATTTGCATTTGTATAACTTAAATAATTCGAAATAATGAAAAAATTTATCTCAAATCTTTTGATGGGCAATATTGTTCAAAAAGTAAGTGTTGACGCACCTTTTAACGAAGTTATCGAATCGTTGGAGAAGGCTGCCAAAGAAAAACAGTTCGGTATTCAAGCCGTTCATGATTTAAAAGAAACTTATACTAAAAAAGGATTGGCTTTACCGGATGATTTTGAATACAAGATAGTTCAGATTTGTAATGCTCCGAAATCTCATAATGCTCTTACGAATTTGAGTTTTGATATGGGTGTTATGATGCCTAAAAGTATTATTGTTGCAAGAGAAAACGGAAAGACGACTCTTCGTTTTATGAAGATGAAACCTTGGATGGTAAGTATGATGTTTCCGGAATTGGATATTGTTCCTATTTCGAAGCATGTAACACAAACTTTACAGGATATAGTTGATGCAACCGTAAAGGGAGTTCGGAAATAATTTTTATTTAAGCGAGAAAATTGTAAGGCTGTTTTAAAAGTATCGATAATAATATTTTTGAAACAGCCTTGTTATATTTTATTATCAGCCGTTCAGTTTATGATAATCGGCAAGGAATTTTTCGAGTCCCGCATCGGTAAGCGGGTGTTTCAGTAATCCGAGTATTGCATTAAGAGGTGCGGTAATAACGTCGGCACCTGCTTCGGCGCATTGTATAATATGTTGGGTATGTCGAATTGATGCCGCAAGGACTTCGGTTTTAAAACCGTAATAGTTATATATGTCAACTATTTGTGCTATAAGTTCGATACCGTTTGAAGATATATCGTCGAGTCTTCCTATAAAGGGTGATACGTATGTTGCACCGGCTTTTGCGGCAAGTAATGCCTGACCGGCGGAAAATACCAACGTACAATTTGTTTTAAGTCCTTTATCCGAAAAATATTTAATTGCTTTTACACCGTCTTTTATCATCGGTATTTTAATTGTAATTTGAGGATGCAAAGCTGCTAAAGATTCTCCTTCTTTAATCATTCCTTCGTAGTCAACGGATATAACTTCCGCACTTACGTCTCCGTCAACTATTTCGCAAATGTTTTTGTAATGATTTTTAATGTTCTCATCTCCTTTTATGCCTTCTTTAGCCATCAGGGAGGGATTTGTAGTAACGCCGTCGAGTATTCCGAGGTCTTGAGCTTCTTTTATTTGCTCGATATTTGCAGTGTCTATAAAAAATTTCATAATTTCTTTGCTTTTGATATAATTTTAAACAGTCGGCAAAGATATGTAAGTTTGTTTAATATTGAAATTTTACTTTTATTAATTTAAGGTTTAATGACAGTTACTGTCGGGGTCTAATCTTATTTTTTTATAGTTCATTTTTTTGGGTGCATTATCCGGTGAAATATAAAGTTTGTCGGTAAATATTATTTCGTCATTTACGGATACCGATATGTTATATGTTTTTCCCCATTTTGCTATGAATATGAATCTTTTGTTTTTCGGATTCGGTTTTATGTGATATTCTTCTTGTGTTTCTTTGTCTTTTACGGTAATTTTAACGTTTGCGGGAATTTCGGGAGAGCATTTTGCAAATACGTTTCCTATCATTACCGTTATGTCCGAGCGTTTAACCGAGTCCAATGTTATTAAAAATATGTCATTGTCTTCCGATTCGGGACTTCTTTTTGATGAATAATACGCATGTTGTCCGTCGGCGGTAGGAGTGTAAAAAACATCGTCGCCTACGGTGTTTATCGGGTATCCTATATTTTCGGCTTTGGTCCAGGTTCCGAATTGTGTTTTCTCGGATTTAAAGATGTCGTACCCTCCGAGGTTTTCATGTCCTTTTGAACTGAAATACAGTGTTTTGCCGTCGGGGTGGATAAACGGGCCCTCTTCATTGTATTTTGTGTTTACTCCTTCTCCGAGATTACGCGGAGGTCCCCATATACCGTTTTTCATTTTTTCGGAAACGTAAATATCCAACCCTCCGAACCCTCCGGGTCTGTCGCTTGTAAAATACAGATATTTTCCGTCTGCCGACATTGATGCGTGTGTTTCACGATCTTCGGTATTTATATTTGCTCCGAGTTTTACCGGTTTGCTCCATTCTCCGTTTTCGAGCGTACTTTGGTATATGCTTCCGTAATCGTCGGCTTTGTATATGAACAGAGTTTGTCCGTCAACCGAAAGTCCGCAGGTTGCTTCGTGGTTCTTGGTATTTATGTTTTTTATTCCTTTTGCTTTAGTCCATTGTCCGTCTTTTTTTTCGCATATAAAAATATCTTCGTTGTAATTTCCGTCTTCGTCTATTTCTTCTTCCCAACCGTTTGGTCTTCTGGATGTAAATATAAGAGTGGATTCGTCGGCGGAAATAACAGGACTGTGGTCTTGAAATTCGGAATTAACACTGTCGCCGAGGTTTGTAATTTCGAATTTTATTTTGTTTTCGAAAAGTTTTTTACCGGATTCGCATTTGAATATTTCGCGATCTATTACCGCAAGTACGTCTTTATTTTTTTCGACAAGCGGTCTGAGTTCGGCGAGTTCTTGCATTGCCGCAACAAAAAGATACGAAGCTCTGTATGCTCTGGCAAGCTGGAAAGAACTTTCTACATATCTATTGAGTGTTGAAGGTTTATTAAAATTTTCTTTTGCTTTTTTAAAATATTTTATTGATTCTTTTTCTCTTCCTTTGGTATTTAAGAGTGCAAATCCCATTTTATAGTTAAAATCGGCATCGTTGGGGTTATCGTAAAGAAATCGTTCGTAAAAATCTATACTTTCCAGAAAAATATCCCCTTCAATAAAATCTTCGGTAAGTTGTATGTTGTCTAATTTTCCAGATTGCATCATTTTACAACTTGTTGTAATTGCCGCAACAAGGATAAATATTGCAAGAAGCGTTTTTGGTTTCATTTTATATGAGTTATGTTAAAGGTCTTCTTTAAACATCGGGTCCCAAGGCGGTAACATAACAGGTCTTTGTTTGAGTATGTTTAAGGTTTTTTCGTCTATGAACTTTTTCGGTATAACTACTCTGAACATGTATTCGTCGAACCATCTGTCCGTCATTGTTAAATATCCGCTATGTCCCGATTCTTTTCCCCAGCTGTTTTCAAGTAACCATTTAGTAATATTTCCGTTTTTGTCGGTATCCGCACCGATTAAAGCCATGCCGTGAGTGGAACCGCTTTCGTGCGATAAAATTCGTTCTTTTTTATTCATATCAAATTTAACGCCAAAAAGTGATTCGTAATCATAATTCTCTGTATCGAGAAGACCTTCGTCTTTGTTAAGTTGTTTTCCGACATCACAGGAAAAATACATTGCTTCGTTGTTTTTCAATGATTTAAGTGCGAATTTTTTAATTTCTTTTGCAGGCAGGTTTATGAATTTCCAGTTTTTGCCTTCGAGAATATTTCTGTCTTTATCTATTTCGTAAAGTTTGTAATAAGGTTTTGACGGGTCGTCCATCAGCATTACGTAATCCGAAAATTTAATATCACCGAGCGATTCTTTCATAAATGATTCGGGAGTGTATTTTTTGTATTCCGTAAGGTTGCCGTCCTTGTCTTTATATCTCCATTCGAAAATTGCCGGAGGTTCTCCGAGATTTATGCACAGCATTTTATAAATGTCTTTAAGCATATTGATTTTTGCTTGTCGCAAGACTTCGTCGGTGCCTTTCATATTTCTCAGGTTCAGGGCGTCGCCTCTAAGTTTGCGACGTATCAGTTTTATCATCATACGGGTATTTTCGCTTGAATGAGTTTCGGGCATTGCTTCTTTCGGGACTAAACCGTATTTTTCGGCAAGATTCGTAAACGAGTTCCAAACTCCTCCGTCTCCTACTACGTTTGAAAACAACCAATCTACTTCTCTGTCGTCGATTTTTTTGTTTCGGGTTTCTATGATGCTTTCGAGAAACAAGTTTGATTTTTCGAATATATCCCAAAAATAGAGATAGTTTTCGGAATATTCGAACATCGGCAGGTTAAATGTTTCGGCGGCTTTGGGTCGCATAACGTTAAGCGAGGTAAACATCCAGCATCTTCCGGACGATTTTTGGTTTGTTATACCGTTTACGTTTACTTTATATTTAAACTCGTGATCGAATTTTCCGATATTTTGTCTGTTAAGAGCCAACTTTTTAATGTCGTTGTTGGATACGGCATTCGTAACGGCTTTCAGGCATGTGTTGTTTTTGTCGTATGAATTTCTTATTTCTTTAAGTTCTTTTTCGCTTAAAGTTTTTTGAGCAAAATTTTTAACGGAAAAAGAAATAATAACGAAAAGAGATAAAATAATGTGTTTCATTTTTAATTTTTTTAGAAATTTAAACAAAAGTAATGTTTTATTTTAAATTTTCTCGGGATACCCGGTAATGTCTTGTATGTGTTTGTATAGTTTTTTCAGTCGTTTATACATTTTAAGATAAACTTCGTTGTATAATTTATCGTAAATTTCTTTATTTTTTTCTTGCGGAAAATAAGATTTTCCTGTTCCGGACATTGCTTTTACGGCATCTTCGTAAGAATAAAAATATTTCATTCCGACGGCGGCGTTTATTGCCGCTCCGAGTGCCGATGTTTCGTATATATGCGGTCTTTCCGCCGGCATGTTGAAAATATCGGCGGTAATTTGCATTGCTTGTTCGCTTTGTGAACCCCCTCCGGAAACAATAACTTTTTTTATTTTTGTTTTTGTTCGTTTTTCTGTTCTTTGCAGTCCTTCTTTGAGTGCGTATGCCAAACCTTCGAGTATTGCGCGATAAAAATGAGCTCTGTTATGCACGTCGCCGAAACCTATCACGGCGCCTTTTGCTTCCGTTCCGGGAATTTTTACTCCGGGCGACCAATACGGTTGCAATGTTAACCCCATTGAACCGGGAGGTATTTCTTTTATCATCTCGTCGAAGAGTTCTTCCGGTGTTTTTCCTGTTTTTTTTGCTTTTGCCGTTTCTATGCATCCGAATTGTTCTTTGAACCAGTTTACCATCCAAAAACCCCGATAAATCATAATTTCGGTATGAAAATAATTTTGTGCGGCGCCGGGATATGCCGGGAAAAACGGAATAATTTCGATATATTTTTTTCTGACAGTCTGCACGGTTGCCGTAGTTCCGTAACTCAGGCAAGCCGTATCCGGACTAAAGACACCCGACCCCAAAACCTCAGATGCTTTGTCGGAAGCGGCGGCAATAAGCGGCAGACCTTTCGGTATGCCTGTTTCTTTTGATGCTTTTTCGGTAATATATCCGAGTAAATCGGAAGGTTTTACAAGTTCGGGCAACATTTCGGGATTTACGGGAAACATTTTTGCGTTGCGATGATTGGGCGAAACCCATTTATGCCGTTTATAATCGAAAGGCATATATCCTACCATGTTGCCGGTTGAGTCTTTAAGTTCTTCCGTGAGTTTAAAGGTAAGCCATCCGGAAAGATACAGGTATTTGTGAGTTTTTTCCCATATTTCGGGTTGATTTTGGATTATCCAGTTGCATTCGGCATTTTTTACGGCATGAATTACCGCTTCTTTCATGTTTATCATCCGTAAAGAAATTTTTGCCGGAATTTTGGGATATGATTTTACTTTTGCCTGTCGTTGGTCGAGCCAAAGAATTGCCGGACGCAGAGGTTTGCCGTTCTTGTCGATGTTTACGACAGTACCTCTTTGTGTCGTAAGCGTTACCGCTTTTATGTATTTTATTTTTGATTTATTTTCGACGAGTAATTTTTTTGTCGTTTCGGCAAGTTTTTCGTAAAAATATTCCGGATTTTGTTCCGCATATCCGGGTTTTTCGGAGAAATAAGGAATTATTTTTGTTTTTTTAATGCCCGCAATATTTCCGTATAAATCGAATAAAACCGCTTTTATTGATTGTGTTCCCGTATCGACGGAGAGAATTAAATCTGTTTTTTTGTTCATTATTTAAATAAAAAAACGAATTTTAAATCGTGAAAATATAAAAAAACGGACTTAATTGAAACAAGATAGATATTTTATTCTTTATTTTGCCGAAAATTACAGGATTTGAAAAAAGTAATAGTAGGTTTATCCGGAGGTGTTGATTCAAGCGTTGCCGCATATCTTTTAAAGCAAAAAGGGTATGATGTGCACGGTGTGTATATGATTAATTGGCATGATACGGAAGGTGTTATAGAAGGCAGTTGTCCGAGTGATGATGATGTTTTGGTTGCGAAACTTGTTGCGAGAAAATTGGACATACCTTTTCAAACCGTTGATTTCAGCGAGATATATGCCAAAAGAGTAGTAGATTATATGTTTTCGGAATACGAAAGAGGAAGAACTCCGAATCCTGATGTTTTGTGTAACAGGGAAATTAAGTTTGATGTTTTTTTGGATAAAGCATTGGAACTCGGTGCCGATTTTGTGGCTACCGGACATTATTGTCGTAAGGAAACAACGGAAAAAGACGGTAAGAAAATATACAGATTGCTTGCCGGAAAAGACCGAAATAAAGACCAATCATATTTTTTATGTCAACTTTCGCAGGAACAGCTTGCAAAATCTTTGTTTCCGATAGGCGAGCTGCAAAAATCGGAAGTTCGTTCGATAGCCGAAGAACTCGGTCTTGCCAGTGCGCATAAAAAAGATTCGCAGGGAATCTGCTTTGTGGGAAAAGTTGATTTACCGACTTTTTTACAACAAAAATTACAAAGCAAAGAAGGAGATATTGTTTTAATTCCCCGAGATTTACCGGAGTTTAACAAAGCATCCGGCATTAAACCGGAAGATTTCCCCGAAAAGTTATCTTTACTTGCCGAACCTTATTCTTATAAACCGGAATACGGAAAAGTTGTCGGCAAACATCCGGGAGCGCATTTTTATACGATAGGTCAGCGTAAAGGTTTGGGTATAGGCGGGCTTAAAGAACCGGCTTTTGTTTTGGATATTGATGTTGAAAAAAATATAGTTTATGCCGGAGAAGGCAAAAACCATCCGGGATTGTTCCGAAGAGCATTGTTTATATCAAAAAACGAGTTTCACCGAGTGCGTCCCGATTTGCAAATTGCCGAAGGCAAATCAATGAAATTGTCGGCAAGAATACGTTATCGCCAACCTTTGCAAAAAGCCGAACTGTATATGCGAGAAGAAGGGGCATATTTGGTTTTTGACGAACCGCAAAGAGGCATAGCGCCGGGACAATTTGCCGCTTTTTATTCGGGAGACGAGCTGATAGGGTCGGGAGTTATTTCGTGATATCACGAAATAACTCCCCGGCCTCGTAAATCGAGAATACAATAAAGCCGGGGAATTACTGATTTATTCTTGTTCGGCCAAAAATCGCTCCGCATCAAGAGCAGCCATACATCCCGATCCCGCTGCCGTTACGGCTTGTCTGTAAACCGGATCTTGGACATCTCCCGCGGCAAAGATTCCGGCAATATTTGTCTTTGAAGTTCCGGGAATTGTTTTTATGTATCCGGTATCGTCTCTTTCGATAAAATCGGCAAAAATATCGGAATTAGGTTTATGTCCTATCGCCACAAAAAATCCGTCTATTTCTATTTTTACTTCTTCTTCGTCGGGTTGACCTTTTCTTTTTATAAGTGTTGCTCCGGTTACAACATTTGTTCCGGTAATTTCTTTTGTATTATGTTCGTATAAGATTTCGATATTCGGAGTATTTTCCACTCTTTTAATCATTGCTTTAGATGCTCTCATGTAAGGTTTTCTTACAATAAGGTAAACTTTTTCGGCTAATCCGGCAAGATAGCTTGCTTCTTCGGCAGCAGTATCTCCTCCGCCCACTACGGCAACTTTTTTACCTTTGTAAAAAAAGCCGTCGCAAGTTGCACAAGCCGAAACTCCGGCACCTTTAAAATTTTCTTCGGACTCTAATCCCAGATATTTTGCGGAAGCACCGGTTGCTATAATAACCGCATCGGCTTTATAAGGCTGATTGTTGTCAACAATAAGTTTGAAAGGTCTTTCGGAAAAGTCAACGGATGTTACTTCTCCCCAACGAATATCTGCCCCGAATCTTTGTGCTTGAGCTTTTAAGTCTTCCATCATTGCAGGTCCCGTAACTCCGTTCGGATAACCCGGAAAATTTTCAACTTCCGTTGTCGTCGTAAGTTGTCCTCCCGCTTCCATACCTTGAATAACCACGGGGTTAAGATTTGCCCTTGCAGCATAAATTGCTGCAGTATAGCCGGCAGGTCCGGAACCTATTATTAAGCATTTTACCCTTTCTTCGGGTTTCATGCTCTCAGACTTTTTGTCATTATTGTCGTTTACGTTTAATGTCTTAAAAAAACTCATATTTCTTTAATTTATGTTTTAATTATGTTATATTTAATATACTTTGAAAATTTTGATTCGGATATTTTCATCGTCCTGATTCAAAATATATACCGTTAATATAAAGTATGTATATTTGTCAGTTTAATTTTGCAAAGTTAATTAAATATTATGATTTTTTATTTTGTTTCGGTTGTCGATAAAATATTTTTTTGTAAAAATTGATTTATTTTATAATTTTGCATTCGCTTTTTTAAAAGCAATTATTATATCGGGGTGTAGCTCAGTTGGCAGAGTACGCGTCTGGGGGGCGTGGGGTCGGAAGTTCAAGTCTTCTCACCCCGACAGTTTAAAATTAAGCCGTTTGAATTTTATCTTCAAGCGGCTTTTTTATGTTTATCAAGTTGCTTAAAAGATTAAAAAAACTATCTTTGAAACATAAAACTTATTGATAAAAATCATATACTGATTTTTTCAAATACCTACATTTGCATAAAAATATAACAAAATGTCCGAGCAAAAATTGTTTAGCGAATTTCCTCCCGTTACAACCGAACAATGGGAAGAAAAAATAAAACAAGACCTTAAAGGTGCCGATTACGAAAAAAAACTTATAAGCAAAACTCCCGACGGTATTGTAATAAGACCTTATTATCGTTCGGAAGATACCGAAAATATCGGTTTTATCGATGCTCTTCCGGGTAATTATCCGTTTGTGAGAGGCACAAAAAAAAATGATAATGCTTTTGAAATAAACAGCAATATTTTTGTCGAAGATTACGGCAATGCAAACAAAAAAGCAAAAAAAACGACAGAAAGAGGAGCCGACGGCATAGGATTTTTTATCTGTCATAAAGAAACCGTTTCGGAAAACGACATCGAAATACTCCTGTCGGGCATAAATCCGGAAAAAACACGCATTAATTTTATTTCGGGAAAAAATTCTCCCGAAATTTTCAAAAACTTCTTAAAAATTTGCGAAAAGCATAATTTTAATCCCGAAAAGGTAAAAGCAACATTTAATTTCGACCCTTTCGGGTATAAAACCGTTACCGGAAATTGTTACAACCCCGGAAACATATCAAAAGATTTTCTTTTGCTTAAAGAAATGACCGAACTTCTCGGAACAAAATATCCGCAAATAAAAATCGTAAACATAAACGGGGTTTTCTTTGCCGATGCGGGGAGTTTTCCGGTTGAAGAACTTGCTTTTTCTCTTGCTTCGGCGAACGAAACAATAGCGGAAGCCGAAAAAGTCGGCATAAATCCCGAATACCTTATTCCGAAAATGATGTTTACCTTCGGTACGGGGTCGAATTATTTTATCGAAATTGCAAAATTACGAGCCGCACGTTTGCTTTGGGCTAAGATTACGGAAATTTGGACAGGTAAAAAAGATACCGGGCAAATGTTCATAAATTCGACAAATACTTCATACAATAAAACGGCATACGACCCGTACGTAAATCAACTTCGCAATACTACCGAAGCTATGTCGGCAATAATCGGAGGTACTGATGTTCTTACCGTAAAACCTTTTGATTTACCTTACAAAAAACCTGATGATTTTTCGGAACGTATTGCGCAAAATACAGGCATAATACTGAGAGAAGAAGCATATTTCGACAAACCGGCGGATCCTTCCGGAGGAGCATATTATATCGAAAACCTTACGGAGCAAATTGCCGAAAAATCTTTAAATTTATTTCTTGAAATCGAAAATAACGGAGGTTATCACAAAGCACTCAAAACAAATTTTATTCAAGATAAAATAAAAGAAAATGCAAGAAAACGCGATTTGAATATAGCTCTAAGAAAAGAAATTCTGCTCGGAACAAATCAATATCCCAACGTAAACGAAAAAATTTCCGAAGACATAAATCCGAATGTTTACAATTGGTCTTTACCTGTTTCGGATAATACCGATACCGAACCGATAAAACTTTACAGAGGTGCCGCCGCTTTCGAGAAAATACGTTTACAAACCGAAAAATCGGGTAAACAACCCGTCGTATTTTTGCTTACCTACGGAAATCTTGCAATGCGAAAAGCAAGAGCAACATTTGCACAAAATTTTTTCGCTTGCGCGGGATATAAAATTATTGACAATAACGGATTCGAAAGCGTCGAAGAAGGCGTAAAACAAGCCCTGAAATCAAATGCCGACATTGTTGTTGCCTGTTCGAGCGATGATGCATACCCGGAAACGGTTCCCGAAATAAAAAAACTTCTCGGAGATAAAGCAATTACGGTAATTGCCGGATATCCGAAAGAGCGTGTCGAAATATTAAAATCGCAAGGTACAGAACATTTTATTCACGTAAAATCAAATGTTCTCGAAACCCTGCAAAAATTTAACGAAATACTGCTTTAAACTTTATAAACTTTTAACTTTACGAACTTTCAACTTTTAACTAACGACTAATTAAGATGCGACCCGATTTCAATAAAATAAACATAAAACAAAAAATTACGAATAATAAAAAGCCCGAAAACAAAGGCAAAAAATTCGTAACACCCGAGCAAATAGAACTTGATGCTTTTTATACGAAAGAAGACACAAAAAATTTCGAACATCTTGATTATGCGGCGGGTTTGCCCCCTTATCTTCGCGGTCCGTATTCTACCATGTATGTTATGCGACCGTGGACTATCCGCCAATATGCCGGATTTTCGACAGCCGAAGAATCAAATGCCTTTTATCGCAGAAATCTCGCCGCCGGACAAAAAGGACTTTCCGTAGCTTTCGATTTAGCAACTCACAGAGGATACGACTCCGACCACGAACGCGTTACCGGAGACGTGGGAAAAGCCGGTGTCGCGATTGACAGCATTTTGGATATGAAAATCCTTTTCGACCAAATACCGCTTAACAAAATGTCGGTTTCTATGACCATGAACGGTGCCGTTTTGCCGGTTTTGGCTTTTTATATCGTTGCCGGATTGGAGCAAGGTGCAAAACTCGAAGAACTTTCCGGTACTATCCAAAACGACATTCTGAAAGAATTTATGGTGCGAAACACATACATATATCCGCCGCAACCTTCCATGAGAATTATTGCCGATATTTTTAAATATACTTCCGAAAATATGCCCAAATTCAATTCCATAAGCATATCCGGATATCACATGCAGGAAGCGGGTGCAACGGCAGACTTAGAGCTGGCATATACACTTGCCGACGGTTTGGAATATTTGAGAACCGGTATAAATGCCGGAATGAATATCGACAGTTTCGCTCCGCGAATATCATTTTTCTGGGCAATAGGCATGAACCATTTTACCGAAATAGCAAAAATGCGTGCCGCCAGAATGCTTTGGGCTAAAATCGTAAACCGGTTTAATCCGAAAAATCCCAAATCTTCGGCATTAAGGACACATAGTCAAACATCCGGGTGGAGTTTAACTGAGCAAGATCCGTTCAATAACATAACGCGCACATGTACGGAAGCTGCGGCAGCCGCATTCGGGCATACGCAATCGTTGCACACCAATGCTCTCGACGAAGCCATTGCTTTACCTACCGATTTTTCAGCGAGAATAGCCCGCAATACGCAAATTTATTTGCAGGAAGAAACCGGAATCACCAAATCCGTTGACCCGTGGGCAGGTTCTTATTACGTAGAAAAACTGACACACGAAATTGCACACAAAGCATGGAAGTTGATTGAAGAAATAGAAGAACTCGGCGGAATGGCAAAAGCCGTAGAAACCGGCATACCTAAAATGCGTATCGAAGAAGCCGCCGCACGCAAACAGGCACGCATAGACAGCGGAAAAGACATTATCGTAGGCGTTAACAAATACCGTCTCGAAAAAGAAGCCCCGATAGATATTCTCGAAGTGGATAATACGGCGGTAAGAAACGCACAAATAAAAAGACTTAAAAAGCTGAAAGCCGAACGTAATAACGAAGAAGTTCAAAAAGCCCTTAACGCAATTACCGAAAGTATGAAAACCGGAAAAGGAAATTTGCTCGAACTTTCGGTTGTTGCCGCACAAAAACGCGCAACACTCGGCGAAATCTCGTATGCGATAGAAAAAGTTACCGGACGTTACAAAGCCGTTATTCGTTCGATATCGGGTATTTATTCATCGGAAAGCAAAAATGACATGAGTTTTGAAAAAGCAAAAGAAATGGCAAATAAATTTGCCGAACAAGAAGGCAGACGACCGCGTATTATGATAGCCAAAATGGGACAAGACGGGCATGACCGCGGCGCAAAAGTAGTTTCTACCGGCTATGCCGACATAGGTTTTGACGTTGATATAGGTCCGCTTTTTCAGACACCGGCGGAAGTTGCCAAACAAGCGGTGGAAAACGACGTACACGTATTGGGAGTATCGAGTTTGGCTGCCGGACATAAAACTCTAATACCGCAAGTTATTGAAGAACTTAAAAAACTCGGACGCGAAGATATTATGGTAATTGCCGGAGGGGTAATTCCGCATCGTGATTACCGTTTTTTATACGATGCCGGCGTAACAGCCGTTTTCGGTCCGGGAACACCGGTATCCGAAGCGGCAATAAAAATTTTGGAAATTCTTTCTGAATAACAAACCCTGCGGATTTCAAAAACCGGCAGGGTTTATTTTAAGATTTCTCTTGAAGTAAAGCCCTAATTTTTTATTACAATCCGAAAGTCGGAAATTTCCTGTCGATTTTTTTCAGCAAACCCCTCAAAACTTTTCCGGGACCTACTTCCGTATATGACGTCGCTCCGTCGGCAATCATATTTTTCATTATTTGTGTCCATTTTACGGGGGCGGTTAATTGAGCAACCAAATTTTTCTTTATCTCGTCAATATCGGTAACAGCGGTTGCCGGCACGTTTTGGTATATCGGACAATCGGGTTTCGCAAAAACAGTATTTTCTATTGCGGCGGCAAGTTCTTCTCTTGCGGGTTCCATTAAAGGCGAATGAAATGCTCCTCCCACGTTCAGTTTTACGACTCTTTTGGCTCCGGCTTCAGTTAATTTTTCGGCGGCTTTGTCTATCCCGCTTATCGAA
Organism: Chlorobiota bacterium; assembly: GCA_013153865.1. Taxonomy (GTDB): domain Bacteria; phylum Bacteroidota; class Bacteroidia; order Bacteroidales; family JAADGE01; genus JAADGE01. The sequence goes on along the minus strand of JAADDR010000033.1, from coordinate 885 downwards.
CCGGAAATAACAATTTGACCTTCGGTATTATAATTTGCCGGAACAACAATGTCGTCAATCTCCGCACAAATTTTCTCAACTTTTTCGTCTTCGATTCCCAAAACGGCAGCCATTGTTGACGGCTCGATTTCGCAAGCTTTTTGCATGGCTTCGGCTCTTTGCGATACAAGTTTCAAACCGTCTTCGAACAACAAAGTTTTATTTGCAACCAATGCCGAAAATTCGCCGAGCGAATGTCCGGCAACCATATCGGGTTTAAAATCTTCACCCGCAACGGCAGCGGATATTACCGAATGTAAAAAAATAGCGGGTTGAGTAACATTGGTTTGTTTCAATTGCTCGTCCGTGCCGTCAAACATAATGTCTGTAATTCTGAATCCGAGAATATCGTTTGCCTTTTCAAACATTTCTTTTGCAAGTTCGGAATTTTCGTATAAATCTTTTCCCATTCCTACAAATTGCGATCCCTGTCCGGGAAATACGTATGCTTTCATATTGATATTTTTGTATTTAGTCGCAAAATTAAAAATAATATTTTAAAACAAAGCCGAATTATCTTTTTCGAATATCGCAAGTTTTGCCGTAGAAAAACAAACTTTCAAAATAATAATTATCGGTAACTTAAAAAATTGAAAAATTACTATTTAATAAATTATTATGAGAATCAAAAATTTATTATTTATTTTAAGAATTAATATTTATATTTTTCAATCCATAAAATAAGATACTTGATACAAGCAATCTATAAAGCGATTAATACATATTTTGTAAATTATGAAAATGAAATATATAATACTCATAACTACAGCATTTATACTTTTTAGTTTTTCGGAAAAGTCTCAAAAGTCTGAAAATGGAATAAATGAAACTATAGTTTATGTTTGC
>JAADDR010000041.1 GCA_013153865.1 Chlorobiota bacterium | reverse complement strand
TTCTTACAACCGATATTTTTGCCGCACAAAGTGAATTTCCTTCGTTTCTGAACTATCTTCCCGAAAAATACGGTATTGTTCCTTACTACGGTAAATACAATTCTAAAGACGGTTCTGAAGTAAATTATTTTTCGTGGACGGGCGATATTATTTTTAATGCCGGAGAGCACATAAAATTTTCGGCAGGCAGAAATAAATTTTTCATCGGAAACGGATACCGTTCTCTGTTTTTGTCGGATAATTCAAATGCCTCACCTTATATAAAAGCAGAAATTAATGTTTGGAAAATTAAATATATATGGACGGTTCTAAAATTATCCGACATTAATCTGTCGGCATCCGCCGTGCAAACTTACCCCGTTAAACTATACGACAAAGCCGCATTTATTCATTATTTAAGTCTAAATATTACCAAACGCATAAACTTCGATTTTTTTGAAGCAATAGTTACAAATCCGTATGACTTGGACGGAAGAAGAAGCAATTACGACCTTACGTATTTTAATCCTGTCATATTCTATCGTTCCGCCGAATTTTACGAAGGAAGTTCCGATAATTCAATTATAGGAGCAGGTCTGAACATACGAGCAGGAAAATCAACTTTTATATATTCGCAATTTATATTAGACGATTTATTAATATCTTCATTAAAAGACGGATCCGGGTGGTGGGGGAACAAATTCGGACTACAAACAGGAATAAAATCTTATAACACACTTAATATAAAAGGTTTATTTTCAAGATTCGAATTTAATGCCGTCCGCCCCTATACATATTCGCACGGAGAAGCATACACAACCGACGGTATAGCCGACTTAAATTACGGCAGTTATCTGCAACCCGCGGCACATCCTTCAGGAGCTAATTTTGCCGAAGGAATATTTGAAATACGTTACGTAAAAAAAAGACTTTCGGGAAGTTTAATAATTATTTTGACTGAAAAAGGAGAAGATACAGACAGTATAAGTATGGGAGGAGATATTTACAAATCATATAATTTACGCCCGTCGGATTACGGCATAAGTTTTTTGCAAGGAGAACCGACCGACACCCAAATATATAATCTTAAAATATCATATTTAATAAATCCCGAATATAACATGTTTTTTAATACGGGTTTTTATTACAGAAAAGAAAAAAACGACTTCCTTGTTTCCGAAAACAGTATAATATATTTCGGAATAACCACAGGAATTTTTAATTCGTTTTTAGATTAAAAAATATCAAAAACAACAAAAAAAGCATATTTTTTGACCTGAAAAGGAACTATTTTAAGCAAAAAAAGATATTTCCGCCGCATCCGTTTGATTATAAGAGCAAAAAATATATATTTGCCGTTTTAAAACAAACCGAATTTATATAACTGAAAAATTATTTAACCAGACTAATGGAAACACTCATTTATTCTATTATCGGAGCAGGAATTGCCGGCATTGTTTTTACGGTAGTAAAATCAGCTTGGGTACAAAAACAATCGGCAGGTTCCGAAAAAATGCAAACAATTGCCGGACATATTGCAGACGGAGCAATGGCTTTTCTGAAAGCAGAATATAAAGTTTTATCCGTTTTTGTAGCCGCAGTAGCAATATTGTTATACTTGAAAGGTTCTACGGAAGAAACTTCAAACGGATTTATTGCATTATCATTTGTTACCGGTGCCGTATTATCGGCATTAGCGGGTTTTATAGGAATGCGTATAGCAGTTAAAGCCAACGTGCGAACGACTAACGCCGCAAGAAAATCAATGAACTCGGCACTTAAAGTTGCATTTACCGGAGGTTCGGTAATGGGACTCGGAGTTGTTTCATTAGGTGTTCTCGGATTAAGCATACTGTTTATTTTTTATCATTTTATGGGATTCGACGGCGGAACGACCGAAGTTTTAAACGTTCTTTCCGGTTTTTCGCTCGGAGCATCGTCAATAGCATTATTTGCGCGCGTTGGAGGAGGCATATACACAAAAGCGGCAGACGTGGGAGCCGACTTGGTAGGAAAAGTAGAAAGCGGTATTCCGGAAGACCACCCTCTAAACCCGGCAACCATTGCCGATAATGTAGGAGATAACGTAGGCGATGTTGCGGGAATGGGAGCAGACTTGTTCGAATCATTCGTGGGGTCGATTGTTGCAACAATGGTATTGGGTGCCGTATTTATGAACTTACCCGAATTTTCCGATTTCCCCGTAGGTGCGGTATTACTCCCTTTAACATTAGCCGCCGCCGGAATTATAATCTCGGGAACAGGAACATTTTTCGTAAGAATAAAAGAAGGCGGAAATCCTCATACAGGGCTTAATACAGGCGAAGCGGTTTCGGCAACGCTGATGCTTGCCGCATCATATTTTATAATAAAAACAATGCTGCCGGAATCATGGTCTTTTACCAACTTCGAAGGTATTACAAAAGACTATTCTTCTCTTAACGTATTTTTTGCTACGGTAACAGGTTTAATTGCAGGTTTTGCCATAGGTAAAATCACGGAATATTATACAGGAACAGGCAACAAACCCGTATTATCAATAGTTAAAAAATCACGAACGGGAGCAGCAACCAACATTATAGGAGGTTTGGAAATAGGCATGTTATCAACTGCTCTTCCGGTAATAGTAATTGCATTAAGCATTATAGGAGCATATTATTTTGCGGGATTATACGGAATTGCCGTTGCGGCAGTAGGCATGCTGGCAAATACCGGCATACAACTTGCCATTGATGCATACGGTCCTATTGCCGATAACGCCGGAGGTATTGCCGCAATGGCTGAACTCGAACCTGAAGTCAGAGACAGAACAGACAAACTTGATGCCGTGGGAAATACCACTGCAGCCATAGGCAAAGGTTTTGCGATAGGTTCGGCGGCACTTACGGCTTTAGCTTTATTTACGGCATTTATGCAACAAGCAAACATTAAAGTTATAGATTTGGCAAATCCTCTCATTATTTCGGGATTGTTTTTCGGTGCAATGTTACCTTTGTTGTTTTCCGCTTTGGCAATGGGTGCCGTAGGACGGGCAGCCGGCAAAATGATTGACGAAGTAAGACGACAATTTAAAGACATACCCGTTTTAAAAGATGCATTGCTGATAATAAAAAAATATGACGGAAAAACCACAGAGGCAAGTGATGAAGAAAAAGAAATACTTTTAAAAGCCGACGGGTCGGCAGAATATGAAAAATGTGTGGCAATATCCACAAAATCATCACTTAAAGAAATGATACTGCCGGGTTTATTGGCTCTTTTTGTTCCTGCTTTAGTAGGATTTTTTGCCGGAGCGGAAGTGTTGGGAGGAGTATTAGCCGGGGTAACATCTGTAGGTGTTATTATGGCAATATTTCAAGCAAATGCCGGAGGTGCGTGGGATAACGCAAAAAAAATGGTGGAAGAAGGAATAAAATGCTCTGACGGCGAAATATTTCAAAAAGGTTCCGAGATGCATAAAGCTACCGTTGTCGGTGATACGGTAGGAGACCCTTTAAAAGACACATCCGGACCTTCTTTAAACATATTGGTAAAATTAATGTCAATTGTGGCGTTAGTAATTGCTCCGAGTATTGCGGTTCCGGTTAAAGATGCTCCCGAATCCGCTTTAAAATCCGAAAAACAAATAAAAAAACTCAATATTCGCACTGCAAACGACAAATCGGAAATTGCAAGTTTTAACGATTTCATAAATCAAAAAAAATAATTATCCTTTTTACTTGTAAAAAATTTGAAAAAATAAAAGGCTGTCTCGATTTTACTTTTGAGACAGCCTCTTTTTAATACAGTTACAATTTTATGCTCAATGTTATTTTTACAAATAATAATATTTAAGTTATACTCCTCTGTTTCCGAAATATTTCATAAACTGAACACGTTCAAATTCTGCCGGATTTTTAATTTTCTTACTGCTTAACTTTCCTCTGAAACGGTCAATATTAAAATAATTATTTCGATTCATCCAATCTTCCAAGTCAGTCAACATTTTATTAATATGCCCTGCACCGTTAACATAAATTACAGAAGCAATTTGCACTACGGAAGCTCCCGCAAGCAAAAGTTTTATCAAAGAATCCGCATTATGTATTCCGGTTGATGCGGATAAGGGGCACTTTACACTGTCGGACATAAGTGCCGTCCACCTCAACGGTAATGTATAATCGTCCGGTTTACTTAAAACACTCGAAGAAACAACTTCCATTGTATCAATATCAACATCCGGAGTATAAGAGCGATTAAACAAAACCAAGCCGGAAATTCCCGTTTCGGATAATCTTTGAATCATATTGGAAAGATTGGAAAAATAAGGGCTCATTTTAACGGCAACAGGTATTTTAACCTTATTCAAAACTTTTTTGATAATTTCAAAATAAGTATTTTCTATTTCGACTCCGGTTTTATGCGTATCCGAAGGTAACAAAAATATATTGAGTTCAAGAGCATCGGCTCCGGCATTTTCTATTTTTGCGGCAAAATCAGTCCATTCGTGTGCCGATATGCAGTTAATACTTGCGATAACCGGTATAAGAAGGTTCTTTTTTGCATCTTTTATCAAATTTACATACTCCTCGAGAGCTCCTTCTTTAAGTTCGTAATCGTAATAATCAAGAAATTCGAGATTGCTTTGAAACTCGTCGTCGGCATTAAGGTGTTCGCTGAATTCGTTAATAATTTCTTCTTCGAAAACAGATTTCAGCACAACTGCGGCAGCACCGTTATCTTCAAGTTCTTTAAGGTGTTTGATGTCTCCGGTATATCCGGAGCTTGCCGCAATAATCGGGTTTTTTAAGGTTAAACCGAGATACCTTACAGTTAAGTCAGTCATAATATTTTATTTTTTAATTTTTTCTTTTAAATATTTATCCATTCCCGTTGCGGCTTTTCTCCCGTCTCCCATAGCCAATATAACAGTTGCTCCTCCTCTGACAATATCTCCTCCCGCAAAAATATCTTCTACCGAAGTTTGCAAGTTTTCGTTTACCGTAATAGTCCCCCATTTTGTTGTTTCCAATCCGGCAACGGTAGCAGGTATAAGAGGATTGGGCGATACACCCACCGCTACCACAACTTCGTCAACTTCAATTTCGTATTCCGACCCTTCTATCGGAACGGGTCTTCTTCTGCCCGATTCGTCGGGTTCGCCGAGTTCCATTCTCTGCAATCTTATTTTTTTAACGCGACCGTTATTATCGGCAATATATTCAACCGGATTATTAAGATTTAAAAATTCAACCTCCTCGTCTAAAGCATGATGAACTTCTTCCAAGCGTGCAGGCATTTCTTCTCTCGAACGCCTGTAAATAATCATTGCTCTTTCGGCACCCAGACGTTTTGCCGTGCGAACAGAGTCCATTGCCGTATTACCTCCGCCTATAACCGCAACATTTTTTCCGAGAAGCACGGGCGTATCATAATCTTCTTTTGCGGCATTCATTAAGTTAACTCTCGTAAGATATTCGTTTGAAGAAAATATACCGATGGAATTTTCGCCGGGGATACCCATAAAACGAGGTAATCCTGCTCCGCTTCCTACAAAAAACGCTTTAAACCCTTTTGCTCTCAAGTCATCAATGGTAGCCGTTTTTCCTACAACAAAATTCTTAACGAATTTTACACCCATTTTTTTCAGGTTATCAATTTCAAAATCAACAATACTGTTAGGCAGTCTGAACTCGGGAATACCGTATTTTAACACTCCTCCTATTTCGTGCAACGCTTCAAAAACAGTTACGTCATAACCCATTTTAACCATATCTGCCGCCCAAGCCAAGCCTGCCGGTCCGGAGCCTATTGATGCAACTTTAATGCCGTTAGGTTCCGCAACTTCCGGAATAGCCGTTTTTCCGCTGTTTCTTTCGTAGTCGGCGGCGAATCGTTCTAAATATCCGATTGCAACAGGTTCTTTATTCAATTTAATAGTGTAAAAGCAATTTGCCTCGCATTGTTTTTCTTGCGGACAAACTCTGCCGCAAACCGCCGGTAAGGTATTTGTTTCTTTTAAAACCGTTGCGGCTCCCAAGAAATCGCCTATCTCTATTTTTTTTATGAATTTAGGAATATAAATATTGACCGGACAACCTTTTACGCATGTCGGGTCGGGACAATCAATACATCTTTGTGCTTCTTTTACGGCAATTTCTTCCGCTAATCCTAAGTTAACTTCCAAATTATTTTTATTTCTTACCGTAGGTTCCTGCTCGGGCATTTTGGTTCTCTCCATAGAAGTTCTTTCCTTAACTTTTACGGCTTTTCTTATTTCCGCTCTCCATTCCTGAGCTCTTTCTTTTTTATAATAATCAGTTATATTTTCCATTATTGTTATTTTTCCGATATAATTTTAAATTTAATTATTCAAATAAGCTTCATACGCACGTGCTTCGTCTTCTTTATAAGCAGCTAACCTCATAAGCATTTCGTCAAAATCAACTTCGTGAGCATCAAACTCCGGACCGTCAACACAAACGAATTTAGTTTTACCTCCTACGGTAATTCTGCATGCTCCGCACATACCCGTTCCGTCAACCATAATGGTATTTAAGCTGGCTTCGGTCGGGATATTGTATTTTTTTGTCGTTAAAGCGGCAAACTTCATCATAATTGCCGGACCTATAACTATTGATTTATCGATTTTTTCGCGACTTATAACATCTTCCATGCCTTTTGTTACCAATCCTTTATTACCGTAAGAACCGTCGTCGGTCATAATAATAACCTCATCGGAAAATTTTCTTATCTGTTCTTCAAGAATAATCAAATCTTTTGTTCGAGCCGCCAAAACGGTAATAATTTTATTTCCTGCTTTTTTCATGGCTTCTATAATAGGTAACATGGGTGCCGTTCCCACACCTCCGCATGCGGCAAGCACGGTGCCGAAATTTTCTATGTGAGTGGCTTTACCCAACGGACCTACCAAATCTGTAATTTCATCTCCTACGTTTAAGGATGTTAATTTATGAGATGTAACCCCTACTCTTTGTATTACCAAATCAATCGTTCCTCTTTCCGGGTCGGAACCCGCAATTGTTAAAGGAATACGCTCTCCTTTATCGCCTAACTTTATAATTACGAAATGTCCGGCTTTTCTGCTTACGGCAACTTCGGGTGCCTCAACAACCAGTTTGAAGACATTTTCCGAGAATTGCTCTTTTTCGACAATTTTATTCATTATATATCTTTTTATGTTAAATTAATTTCCGGTTAAAAATATAAATTTTATTTGACAAAAATATGACATTTGTCATTATAAATTTTCCTTAAATTAATTATTCGGGCAATAATGCTCAAGAACATTACCGCAAGTGATTTACATTAAAGATTGCAATGTTATTAATACATCTTTAAAGTTTCAACCTAAAAACAGGTTAAAAATATATAAAAAAAGATAAAATCGTTTACCGTAAAATAAAGCCGGATATGTTTATTTTCGAGAATCCTGAACTTCTAATTAGAAAATTTAACGTAAATTTGTATTTTTAAAAAGATAGAATAATGTCTTACATTAATATTGCGAAAGATAAACTTGTTAATCTGGAATATGCTTTATCCGTGGAGCTAATCCGCTCCAACAGAGGAGGTGCATATGCAAGCACGACTTTGAGCGGCTGTAATACAAGAAAATACCACGGACTTTTGATATGCCCCGATATTAACGACGACAACAGTAAAGTTTTATTATTATCGTCGGTTGACGAAACCGTTATACAAAACGGCAAATCATTCGGATTAGGCATACATCAATACAAAGATAATATTTTTTATCCTCACGGGCATCGTTACATTACAAAATTTGAAACGGTTCCCATTCCTGCCAAAACTTTCAGAGTAGGCGGTGTTTTACTGAAAAAAGAGATGTTGCTTTCTCATAACAAAAATCAAATCTTAATTCGTTATACTGTTTTAGACGCTCACTCTAAAACGCTTTTAAGACTTATGCCTCTTACGGCATTTCGCAATATTCACGAATTAAGCAAAGAAAATTTTTACGTAAATCTTAAAAAAGAAGAAATACAAAACGGTATAAAGATTAAAATGTATGACGGATTTCCGGATTTGTTTATACAAACATCCAAAAAAGCAAAATTTATAACCGCTCCGGACTGGAACAAAAACATATTTTACCGTGAAGAAAAGAAACGCGGATACGAATATGTCGAAGACTTGTTTACTTACGGATATTTTGAGCTTAACGTAAAAAAAGGAGATAAAATTATTTTTTCCGCAGGATTGAATGAAGTTAAAACAAACGGCCTTAACAATATTTTTAATGCGGAACTGAAAAAACGAATTCCGAGAGACAGTTTTGAGAACAATTTAATAAATTCTGCGGAACAGTTCTTTTTTTACAGAAAGGGAGAAGTCGGCATTACTGCGGGTTTTCCGTGGTATCCGCCGCTGTTGAGGGAATCGCTGCTTTCGTTAACAGGATTAAGTTTGCCGAAAAACGTAGATTTATTTAAAAAAGCATTTGATACGGTATTAAAACAATTCTTTGCCGAGAAAAACGAAAATATTGCACCCGACATACCTTTGCTTATATTTAAAGTATTGCAAGAATATACCGCTTTTGCCGAAAATTGCGACGATGTTTGGAAAAAATACGGAAGAAAGATTTTAAAAATATTCAGAAATCTTAAAAACGGGAAATACAACGCATTTGTTCACGATAACGGTCTTTTGTTTATCCCCGAAGACAAAAAAAATTACACATGGATGAACGAATATGCTTACGGCAAACCGGTAACACCGCGCACGGGATTTGTTAACGAAATAAATGCTTTGTGGTATAATACTTTAATGTATCTGTCGGGGTTAGCGGAAATAAATAACAGTAAAACTCTGATAAAAGAACTCGAGAATATTCCTCATAAAGTAAAACATTTCTACACTAATATATTTATGAACGAAGAAAAAGGATATCTGTATGACTTCGTAAACAATACGGAACAAAATACAGATATAAGACCGAACCAGATTTTTGCTTTATCGTTACCATATTCTCCTTTATCCGACAATCATAAAAAAAATATATTAAATACGGTAAAGACACATCTTCTAACTTCAAGAGGATTAAGAACCTTAAGCCCCCAAAACAACGCATACACGGGTAAATACAAAGGCAATTGCGACGAAAGAAACAAAGCTCGACATCAAGGCACCGTTCATCCTTGGCTTATTGCCGAATATTGCAGCGCATTGTTTAATTTATACGGAGAAAAAAGCATTAAAGAAATTGAAAACATATATCTTAAATTTGAAGAAGAAATGACGGAACACGGAATAGGCACAATATCGGAATTATTTGACGGTAATCCGCCGCACAAAGCTGCCGGAGCCGTTTCTTACGCTCCGAGTGTTGCTGCTTTGCTTAAATTAAAGATGCTTATTGACATATATAAATAATAATAAAATCCCGTTAATAAATGAAAGTATTAATGTTCGGGTGGGAATTTCCGCCGCATATTTCGGGAGGTTTGGGAACTGCTTGCTACGGTCTTACAAAAGCACTTTCGGCTTTCGACGATATCGAAATACTTTTTGTGGTTCCTAAACTTTACGGCGACGAAGACAAAAGTGTTGCCCGGTTAATCAGTGCCGGAAACATAAGCATAAAACAATATAAAACAAATACGGAAAAAATATTCGGGGAAAAAACTTCGTCCGTAAGCAAAAATAATCTATCTCATAATTTCGAAACTTTAATAACGGATAAACTTCTGAAAAAAATAGAGTTTATAGAAATTAAATCAAAACTTCAACCTTATATATCGCATGACGAATACAAAAAATTTTTAAAAGAACATAAACATAACATCCTCGACAAAAGCAAAAAATTATATTACGAAAAAGACGGCATAATAAAAGAAGTAACTTTAGAAGAATACGAAAAAACATCAAGAATAAAGGAAGGCAAATATAACTTCAGCGGCACTTACGGCTCCGAATTGCTTAAAGAAGTTTACTACTACGCACAAGTGGCAAAAGTTATTGCCGCCGAAAACGATTTCGACATAATACACGCCCATGACTGGCTTACCAATGCCGCCGGAATCGCCGCAAAAGAAATTTCCGGAAAGCCGCTGGTTATTCATGTTCATGCAACCGAATTTGACAGAGGCGGTTTCGACCGCATAGACAGTCGTGTTTTTGCTCTTGAAAAAGCCGGTATGGAAGCCGCCGATAAGATAATAACGGTAAGTAATCTTACAAAAAATATACTGATAAAACATTACGGCATTAATCCGGAGAAAATCGTTACCGTTTATAATGCGGTTGAACCGCAAAATAATCTTAAGAAAAAATATAAAAAAAACGTAAAAGAGAAACTGGTAACATTTTTGGGCAGGATAACATACCAAAAAGGACCCGCATATTTTATAAATGCGGCATACAAAGTATTGCAAAAAACAGATAACGTGCGATTTGTAATGGCCGGAAGCGGAGACATGTTTCATGAAATGATACGATATGCGGCAAAACTCGGCATTACGGATAAATTTCATTTTACGGGCTTCTTAAAAGGTGAAGAGGTAAATAAAATGTTTGCAATAAGCGATGTTTATGTTATGCCCAGCGTATCGGAACCTTTCGGGATATCACCTTTAGAAGCTGCTCGCTCTAACGTTCCGGTTATTATATCGAAACAATCCGGTGTTGCCGAAGTTTTAAAAAATGCCGTAAAAACCGATTATTGGGACGAAGACGCTTTAGCCGACGCAATATACGGCATTATAACATACAAAGGGTTATCGGAAATGTTTAAAAAACAATCAAAAAAAGAAGTTGACGAAATGAAATGGGATAAACCCGCAAAAGAAATCAAAGAAATTTATTACACATTATTAAATAAACAAAACTAAAAAACATATGCGACACATTTGCCTGTATTTTCAAATTCACCAACCGTTTCGTTTAAAAAGATACCGTTTTTTCGACATAGGAGAAGAACAGCATTATTTTGACGATTTGGAAAATCGCCTGCACATGCAGAGAATCGCATATAATAATTATTTGCCGGCAAATGCGGTATTACTTGATTTGATAAAAAAGCACAAAGATAAATTTAAAGTAAATTTTTCCATATCCGGAACCGCTTTAGAACAAATGGAGTTGTATGCTCCGGAAGTTATAGAAAGTTTTAAAGCTCTGGCTGATACCGGAAACGTAGAATTTCTTGCCGAAACATATGCTCATTCGCTAATATCTTTATACGACAAAGAAGAATTTAAAAAACAAGTAAAAGAGCATGTTGCCGCAATAAAAAAACATTTCGGGCAAACCCCCGAAGTATTCAGAAATACCGAATTAATATACGATAATCTTACGGGCAAATCGGTTGCCGAAATGGGCTTTAAAGCAATGATAACCGAAGGAGCCAAACACATATTGGGCTGGAAAAGCCCTAATGTTTTATATTACAATGTGTTGAATCCGGAACTTAAACTTATTCTGAAAAATTATAAACTCAGCGACGACATAGCTTTTCGTTTTTCGGATAAGTCTTGGGATGCCTATCCTCTTACCGCCGAAAAATATGCTTCGTGGATTGCCGGTGCGGACGAGCATCAGGAAATAATAAATATATTTACGGATTACGAAACGTTCGGCGAACATCAAAAAGCGGAAACCGGTATTCTTGATTTTTTAAAAGCTTTTCCGGAAGAAATATTTAAGCAAAGCGATTTTACTTTTGCAACATTATCGGAAGTTGCCGAAAAACACGAGCCCGTAGCAGGCATGAATGTTCCTTATGCAATATCGTGGGCAGACGAAGAACGCGATTTAACGGCATGGCTCGGAAACGAAATGCAAAAAGAAGCATTTAATAAGTTGTATTCTTTATCCGATAAAATGTCTTTCATAAAAAGGCATGATTTGCAAATAATTTGGAGGCATTTACAAACAAGCGACCATTTTTATTACATGAGCACAAAAATTCTTTCCGACGGTTCCGTACATGATTATTTTAATCCTTATCCTTCGCCTTACGATGCTTTTATAAATTACATGAACGTATTAAGCGATTTTACCTTACGCGTAAACGAAGCATACGAAAACATAATACCTGCAGAGCCGGAAGAAATTTTGCAAAAAATAAAAGATTACGAAAGGAAAATAAAGAATTTATATGCGGAATTGCAAAAACCTAAAATGATAGAACGCGCAAAACCGGTTTTTGCGGCAATAGAAAAAACGAAGCAGGAAACTAAAGCCGTTATTTTACCGAAGAACAAAAAAAGAACACGAAAATAACGGTAAGAATATGAGATTATTTTTTAACGGGTAAAGTAATCGTAAACACGCTTCCTTTACCTACTTTGCTTTTTACGCTAATTGTTCCGTTATTTTTATCTATAAAATCTTTACATACAACCAAGCCCAATCCGGTGCCTTTTTCGTTTCGGGTTCCGAAAGTTGAAAAGTTCAAATCCGCTTTAAAAAGTTTCGGTATATCGCTCTCTTTAATTCCCACGCCGGTATCGGCAACTTTAAGTATCAGATTATCGTCTTCGAGTTTTGCGCTTATTCTTACGGTTCCGCCGGAAGGTGTAAATTTAACAGCATTCGAAATCAAGTTTCTCAATACCGTTGCAATCATGGATTTATCTGCAAATACTTTCAATTCTTCGGAATTTTCGGTTACTTCGTCGATAAGATTTACTCCTTTTGCATCGGCATTGCTTTTTACAAGCAATACGGTTTCTTTTACCGGCTCGGCAATATTAAAATATTCGGGGTTGTATTTTATGAGACCTGTCTGACTTCTGGTAAAATCCAGTAAATTATCCAACAGTTTATACGATTGTAAAGAAACATCGTAAATATATTGCGAATATTTTTTTATTTTTTCGGAAGATTGTTTTTCGGCTTCTTTGATAATTAATTCCGAAAAACCTATAATCCCCTGAAAAGGATTTTTTAAATCATGTGCAATAATAGAAAACAGTTTATTTTTGGTTCTG
>JAADDR010000042.1 GCA_013153865.1 Chlorobiota bacterium | reverse complement strand
GAGAAATGTATAAATAAATCGAAAGAATATATCCGGTCTTATAAAAATGAAGCGGCACCTTATTATTATGCCGGTATTTCTTATTATAAAGAATATTCGGTTTTAAAAGATAATTTTTCGGTAAAAGCAGCCGCAAAATATCTGTGTAAAGGAAAAGACAAAGAGCATCATGAAGTTTACGATAAAAAATTTGAAAAAGAGATATCCGACTTTCATAATATACTTAGAACATATGCTTTAAATTATTATCAGGCAAATAAAAAAATGAGCAAACCTTATTTTGAATATTTAGCTGAATTATATAATGATACTTTAAAGCAATATTATGATGCGGTAATAGAAAAAGACGACAGACCGGATGCCGAAATAATAAAACTGACAAAAGCCGGAAAACTGAACCGTATTGATGATAAAGGTTTAAAACAAGGGAAATGGATGAAAGTTTATTCTAACGGAGAAACAGCATATGAAGCTCATTTTAAAGACGGAAAACCCGTTGGAGAATTGAAACGTTATCATGAAAACGGTAAGCCGGCGGCATTGCTTATATATGACGAAAAAGGAGATACTGCCGATGCCCGCTTCTTCGACGAAAACGAAAATCTTATATCGGAAGGAAAATATGTCGGAAAAGATAAACACGGTAAATGGATATATTATAAAGACGGTATTAAGGTAAAAGAAGAAAATTATAAAACAGGTAAATTACACGGTAATCAGATAATATTTTACGATAACGGACAAATTTTCGATAAAAAAACATATGAAGACGGAGTGCAAAACGGCATTTGGGTAAAATATTACAGAAACGGAAACGTGTTTTTAAAAGCAAAAGTCGTTAACGATAAAATGGAAGGTCCTATGCTCAGATATTACAAAAACGGAAAAATCGAAGTGAAAGGGCAATATAAAAATGATCTTAAAGACGGTGTATGGACATTTTACGACGAAAAAGGCGAAAAAACAACAATAACTTTTAAAAACGGGCATGACGTAAATGAAGCGGAAGTTGAAAAAAGGGAAAGCGAAGAATACAAAAAAAATATGGAAAAAGGCAAACATATCGCCGACCCGGAAGACTACAAAGACAATCCTTACGAATATCCGATAAATAAATAAAACGTAAAAGCCATGAAATATAGTTTCAAATATTTTATTTTATTTACGGTTTTGTTTTCGGTTATATCTTGTAAAACATCTTTTTACTCGGAAAAAGTAACGAGTTCTTATACTCCTTCAGAAGGAATTGTTTATGCTCTTCCGAAATCAAAACTTACAATTAATGCGGAACTTACCAAAATTGTAAAACGCAAAGGCATATTTTCGGATTATACACATTTGTATTTTAATGCAAAAAATGCAATTGACAAAGACGAAACAAAATATTATATTTCGGATGTTTCTTTAAAAACGGTGCCTGTTACCGATTCCTCTTTAATATTTAAGATAGTATCCGAAAACGTTAATTCTCAATTGCTGAATTTAAGTAAAGAAAGTTTTATATCGGGTATTAATTTAAGTGATGTTCAAGCCGGTAAAGTAAATACCGAGCAAAACGATATTCAAAAACTCGGCGAAGAACATAAATTTACCGATTATGCGGATATATCTTTAAGTTCGGTAAGAGAAACCAAATACGATACGATTTATAAAGAGGTGTTAAAAGATTCGGTAATGATAAAAGTGCCGGTAATACGCAAAAAGAAAGTATATAAGAGTACAGCCAAACAGGCAAAAGAAACGGCGGATATTATTTTTCAGCTTCGCGACGACCGTTATGCTTTACTTACGGGCGAAAACGACGGCAACAATTTTCCGGACGGCAATGCTTTGCAGTCGATGCTTAAAGAACTTTCGGACCTCGAAAAAAACTATATGAGTTTATTTACCGGAAAAGAGATAAAATACGTTAAAAAATTCAGTTTCGATATAATTCCTGACCAAAAATTACTTACGGAAGCCGAACCGATTTTTTATTTCTCCGAAACAAAAGGTATTACCGAAGAGGGCGAAGGGTATCCGGTTATGATTAAACTTTACAAATCCGGACCCGTTAATACCGACGATTATTACGTGAATTATCAAACCGAAAATAAAGAAAACAAATTTAAAGGTATTGTTTACAGGTTGCCGTGTAAAACGAAAGTTGCAATTTCTTATAAAAATAAAGAGCTTTACAAAACCACCGTAATGATGCCTCAATACGGCAAACTTAATATTATACCCGCAAGTTTGTTTAAAGAATCCGTTACCGTGGAATTTTATCCGGATTTGGGCTCTTTAAAACGTATTTCTTTATCGGAATAATTTTATAAAAATAATAAACCTTGCAATTTTCTTAAAACAAAACCGCAAGGTTTTAACATTCGTATATAAAGAAATTAAGAAATTTTTTCTTCAACCAAGGCAACTATTTCTTTTTCCAATGCCGTTGCTTTGTCGAGGATTTCTTTTCCGGCTTTTATTTTTTCTTCGGCAAATTTGCGGTCTTCCAAATCTCCGGTGTTAATTTTTACGTTCATAAAAGCACCGTAAACAGCCGCTCTTGCCGCCAAAGCTCCCACACCAGCATCGCTTATCGATGCTTGCAATCCTGTTTCAGCCATTGCTTTCATAACTTCCATGGAGGCGTAAGCAAGTTCCATTATTTTAAACGGAACGTTAATGGCATTTTTTGTAGCGTCTTGTATTGCTTTATTTCGTGCCGCTTTTTCTTCATCTGTCTTTTTCGGTAAGCGAAAAGCATCCATAATTTTATTGAAAGCATTTGTATCTTCGTCCACCATATTTACCAACGCTTTGTAATAATAAGCACCTTTTTCCGCCCAATCCGAAAACTCTTCCCAGCGGTCGTCCCAACCGCGTTTGTGCGACGATAAGTTGGCAACCATAGTTCCCAATGCCGCACCCAAAGCCCCCATGTATGCCGATATGCTGCCGCCTCCGGGTGCCGGAAATTCAGAACCCGTTAAGTCGGCAAAATCTTTCAGTTTCATATTAATAAGCGGTTTGGAATTTTTATCTTCCATTACGTATTCGATAATACGTTCTTCCGGCACAAAGGGTTTAAGGTCGTCTAATCCGAGTGACTTTACGGCAATTTTAATAATTTCGGAATCGGCAATACCCGTAGAACGTTTTTGTTTTTTAAGATAAAATTTTCCGGCATCGAGCATTGCGTTTAAAGGAATAAGTCCTACGAGTTCCGAACCGGTAACTCTTACGCCTCTGCTTTCGGCACTTTTTTTAACTTCTTCAAAAGCTTTATGAACGGAAGTTACGGTAATGTCGGTTAAATTCATTGAAATTTGTGCAATGCCGTATTCTTCTATATACCAACCTATTGCTTTAACTTTTTTTAGCGTTCCGGGTATTCTTACTTTATTTCCGTTTTCGTCTAAAACAGGTTTTCCGGTTATCGGATTGCCTTCGCGTTTTATTCTTCCGGCTTCGCGAACGTCAAATGCTATCGCATTTGCTCGTCGTGTGGATGTTGTATTGAGGTTTACGTTATATGCAACCAAAAAGTTTCGGGCACTTATTGCCGTGGCACCGGTTCTTTTCACATGCTCGTTAAATTCCGCAGGACCGTAGTCCGGTTTCATTTCCGGATTAGAAAGTTTCTCTTTCAATCCTTCGTATTCTCCGGCACGACAGTAAGCAAGGTTTTTTCTTTTTTCTTCTTTTGCGGCAAATTCGTAGCAATAAACGGGTATTCCGAGTTCATTTCCTACTCGTTCGGCAAGTTTATGTGCGTATTGTACGGTTTCTTCCATGCTTATGCCCGAAATCGGCACCAAAGGACACACGTCGGTTGCTCCGAAACGCGGATGTTCGCCGTGGTGTTTGCTCATATCTATAACTTCCGATGCTTTTTTTATTGCCAGAAAAGCGGCATCGATAACTTCGTCGGGTGTGCCTACGAATGTTACAACCGTCCGGTTGGTTGCTTTTCCGGGGTCAACGTCCAAAAGTTTAACGCCTTCAACACTTTCGATAACATCGGTAATTTGTTTGATGATGTTCATATCGCGTCCTTCGCTGAAATTCGGGACACATTCTATCAGTTGTTTCATACTGTTTTAAATTTGAAATTGAGAACTTGATTTTAAGTTTTCAAAAGTATAATATTCGGGTTAAAAGAAAAATGATTTTCGTGTAAAATTATGTTAATTTTTATCAATATATTTGCCGTGAATATTTGAATTAACGTTAAAAAGAATTATATCTGTTTGCAATGACTTGAATAAAATTTTTAATAATCATGAAAAATACGGTAAAACTGAGTATCTTTACATTAATTCTTTTTTTGCAATTTTCTTGTTCGGAATCAAAACTTGACGGAGATTGGGACGATAATATCGGGCTTTCTCAGAAAGAAATAGAGTTATCATCGGAAAATTCTTCTGCTCTTGTTACCACTTCGGGAGACAGTTGGTGGATCAGTTGCATCGTTTTTAACGGAAACGTTATTGATTTCGGAGATGTAAATACTTTGCAAGATAACTTTGTAATTGAAAATGCAGATTTCAAAATCGAACGAAAGAATGCAACCGAAATATATGTAGAAATGCCCGAAAATAATACAGACTCGGTAAGTGTGCTGAATATATACCTTGAAGCCGGAGATTATTTTACCGGAATAATCGTAAGACGGTTGCCCGATCTATAATTATGCGTTTTGCAGTCAAATAATCTTCCCGCCCAAAATAACCGTATCGATTAAATTGCTTCCGTAGGCATAGGACATAAATTCGATGCTCGGAATTTTTTTAGTAATAAAGACATTTGCTTTTTTGCCTTTGGTAATGCTGCCGGTTATATTGCTGATACCCATTGCGTAAGCCGTGTTAATCGTAGTTGCGTTTATAACTTCTTCCGCCGTTAATTTGTAATTTACGCTTGCGAATGACATCATCAGTTTCATATTTCCGGAAGGCGAAGAACCCGGATTAAAATCGGAAGCGACGGCAAGAGGCAATCCTGCATCAATCATTTTGCGGGCGGGAGAGTAGGGCATGTTCAGAAAAAATGCGGCACCGGGCAAAATGGTCGGCATGGTTTCGGAGTTCTTCAGCACTTTTATTTCTTCGTCGCCGACATATTCGAGATGATCGACCGACAGGGCATTGTGTTTTACGCCTATTTGAATGCCGCCTGAAAAGTCCAGTTCGTTAGCGTGAATTTTCGGGCGAAGTCCGTATTTTGCACCTGCCGTGAGTATTTTATCGGTTTCGTCAACCGTGAAGAAACCTTTGTCGCAAAATACGTCAATAAAATCGGCAAGTTTTTCTTCGGCAACTTTCGGCAGTATTTCGTTAATAACAAAATCAACGTATTTGCTTTGTTTTCCTTTGTATTCTTCCGGAACGGCATGTGCGCCGAGAAAAGTGGATTTTATAATCAGCGGCGTTGTTTCTTTCAGGCGTTTTATTACGCGAAGCATTTTCAGTTCGCCTTCGAGGGTAAGACCGTAACCGCTTTTAATTTCAACGGCACCCGTTCCCTGCGATATAATTTCGTTTATTCTTTGTAAGGATTGTTCGTAAAGTTCGTCTTCGGAAGTTTTATTCAGCAATTTTGCGGAATTTAAAATACCGCCTCCGCGTTTGGCTATTTCTTCGTAAGAAAGACCTTTTATTTTGTCGTTGTATTCTATTTCGCGACTTCCGGCATATACCAAATGTGTGTGCGAATCGCAAAATGACGGAAAAACCATTTTGCCTTCGGCATCAATGCTTTTGTAATTACCTTCAATTTCGGGCATATCTTTCATCTTACCGAAATCTTCTATAATATCTTTTTTCAGAATAAGATAGGCATTGTCGATATTTTTGAGTTTTGCCATTTCTTTTCCGGAAACTTTTGCTTTGGGTTTATTTTCGGTTTGAACGAGTTTTTTTATGTTTTTGATTAAGATTCTCATAAGTCGTAAGTTGAAAATTTAAAGTGCAAAGTTAAAAGTTCGTTTTGGAATATTGCCGAAAAAATAATTTATTTACAATTCAAAAAAAATAAAAAACCGTAATTATGCTTAAAAATAAGAAAATTCCTCATACTTATGTTATTGTTTTTTATATCATTATTATTGCCGCCGTTGCAACTTGGTTTATTCCGGGGGGAAGATACGTAAAAAAGATTAATCCGGAAACGGGAAAGAAAGAAACCGTTTACGAAGTAATAAGGGTAAACGGTAAAGAAATCAGAGAGCCGAAATTCGAATACACAGAAAATAATCCTCAAACATGGCAAGTTTTTGCGGCATTGTATAAAGGTTTCGAAAAACAATCCGGAATTATTGTTTTTATATTGATGGTAGGCGGTGCTTTTTGGATAATGAACACTACCAAGTCGATAGACGTGGGTATTTATTCTTTTCTGAATTTTACCGAAAGACTCGAAAAGCATAAAATCTTACGAAAAATAGGTGTGCAAAATATTATTCTTACGCTTATAATGCTTATGTTCAGTATTTTCGGTGCGGTTTTCGGTATGAGTGAGGAAACTATCGCATTTATAGTGATTCTTGTTCCGTTGGCAATATCAATGGGTTACGATTCTATTACGGGTGTTGCGATTGTTTTTGTGGCGGCGGGTTTGGGATTTGCCGGTGCGATTTTAAATCCTTTTACAATCGGTATAGCACAGGGTATTGCCGGTTTGCCTTTGTTTTCCGGTATAGAATATCGCATGTTTGCATGGTTTGTCATTAATCTTACCGGTATTATTTTTATATTACGGTATGCGAATAAGGTTAAAAAACATCCGGAGAAATCGCTTGTTTACGAAACGGATAAATATTGGAGAGAGAAAGGTGTATCCGGAAAAATCGACGAAATAAAGTATTATACGCCTAAACGAGCTTGGTTTGTCTTTGCGTTTATTTTAATTTCTTTAATACTGTTTTCTGCCGAATTTCCGGAAACTGTTTTAAAAATCGGAAATTCGTCTTTCAAAGCTCCTATGATTCCGGTTGCAACCGGATTGTTTGCTTTGACAAGTATTTTTGCTTTAAGGAAATCGGTACATTTTTTTATTCTTAACTTATTGGCTTTTACGATTATCTTCTTGATAATAGGAGTAATGGGTTACGGCTGGTATATTATGAAAATAGCTTCTTTGTTTTTGGCAATGGGTTTGTTTTCGGGGATTGCAACAAATTATACGCCTAACGAAATCACGAAACATTTTCTTGACGGAGCAAAAGATATTATGTCTGCGGCGATTGTCGTGGGACTTGCCGGCGGAATTGTCATTATTTTGCAGGACGGACATATTATCGATACCATTTTGCACGGCATGGCGGAAAGCATGAAAGATTTCGGGAAAGTAACATCCGTAGGAATTATGTATCTGATACAAACTGTAATAAATATCGTTATACCTTCCGGCTCGGCGAAAGCGGCAATTACGATGCCGATTATGGCTCCTTTTTCCGATTATATCGGAATTTCGCGGCAGGCAACCGTAACCGCTTTTCAGTTCGGCGACGGTTTTACGAATATGATTACTCCTACTTCGGGTGTTTTGATAGGGGTTCTCGGTGTTGCAAAAATTCCTTACGATAAATGGGTAAAATGGATAACTCCGTTTATGATAATTTTAATTATTCTCGGATTTTTGCTGCTGATACCTACGGTAACAATGGAGCTTAACGGATTTTAGAGACGTTTATACAAGAAACCCGGCATTATTTTTAAAATAGTTGCGATTAACCGCCAACGTTTTGTAATGTATGCAACGTCTTTTTTATTTTTTATTGCCCTGAAAATTTGCCTTGCGGCTTTTTGCGGTGGCGAAACCCAAAAAAGTTTATCGCCTTTTGCCATTTCGGTATCGACGAATCCGGGGCGAACGTCGGTAATGAAAATTTTCTTTCCGGATTTTACGGCTTTTTGTCTTAATCCTTCAAGATAATTTATTTGGTATGCTTTGGAGGCATTGTAAGCCGGAGTATATCGGTTGCCTCTCAATCCGGCAATCGAACTTATAACCGTAATATGTCCGTATCCTTGTTTTTCGAAAAACTTGTAAAAACGGTTCATAACATTTGTAAAAGCAATTACGTTTAAGAGGTTTATTCGATTTTCTGTTTCGTAATCGAGTTTTTCGTTTATATCGCCCGTTCCCGCACTTAAAACCAGTAAATCGAGTTTTTCCGTTTTTTCTGTTATTTCGGATAATTCTTTGTTGCCGTCTTCAGTCGTTATATCAAATGATTTTACGATAAAATTATCGGGGTTTAACCTTTTTAATTCTTCAAGTTTTTCTTTTCTTCTTCCGGTGATTATTGTTTTGCAGCCGTTTTCGGCAAGTATTAAAGCTAATTCTTTTCCTATTCCGGATGATGCTCCGATAACTATTGCGTTTTTCATTTTTTGTAATCTTTTTTGTGAAATTTTCTTCCGATTTCGTAAACCTTTCTTTTTATTTCGGCAGCCCATTCCAAATGCGTTTTAGAGTCGTCGAAAGTTGTGTGAGGTATCGGTCTGCCGAAAACTACCTCTATTTCGGCATTTCTCTTTTTAAAGACTTCACCCGGAAGCAGAAAAAATTCCAGATTTGCTTTTATCCCTAATAATTTTCTTGTTTTTGCCCAACGATAAAACTTTTTGGAATTTTCGCCGGCAACAAAAAAAGGAACTATATCTCTTTTATATTTTACCGCATTCCTTATAAAACTTCTGTGCCACGGACCGTCGTCGAGTTTACCTTTTATTTTGCGGGCAACTTTTCCTGCGGGAAATATTAAAATTTGCGTGTTGTCATCGGCAAGCGATTCGTCTATTTTATCTATTTTTTCTCTTTCGTTGCGTTTTAGAATACTTACCGGAAGAAACATGTTTTTTGCATTTTCCACATGCAGAAACATTTCGTTGGCAACTAATTTTATTTTGTTGTATTTTTTTGATATCAGGTATGTTACTGCGGCAAAATCGGCTCCGCCGAAAGGATGATTTCCGGCAAAAATAAATTTTCCTTTTTCGGGTAAATAATTTTCGTTATATCCTTTTATCTTATAATTCAGATGTTCGGATACTCCGTTAACGAAATCACAATCATACTTATCGTGAATCTTTTTCAGTATTTCGTTAATCTCTTTTTCGTGAAACGATTTTTTTATTTTATTTACGATAAATCCCGGAAGATTTTTAACGATTTTATTTTCCTGATTTCTGATTATTTTTTCGATGTCAAGTTGTTGATAACTTACATTTTGTTTGTCTGTTTTGTTCATAAATGTTTTTTTAGTCCGTAAACCGTTTTTTTAACTTCCCGTGCCCATTCGAGCGGTGTTTTTGATTTATCGAAAGTTTGGTAAGAAATCGGTTTGCCGAAAATTACGTTTATTGTTTTGTTTTTTTGTTTTACGAGTTCCTGAGGCAGTAAAAATAATTCAATATCCCATTTTAATCCGAGCATTTTGCGAATATTTGCCGTTCTGTAAAATTTTTCGGAATTTTCGGCATCTATAAAAACCGGTATTATATCTCTTTTAAACTCAACGGCGTTTCTTATAAAACTTCGATGCCATTCTCCGTCGTCTGGTTTTCCGTTGTATTTTCTTGCTACCTCTCCTGCCGGGAAAGTCATTATTTGAATATCTTCCGATGCCATGGCTTTAAGTATTGCTTCTTTTGCTTTTTCCGAACTTTTGCCGAACACGTTTACCGGAAGAAAAATTTCGCGTAAAGGTTTCACATGCATTAAAAGTTCGTTAGCTATTACTTTTATTTTATCGTAGTTTTCGCTTATGGAAAGTATTGCGGCAAAAAAATCTATTCCGCCGAGAGGGTGGTTACATGCGAATATAAACCTTCCTTTATCCGGAATATTATCTTTATCGTAAAAATTACATTTTATGTTAAGATATTCCGTGCATCTTTTTATAAATTCAATACCTTCGGTATTGCCTGCATATTCGGTAATTTTATTCAACTCGTCTTCTCTTATTATTTTTTTTATGTATCTTACCGCAAAACCGGGCATGTTTTTGATATAGCGTGCTTTTTGTGATCTTATAACTTTTTCAATATCAACTTTAAATATTTCCGTATGATTATTATTCATAAGTTTTAAAAGAAATAAAAGAAAATTATTACTAATTTTACTGTTTGTAAAAATAGAAAAATACCTGTTATTATGAAACTTTTCACTTCCGTATCTTTATTTTTAATATTCTCAGTATCGCTTTTAAATGCTCAAAACGATAACAGTGATTATCAGAAAGCCGTTAATCTTTTTAAGCAGGCTAACGCATACAAGCAAAAGTTCGATTTCGACAATGCCGAAAGGAATTTTTCAGAGGCGGCCGAGTTGTTTAAAAAGAATCATTATATAGGCAATTATATTCAATGTCGTTATTCTGTAGCAGATATTTACATACAAAATAACAAAATGAAAGAAGCCGAAAACATATTGAAAGAGATAGAAGAATTATCGGTTATGAAATACGGCAAAGAAAATAAATTTTTACAAAATATTTATTTCGGACAGGGACTGATTGATGCATTTAAAGGAAAAACTGATTCTGCAATAATACTTTATACTAAGGCTTTGGCAATTAACGATAAATCTGATAAACCGGATAACTTTAAAAGATCTAATATATACGGGAGTTTGGGAAATGCTTATTCGGATAAGGGGAATTTTAAAAAAGCTCTTGAATATTATATGAAAGATTTGGAAATAAAAAAGAAAATTCTCGGAGAAAATCATCCCGTATTATCAGTTACTTATAATAACATCGCCAACGTTTACCGGGCAAACGGCGACTTTAAGTCGGCATTGGAATACATAGATAAAGCACTTAATTTAAGTATAGCGGCATACGGCGAAAAAAATCCGGAATCGGCAAAATATTACAGCAGCAAAGGCAGCATATATGCAGAAAACGACGAGTATGATTCTGCTCTCGAATACTTCAGAAAAGCTTTAAGCATAGATAAAGCGGTTTACGGAAACAATCATAAAGCGGTTGCCGATATATTAAACAATATGGGGATTATTTATAATAAAAAAGGCGATACGGATAAAGCTTTAATTTATTTTAAAGACGCATACGATATACAAATGAGAGTTCTCGGAGAGAATCATCCCGATATTGCCGGAACGTGTAATAACATAGGATATATATTGGAGCAGCAGGGGAAAAAAGAATCGGCATTAAAATTTTACGAAAAAGCGGTTAATATAAAGAAAGCGTATTACGGAGAGAATCATCCGGAACTTGCTACGTATTATAACAATATAGGTAATAACTATACCAAACGTAAAGATTACGATAACGCATTAAAATATCTTTTGAAAGCTGCCGATATACTGGAACGTAACTACGGCAATAAAAATGCGGTGCTTGTAAACATATATGCCAATATAGGTGATATTTACGTGAAAAAAGGAGATTATCACGATGCACTTACTTACTACCAAAAAAGTATTGCCGCAAACGTAAGAGATTTTAATCCGGAACCGGGTGATTATTTTTTAAATCCCGTTCTTAAAAATTATACCAACGTAAATAAACTTCTCATATCTCTTGAGGGTAAAGCTCAGGCATTTATGTCTTTATACCAAAAAGATTCTTTGTTTAATTTCATAAAATCGGCTTACGACGATTACGTTTTATGCGACTCGGTAATAGTTGAAGCAAGAAAAACCGTTATTGAAGAAGAAGATAAGGTTACACTCGGAAATAATGCGCGCAGGATATACGAACAAGCGGTAGTAACGGCTATAGGATTATCATATGTTACAACAAACGAAAAAGAAAAAAAACATTACGAAGAACAAGCATTTTTATTTGCCGAAAAGAATAAAGCTGCGGTATTGTCTGATGCCGTTACGGCTTCGGAAGCGGCATCTTTCTCCGGAGTCCCGGAAGATATTCTGAACCTTGAGAAAAAATATAAAAAAGAAATTGCAGGCATCGAAATATCAATTGCAATGGCTGAAAATACCGAAGAAATAGAGCATCTTAGCTATAAACGGTCCGATGTAAAAACAGAACTGACAGAACTATATAAACGTATTGAAAAAGAATACCCGAAATATTTTAAAACAAAATATAAAACTACTGACATTAAACTTCGCGACATTCAAAAAAAATTAGACGACAAATCTGCCGTAAGAAGTTATTTTACGGGCGAATTTTACATAATTATTTTTACAATAACAAAAGACGATTTATACATAAGTTTTTCGGATAAACCCGATGATTTATACGACAGGATAAAGAAATTTAACGAAAAAATAACTTCCGGTTATGCATCTGCTTTTCCCGAGTACTTAAAATCGGCAAACGATTTATATAAACTGCTTTTTCCGGATGTGTTGCCCGAAAACATAACAAAAATTACCGTTATCCCGGACGGTATATTAAACCTGATACCTTACGAAGCATTAATTACCGAAAAATACGCCGGAGATATAAAAAAATTTAAAGAATATCCGTTTTTAATAAAAAAATATCAAATAAATTACAATTATTCGGCAGGTTTGCTGCTTAAATCTCTTAATGCCGGAAAAACAGAATCCGGATACCTTGTCGATTGGCTCGGCATAGCACCCGTATTCGACGATGCCGAAAGCAGAACAATAGGAAATTTCAGCGTAACACCTTTGCCCGGGAGTAAAAAGGAAGTAGAATCCTTAGCTTCTTTATTCAGAGAAGAAAATAAAACGGCGGAAGAAGTTACGGGGAAAAAAGCAACCGAGAGTTTCGTGAAAAATACCGATTTAAAAAAATACAAATACATACATATTGCAACGCACGGTATCGTTAATACTTTTAAACCGCAATTATCCGGATTAATATTCTATCCGGAAAAAGGAATTGACGACGGAGTACTGTATTCGGGCGAAATATACAATTTAGACCTGAATGCCGATTTGGCGGTATTGTCGGCTTGCGAAACAGGTATCGGAAAAATATCAAAAA
>JAADDR010000032.1 GCA_013153865.1 Chlorobiota bacterium | reverse complement strand
GCATTTTTTGGGGGTTTAAAAAAAAGTATATAGTTTTAGATTTTCAAATATAGATATTATTTGTTAATTTTCATAATTATTTGAAAACCAAAAAAACTGAACACCAAGAAAAACATATTGCCAAAATATGATTTTCAGCAACTTAAATAAATTTTTTGTTTTTTGGATTCTTTTTTGATTTCTAAAATAATAAAATTAGTATGACTGTAACAAAACACCATTCTTCTGTTTTTTTTCTTTTTATCATTTCATTTTTACTGTCTTTACATACCGTAAGTTTCTCTCAAATGTCTCCTGCGGATAAAGAAAAACTTAACAGGTTTATAAATAACGCCAATGATTTCTTAAAAAATGACAATAATAAAGAAGCCGCAAACTATTATTACAAAGCCGGTATATTTTGCTTCGAAAAAAATCTGGGTAAAAAAGCCGTCCCTTATTTAAAAGAATCGGCAAAACTTTACGGCAAAGAGCAAGATTTTAAAAAAGTAATGAAGATATACAGTAATATAGGGTTAATATACGCAAATCTTGACGAATACGAAAAATCACTGCGATATTTTAAACAGAGTCTTAAAATAAGGAAAAGTATAGGAACAGAAAAAGAAATTGCATCGGGCTTACTCGACCTTGCATACATACTTTCCGTTCAAGGAGATTATAAAGGGGCGATTATGAATATCTTAAAAGCCCTTGATATTGCTACAAAAATACAAGAATCAAAACTGGTTCTCATAAGCTATAACATGCTCGCGGAAAATTACAAAAGATCCGGGAATATGCAAAAAGCTGCGGAATATATGGATAAATTCGCATCTTACAGACAACATTTCGAAAAAAGACAAACAAAAGAACGCGTAAACGAAGAACGTATAAAATCAATTGCCGAAATACGCATGAAAGAATCCGAAAACAGGGCAAAACAATTAGAACTCGAACTTATGCGTAAAAATAAAGAAATTGCAGAAGATACCCTAAACAGAAAACTGAAAGCCCAACAAGATTCTCTTTTAATAGCTCAAGCAAAAATAGCTTTAGAAAAAAGTAAATTGGAACAAGCAGAAAAAGACCGTTTACTTGCGGAAGCAAAAGCAAAAGAAGAAAAAGCAAAACAACGAATGATATATACGGCGGGAGCAAGTATATTCATCCTTATATCCCTAATAACATTAGGTCTTATAATAAATACAAGACGACGAAAAATACATAACCGTCAACTCAGAGAAACAAACGAAGAAATAGAAAGACAAAAAAGAAACATAGAACTGAAAAACAGGGAACTTACACAAGCATTCAATAAAATAGAAGAACAAAACAACGATATTAACGCAAGTATAAATTATGCGGTTAATATACAAACATCCATGCTACCCGGACAAGAAACCCTGCAAAACCTGATTAAAGAATCTTTTATTCTATTTAAACCGAGAGATAAAGTAAGCGGAGACTTTTATTGGTTCAAAGAAGTCAAAGTCAATCCGGGTGAACTTGATGCACACAAACGCATCTTTGTTTCCGCCATAGATTGTACAGGACACGGAGTTCCCGGAGCATTCCTGTCAATGCTCAGCTACAACCTTTTAGATAATATTGTCGAACAAAAGCAAATATATAAACCGGGAGAAATACTCGACGAATTACATCTCGGAATAAGAAAATCATTAAGACAATACGAATCAAATAACAGAGACGGAATGGATATGGCTCTGTGCAGTTATATACCGGAACACAACCTGCTCGAATTTGCCGGAGCAAAAAACCCTATGGTTTACATAAAAGACAACAAACTGCACAGAGTAAAAGGAAATGTTAAGCCAATCGGAGGTATAATATATGATAAAAACGAAGAAACAAAATTCAACACAACAACGATTAAAATAGACAGCCCCACAACCGTTTATATCTTTTCCGACGGATACGCAGACCAAATAGGAGAACAGACAGGACGAAAACTGATGTCTAAATTTTTCAGAAATCTGCTGGCGGATATACACGACAAACCCGTTAAAGAACAACGGGAAATTTTAGATATGTTTTTTAAAAAATGGAAAGGCAACATAGACCAAGTCGACGATATAGTTGTTATAGGGTTCAAACTCTTTCCTCAATAAAATTTTGATATTATATATTTTTATTTTACTTTTAGCGATTATTACTGTTAGAAAATCTAATTACAAACATTAAAATACCGAAATTATGAGAAAATTAACTGTTTTATTAACGGCTGTTTTACTTTCAACTGCAGCAGCTTTTTCACAACCTGTATCAGACTCCGGAGTTATTCCCGTAGGAGTTACGCTTAACTCAATATTAAGATTAAACATTACCAGCGGAGGAAACCTCGAATACGTTGTTAATACTATCGACCAATATACAAACGGAATACCGCAAAATGCTCGCTACGACACGCACTTTACAGTTGCATCATCTGTTGACTTTGATGTCAGCTTAACGGCAGACGCAGCCACATTCATAGGAGTTGACGATGCTACTCATACTATTCCGCTTGACAATCTCGGATATTTAGTTGTAGCAGATGCCGGAGCTTCAGGTTCGGACGGGGTAAACTGGGATTTGCCCGGAACTGTTTTAGCTCTGTCAAGTTCCCCTGTTAATATTGTTGAGTCAAACTATACAGGACTGGGAGCAGGAGACATTAATCAAAATGCATTTGTCATACAATGGAGATTAGGAACGAGAGAAACTAACATGAACTCCACTTCATTACTGGAACAAAGTATCACTTCCGACAGATATGTTGTAAATGCAATTATTCAATTGTCTCAACATTAAAAAAAACTGCTCATAATTCTTTTCAAGAAATTTCCGGCAAATACCGTTTACCGGAAGTTTCTTTGATTGTGTATATTTCAATTATCTCTTAAATAATTGAAATTAAAAAATAAGAATATGAAAACGTTTTTTTTAGTTACTGTCGTATTACTGTTCGAACTGTACGGGTACGGACAAAATACAACATCCAGGCTTACAATTCAATCCGGAGGTTCTTTAAGTTTTTATTTTAATTCTTTAGACAAATACAAAAACGGCATAGCATACCCGAATTGGACAAGTTTAAGAATTTACTATAACGATACAACAGATACCGGAGGAACAGGAACATATCCTACATGGAAGCTTGATGTTAAAGCATTAAGCAGTTCATTAACAGGAGATGCCGGAAACACTCTGGATCTTGACCTCATAGAAATTGAAGCTGCATCCGTTACCGGTGTTACTAACGCAACATTAACGGGAATTCACGCTCTTTCCGACAGTGACGTATCTTTAGTAACAGACGGAGACATTACCGATCCCGGAACAGCTACTGTAATGATAAATTATTATTTCGGACAAAGTAAAACTATTTCAGGTAACGGACTTACGGACCAAAATCCTCTTCCAAACCCTGATTATTATACCGTTGACATTTTATTCACTTTAGGGCGAAACTGATTTTACCTTTAAAAAACTATGAAAAAAACAAACGCTCTTCTTAAAATATGGTTCTGCTAAAAAAACATATCGTTCTTTTTATACTTTTATTATCTTCCGTAAAACCTACAATCGGCCAAAACACAACAGATAAACTTAGCAAAGGAGATTTGGAAGTCCGCTTTTTAAAAGATCAAGTAGAAGTTCCCGAAAACAAATCTTTTTTTGACATATTACTGATAAAAAATAAAACAGATAAAATTTTAACTTTTAATCTCCAAATTAACGTACCGAAAGACTGGAAAATCATAGGAAACTCATACGAACAACTTACACTGCAAGCATATGCGGAAACATCAGTGCCGGTAAGAGTATCACTGTCAAAACACATTAACGGAGGTGTAGGTTATGCGGTTGTTGCCGTCATTAGCGACGAAAAAGGTTCTGTTTATAACACGGTATATGCATTTGTAAAAATACCCGTAATATCAAAAATAAACATAAAAATCGATAAAACATCAGGATATTTCAACCAAAAAGAACTGAAATCAAACTTTGAATTAACACTCGAAAACCTCGGAAATATTGACGAAACCGTAAACATACAATTTATTCCCGAAAAAAGTTTAACGGTAGAAAAAGACCACGAACAAATTACAACAGACAATATCAACGTTCAATCGGGCAGCATTCAAAAAATATTTTACGAAGTAAAACTGAATAAAGAAACCGATATAAACAAATACAGAATCCATAAACTCGGAATAAATATCAATCTCAGAGATTCCGTCATTCACAAAGCAATATGGTTTAAATATCTCGACTGGAAATACAAAAACGAAGCTCCGGACATAAAACACCCTTTAAATTTAGAATTTACGGCATTCAACATATTCGGAAACTCCGACCCCGTCTATATAGGAAGAATATACGGAAACATACTGTTAAAAAACAAAAAAGATTTATACTATTCATTCCAAAATTATAACCGTAAAACAGATGCAGATATTTGGACAAACAGCAAAATCGAGATGCAATTTAATACACCGTCAACAATAATCTTTATGGGCGATTACACCGGAAGCTTTGAACACAGCATGTACGGACGAGGTGTATATATCTCTCAGAAAATAGGTAAAAAAAATAATATAAAAGCAGCATTCACAAAACGAATAGTTAAAAATACCGAAAACTATGCAGCTTCATACACAAAAGACTTATCAAAACCCGTTACCTTGGAAATAGGAGGAGTTCATTCGGAAGACCCGGACTTCAACGATAAATCTAATCTGGGGTACGGAAAATTCAGCGTTAATTTCTTAAAAAACAGTTTCTCATTTTTATACGGGTACAGCCAATCCGATTTCAACAGGTTCCCGTCAAACAACACCTATACAGGCTGGGGATACAGAGCCGGATTTAACGGTAAAATTAAAAATACAACTCTCAATATTAGAAGCGAATACGGAAGCCCCAATTATTTCGGATATTCACAAGGCAGACAATACAGCGAACTGTTGGCAAATTCATTTATCGGAAAAAATAAAATGATAAGCATACAATATTTTAACCACAGTTATCATCCGAGAATAATTACCGATACAGAAATATTAACAGACAGATATACCGAATCTCAAAAAATTAAAACAATGTTCGGCTACTATACGCCAAACAACGTATTTATATACGCCGGACCTGTTATAAATAAAGAAAATACAAATAACTTCATTTATTTTGACATAAACGACGAATTCGGAACTTACACCGGAATGATGGAAGCAGGAACAAGAATTCATAATAAATATACAGAAACATCTTTCACGTTTTCGGCAAAATACGGTATAACATCAATATATAAATTTTCATATTTCCTTAACGGAATATCCTACGAAGGACGACTCGGAGAAACACAATATAACGTAGCACAAATAACAGCCGGATTAAAACAAAAAAACTTCGGAGTTCACCTTATTTATCACCTCGGACCGTATAACGTATCACAGCAATTTGCATATTTCTATTCCCTCGTATACTCAAAATCACTAAGTATAATTCCGTTCTACGAAAGAGACCTGCTTAACAAAAAACTGAGACTAACATTAAGAGGATCATACATTAACAATTTAGAATCCAAAAGCAGTCGAACAAACCTGAATACCGGCATTACATGGTTTGCAGGAAAAGGATTTACCGTTCATTTTCTGAATACATCATCTTTTCACAGAGTTAATAACGACACCGGATCAGACTCATTTACTTCATCTTATTTCGAATTCGGAATAAAAAAATCATTTGACATACAACAACCCAGACTAAAATATTACGACTATCAGGCAATATTTTACAAAGACCTTAACGGAAACAGAATACACGACGCTAACGAACCCGGAGTACCCGATATACTCGTAAACATAAACAGAGCCGACCCGGAAAAAGACCTTAAAAACAAAAACTATAACGGAGAATTCCTCTCAAACGAATTATACTCAAACGAAGAAGGAAAAATCGAATACGATAACATAGTAGAAGGAGACTACATAATAAAATTTACTCCTAAAGACGCACAAAACATGCATTACGAATCAGAAGGCGTAGAAAAAAGATTTACGGCAAAAAAAGATACCGTAATGTATATACCCTTTATGGAACGCAACAAACTTTTCGGTAAAATAAACCTGCACAGATCTAAACATTCGGCTCTCGGAGAAATACCTCTCGACAACATAAAAATAACCGTTGAAGGAAACGGAAAAACATACTCCGCACTAACCGACAAAGACGGATATTTCGAACTCTACATACCGGTTTCCGACTACTATATGGTAAAAGTAAACAATATATTCAGAGAACATTTCAAATTACGAAATGAATCCTACATGGTAAAATTTAACGGATACAAACAATTCGAACTGAGTTTTGACTTCGACGAAAAAGAACGAAAAATACATTTCGACGAAAACGATTTCTTAATTACCGACGAAGACGAAGACAACAACAATTTCTCATTCGAAGACATAAAAGTAATCAGACAAACAAACCTTAAAGGCATTATTAAAGACGCAAACTCACTCATGCCATTACATGCGGTAGTTACAGTTTACAACACAAAAACTAACGAACTGATTTCCGAAACCGCATCAAGCAGAAGAACCGGAGTATATTTCACATCATTCTTCGCAGGAGAAAACTACGGAATCAAAGTAAAAGCAAAAGGATACTGGACATATACCGAAGACCTTTACATTAACCAAATTACAACATTCGACAACATAAACAAAGACATTCTGCTGCAAAAAATATACATCGACGAAGAACTTAAAACGGAAAATCTGAAATTCAAACCCGAAAGCAGCGAACTTTCGCCCCTTGCAAAAGCAGAACTCGACAATCTGCTCGGAACATTATTCCTTAACCCTGAAGTTATAATTGAAATAGACGGACATGTTGACGACATGGAAGCCCTTATGACAGACGGAAGACAACTGTCGAAAGAAAGAGCTGAAGCAGTTGCAAATTACCTGATAAAACACGGACTCTCGCCCAAAAGAGTAAAAATAAAAGCTCTCTCCAATTCAGACCCGAAATCAAATATAGACTCTCCGGAAGGAAGAGCCCGAAACAGACGCGTAAGCATAAAAATAGCAGGATTCTGATACAAAAAAATCAAATAACCGACAAACGCTCTTTGTAAAGCTCGTAATTTTCGGCATCAAAAACAGCAAAAATAACTTTCTCAGGAATACCGTTACCGCCTAAAAAATCAATTACTGCATTTACGGCAATATCTGCCGCCTTATCTTTAGGATACCCGTAAACACCGGTACTTATATTCGGAAAAGCTATATCCTTTACACCGTTAACCGCGGCAAGCTCCAAACTGCGCATATAACAACTTCTTAACAATAAAGCATCATCATCACTGCCCGACCAAATCGGACCGACCGTATGAATAACATACTTTGCCGGCAAATTAAACCCCGGAGTTATCTTTGCATCACCCGTCGCACAACCGTTCAACAAACGACAAGCCTCCAAAAGCTCTTTACCCGCTGCACGATGTATGGCTCCGTCAACACCGCCGCCTCCCGACAAACCGTTATTAGCGGCATTCACTATCGCATCAACATTAAGTTTTGTTATATCACCCCTGTACAATTCAATTCTCGAACGCATAATTAAAACAATTAACGTTTAACAATCTCTATCTTAACCGGAGCAACCCCGTCTTTTATTAAACCCGTAACCTCGGCAGCTTTCTTAGATAAATCTATAACCCTGCCCTTTTTATAAGGTCCTCTGTCATTTATTCTTACAATAACACTTTTGTTATTTTTCAAATTAGTAACCCTGACCATTGTGCCGAAAGGCAATTTACGATGTGCGGCAGTCAACTTATTCATGTCAAAAATCTCTCCGCTCGCCGTTTTTTTACCGTTAAAACCCGGACCATACCAACTCGCCTCCCCTTTCTGATAAAACTCATACTTTACATTTTCGCTTTTATCCTTTGTCAAAGAACAAGATCCGGCATACAAAACAACAAACGCCGCAAATATCAAAACAATATATTTCATAATACCCAAAATATAAATAAAAAAATAACTTTATCGCAAATATATTTTTTAAAGTAGAAAACAGCAAAAAAATACAACAAAGAAGAAAAATACTTATTTTTGCAAAAAAAATTATGTCGAAAACAAATCCGGCTGAAAACTTATTCCGTGCAAAGCACGACAAAGCCGATTTTATAATTGCCGGTCCGTGCAGTGCCGAAACCGAATACCAAACACTCGAAACGGCAAGACAAATATCCGCATGCAAAAAAGTAAAAGTATTCAGAGCCGGAATATGGAAACCGCGCACAAGCCCCGGCAACTTCGAAGGCGTCGGCGAAATTGCCTTCAACTGGCTCAGAAAAATAAAAAAACAAACCGAGCTGCTTACGGCAACAGAAGCAGCAACCCCCGAGCACATAGAACAATGCCTTAAAAATCGAGACGCTTTAGACATTATATGGATAGGCGCGCGAACAACAGCAAATCCTTTTTCCGTACAAGCACTTGCCGATGCTTTAAAAGGCACCGACATACCGGTTCTGATAAAAAACCCGCTGAACCCGGACATAAAACTCTGGGCAGGAGCCGTAGAACGATTTAAAAAAGCAGGAATAAAACATACGGGAGTAATACACAGAGGTTTCTCTCCGTTCGAAAATACACACTTAAGAAACCTCCCGAAATGGGAGCTTGCAATAGAAATTAAAAGCATATTTCCGGAAATACCGATAATTAACGACCCAAGCCACATAGCCGGAAACAGAAAATACATAAAAGAAACGGCACAAAAAGCCCTTAACTTAAACTTCGACGGTTTAATGATAGAAACACACATAACACCACATACGGCTTTAAGTGACGCAAAACAACAAATAACACCCGAAACATTAAAAAACTATCTGAAAACCCTGAAATTCAGAAAATCAACATCCGAAGACTCAGAATTCAGAAACCTGCTCGAACAATACAGAGAACAAATAAACTCAATCGATTACCAACTTCTCGAACTGCTTAACAAACGTATGAAAATTACCGAAAAAATAGGCAGATACAAACTCAAAAACAACGTAAGCATATTTCAACTCAAACGCTGGCTCGACATATCCGAAACAAGACAAGACTTCGGAAAAACAATAGGACTCGACGAACACTTCATAAAAAAAATATTACAACTCGTTCACAGAGAATCAATAAGAATACAATCAAAAATAATGAACTCCAATAAAAAAAATTGATTTTCCCGATAAAGAATTAAAACTATCTTTGCACAAAATTTTATTACATCTTACGGAATGCTAAACAGAAGAGTATTAAGAATTAAAGTTCTTCAAATTATTTATGCCTCACTGAAAAAAGAAATCGGTTCATTGCAAAAAGCCGAAAACGAACTTTTTTTCAGCATACAAAAAACATACGACCTATATTGGTACCTTTTACTTCTTACAGAAGAAATTACGGCATACGCCGCAAAAATAGCGGACATACGAAAAAACAAAAAATTTGCAACAGAAAAAGAAAAAAATCCCAACCCTAAATTCATAAATAACCGCATTACAAAACTTATAGCAGAAAACGAAACTTTCAGAAATAAAATAAACGAAAAAAAATTAAGCTGGGACAAACATCCCGAATTAATAAAAAAAATATATCGAATACTCGAAGAATCGGAAGTGTTTAATAAATACCTTTACGAAAAAGACGACAATTTCAGAAACGACAAAAGAATAATCAAATTTATATTCTCGGAACTGCTGTTTAACTGTAAAGAACTTTACGCAAGTCTCGAAGAAGACAGCATATTTTGGACTAACGACATAGATTACGTTCTGCTCAAAATTACATATACGATAGACAACATAAAAAACAATCGTCCGGAAACATTAATATTTCCCGAAATATTTAAAAAAGAAGACGATAAAGAATTCGTTAAAACATTACTCAGAAATACTCTCGTTAATAAAAACGAATACCTCGAAATTATAGAAAAAAACGTCGTAAACTGGGATATAGAACGAATTGCCGACTTCGACAAAGTAGTTCTGATAACGGCAATATCCGAAATAATAAAATTTCCGTCAATACCGGTAAAAGTAAGTTTTAACGAATACATAGAACTGGCAAAAATGTTCGGCACACCTAAAAGCGGAAGCTTTATAAACGGAATATTAGACAAAATAATAAAATATCTTACCGAAAAAGAAATGTTTATAAAAACAGGCAGAGGCTTGGCATAAACAAATACAATATGAAACTTATTCGTAAAATAACAATATCCGGCAGTATTTTTATAACTTTGCTTAACACAGTTTCGTGTAACGAAAAAAAATCAACCGATAATAAAACCCCGTCATACAAAGGAAAACCAAAAATAGAATTTTACGAAACCACTCATGATTTAGGAACATTAACCGAAGGCGAAACCGCAGAATATATATTCGAATACAAAAATACCGGAACCGCACCGCTGATTATTAAAAATATTACGACAGACTGCGGATGCACAACTCCCGAATATACAAAAAAAGAAACCTTACCCGGTGAAAAAAACAAAATAAAAATTATCTTTGACTCCGAAGGATTCAGAAATAACATATACAAAACCATAACAATTAAAACAAATGCCGACACAAACAACATAAAATTAATTTTAACGGCTTATATTAAAAATGATAACAATTTAAATTATTAAAAAATGACACGACTAAATTTTGTAATCTTAATGCAACCACAAGGACAACAAGGCGACCCTATGCAAATGTTAATATTTATGGCTATCATCATAGCAGTATTTTATTTCTTTATGATTCGCCCTCAAATGAAACGTCGAAAAGAAATCGCCAAATTCAGAAGCGAAATGAAACAAGGCGATAAAGTAATGACAATAGGAGGAATTCAAGGCAAAGTAAATGCAGTAAAAGAAGACTCCGTTATTATAGAATCGGAAGGAACATTATTAAAAGTGGACAAAAATGCCATTATCAAAGATTCTACGGATTTAATGATGCAACGATAAAAAATCTTTTAACAATTAAATCACAAAAATGAATACGATAAAACCGAAAATATCACGAAAAAGACTGGTGATATTCTCGGTTTTTGTCCTTATATCGTCAGTATTCTGGTTCCTGAGCGCAATGAACCGCGAATACACCACAAAAATAAATTATAAAGTCGAATTTACCGACTTTCCGGAAGACGTAAGACCGGCTTCCGCAGTACCGGAGCAACTTCAAGTAACGGTAAAAGGATACGGATACGACTTAATAGGTATAAACGGAAACTCAGACCCGCTTAAAATAAGCATAAAAGAATATGCGGTAAAAGACAAAAACGACAAATCAAAACTAATTCTGTCAACGCACTTACTGTCAAACAAATTCTTTCCTGACGCATCCGGCATAAGTATTTTATCCGTAGATCCGGAAGCAATAGTATTTAAAGTAGAAAAACTTAAAGTTAAAAAAGTACCCGTAAAACCCGACATATTAATAAATTTCAGCCCTTTATACATGCAATCCGGAGAAATAACGACAGAACCGGACAGCATAATAATATCCGGAACCGACAAAACAATAAAAAATATACAATACGTAAAAACAGAAAAACAAAAATTTAAAAACCTCAAAGACACACTTAAAACAAATCTTAAACTAAAAAAAATAAACGGTGTTAAATTTTCTTCCGAAAAAATTCAAATAACAATTCCGGTAGAAAAATATACCGAGATATCCTTAAACGTACCCCTTCAAACAAAAAATTGTCCCGACAGTTTACAACTCATAACCTTCCCTTCCGAAATAAAAGTTACATGCAAAGTGGTTCTGAGCCGCTATCATCTGATAAAAAAAGAAGACTTCACTTTATCCGTTGATTATAACGACATAAAAAACGAACACACCGACAAATTAAAAGTAAAACTCGAAAACTGTCCCGATTTCTTGGAATCCGTACAAATAACTCCTGAATTTATAGAATATATTGTAGAAAGAACACATTAAAAATAACAAAAAACCTTAATATTTTTACGATAAAAACTTGCCGGTAAATAAAAATTATTAATTTTGCAATCCGAAAACGGTCTCGTAGCTCAGCCGGATAGAGCAACAGCCTTCTAAGCTGTGGGTCCCAGGTTCGAATCCTGGCGGGATCACTAATAAAAACGAGGTTATTTTAAAACAATTTGTGCTTTTCCGGTTAAATCGGACATTGCAAAATAGCTT
Organism: Chlorobiota bacterium; assembly: GCA_013153865.1. Classification (GTDB taxonomy): domain Bacteria; phylum Bacteroidota; class Bacteroidia; order Bacteroidales; family JAADGE01; genus JAADGE01. The sequence continues at coordinate 804 of JAADDR010000032.1, read as the reverse complement.
AAATAACCTCGTTTTTAATTCTTCTAAAAATATCCCAATATCTCGTTAAACTTACATTCAATTCACCAAAGTTTCCATTTTATAGTGTTTAGACTTTCACATGCCCGATACCGCTTTTTTTTGATATTTTCATAATAAAAAAAGTTTATTGAAACCTTTTTCAATAAACTTTTCGCTATATCATGTATAATAAAGGATGTAGGACTTTTCACCAACCATTTTTGGCACCATTACCGGTAAATAAGTTGCAGTAAAAATATAAATCGAACAAACGCAGATAAGTATAAAAAAAAGCCCCAATCAAAAGATTAGGGCTAAAAAAAAGGCGACGACCTACTTTCCCGCGAATGCAGTAACATCGGCGCTGACGGTCTTAACTTCTCTGTTCGGTATGGGAAGAGGTGGAACCCCGTCGCAATAGTCGCCTTAAATTTTTAAATAAATTTATGACATACTAAAAGAAAACTGTTCCTCAGGTGATGAAAGTTTACGGGTAATTAGTACTGCTCAGCTTTGGCATCACTACCTTTACACTTGCAGCCTATCAACGTCATCGTCTTTAACGACCCTTAAAGGAAATCTCATCTTGAGGTGAGCTTCGCGCTTAGATGCTTTCAGCGCTTATCTCTTCCAAACATAGCTACTCTGCAATGCACTTATGCAGCACAACAGATGCACCAGCGGTTTGTCCAACTCGGTCCTCTCGTACTAGAGTCAGGTCCTCTCAAATTTCCAACGCCCACAACAGATAGGGACCGAACTGTCTCACGACGTTCTGAACCCAGCTCGCGTGCCACTTTAATG
>JAADDR010000123.1 GCA_013153865.1 Chlorobiota bacterium | reverse complement strand
TATTTTACAAAAAAAGTGTCGATTTAAAACCGACACTTTCTTTATTAGATTTTCAAATATTTAATATTCAAAATTATTTCACGATTACTTTTTGAGTAAACGACCCTTTATTATCTGAGAATTTTAAGAAATAAACTCCAGAAACGGGTAATTTAATACTTGCCGTTCCGTTTAATGTTCTTGTTGTAATCTTTCTTCCCGTAATATCAAATACCTCAAGATTATAACCGTCGGCAGTAATATTGAAAACTCCGTTTGACGGATTCGGATATATTTTTACATTATCGTCAATTGTTTCTATTGATACATTTTTATCCAAAGTTATTTCTCCTCCGTCAATATCAGAGGCAAATACCGACATAAATTGAGATGTTGCACATTCCGAAACAAAGCCGTGAGAATCGGACTTTAATGCAACTTGCAATACGGCATCATCTTCCAGTAAATCATAATCAAACCACAAATGCAATATTACTTCTTTTTCGGTTCCGTTGTCTATAACGGCAGATTCGGGATTTACGTAAAAAGTGAAATGATCTGTATCAAAATCGGGATCTCCAGTAAATTGAATCGGGTTATTTGCATCTCCGAAATCAAACCAACCTCCCGCTATTTCATCGTTTTCAAAACTTACGGTATTTTCGGGACCGAGATATAAATCGAATTGAGATAATTTAGTCGGCAATCCGTCCGAACCTTCGTCAACGATTTTAAATTTGAATACTTCTATTGCGTGTAAAGAATCGACGGGAACAGTTGCGTCTATTGTTTGATTAGGAACTTGATTGTCCGGTTCTTCGACAACGGAAGTTAAATCTATTGATGTTTCGATTGCATCAGTCGTTCCTCTCGGATTTATTCTGTAATGTCCGTAAGAGAATGTAACAACTCCCGTAATTGAGTACATATTTCCGGTTGTTAAAGAAAATCCGCTTCCGTAGTGATAATCAACATCATCGTCAAAGCATATAATATTTCCGTCGCAATCATGTCCGTAATATTCATAATTGCTTGAATTTAAACTGTCAATAATTATTTCGTTTACGGTAACGAGTTGTCCTTCCCACGGCTCAGCCGCCGGGTCGTCTTGTGTTTTGTCGTAGCTTAAATCTGCGGCATCAACATTTGCGGCAACGGGTGTATGTCCGCTTACCGAAGAAATCAAAATAGGGTTTACGATTTCGGTTAAACCGTTATAAATTGATTTTTGTCCTGCTATTACAATGCTGTCTCCCACGGAAACTTCGGAGTCAAAAGAAGAGCTGTAAATTAACACTCCCGACATCGGGTTATCGGAGTCTTGTATCCAAACTTGATTATAATTATCGTTGGCGGTAACAACACCCGACAAAGTTAAGTTATATCCTTGCATAACCGTATCGGGATTATTTGCCGTATTTGTGTATGAAACGGGTAAAATTCCGGCATAAAATACTGCAGTATCATTAACGGCAGCATCAACGAGTGTGTCGAGTATAACATCTTGTGATATCGTTTGAGACGGATTTGATAATACTATGGTATCATTACCCGAATTTGCAATAAGACTGCCGAAAGTAATACTGTTAATACCGTCAACCAAAAGATAATTCGAGACATCAGGAGCAGATAAAGAAGCATTGTAAGTAATACCTATCTCAGAAGTTCCTATTTGAGCAATATTGGTAATTTCCGGAATAACAACAGGAGTTCCGTCGTAAACAAGAACATCATCGAAAGCAAAGTCTTCGCTGCCTGAATTTAAGCTGACAACAACCATAATATCAAGAGAAGATCCGCCGGAAGGAATTTGTTTGGAAAATTCGGCAAAAGTATTTGTCAGTTGAGTGCCGTCTCCTGTTCCGTCAAAATCGGTATCTTCAAAAGCTGCAGAATTATATTGACTGCCGTCATTTTCAAACCAAATCAGATTTTGGTAAGAGCTGCCGTCAACACTGTAAAGAAAATGGACAAAGTCAACATCGTCCCAACCTGAAGCAAATTCTGATGCTAAAAATGAGATTGTCAAATTCGGTTGAGTTGCCGAACTTATATCAATTCCGGTAAAAAAAACAGTATCGGGATTTACCCCTCCGTCAGCATCAATATCCTGACAGGCAAAGAAATAAGATTGTTCGGGAGAATTATAAGTTGCCGAGATATCATTATTAGTTAAACGGGCAAAATAATCGTATGCTCCGTCATTATGTTCGGGATGAGCGGTTGTGTATCCTCCCGCGGTTTCAAAATTACATTCCCATAATATTTGGGCTTTAGCACTAAAAAAAGTAAATAGTGTTACCGTTAATAAAAGTAATAATTTTTTCATAATATTAAATATTTAAGTTATTAAATCTAATGCTTTAAGAACTTCAAATTTACGAAAATATTTAATATTTATTTATAATAATCAAATTCTTTTTTAAGAAATTCGGCTGTACAGCTGTTTTTGTTTTTTATTATTTGTTGAGGCGACCCTTCGGCAATTACGTAACCTCCCGATATTCCGCCTTCTTTACCCATATCGATAATATGGTCGGCGACTTTTATTACGTCAAGATTATGTTCCGTAACAATAACTGTATTGCCTTTATCGACAAGAGTATTTAAAACTTCGAGCAACATTTTTATGTCTTCGAAGTGTAAACCTGTTGTGGGTTCGTCTAAAATATAAAGTGTTTTTCCGGTATCGCGTTTAGAGAGTTCGGCGGCAAGTTTTATTCTCTGAGCTTCGCCTCCGGAAAGCGTTACCGAGGACTGCCCGAGAGTTACGTATCCCAATCCGACGTCTTTCATTGCTTTAAGGGTGCGTTTTATTTTGGGTATATTTTCAAAAAAATCGTATGCCGTATTTACCGTCATGTTCAATACATCGCTTATTGATTTGCCTTTATATCTTATTTCCAAGGTTTCTCTGTTGTAGCGTTTTCCTCTGCAATCTTCGCAAGGTACGTAAACGTCGGGCAGAAAGTTCATTTCTATTGTTCTTAAGCCCGCACCTTGGCATGTTTCGCAACGTCCTCCTTTTACGTTAAAAGAGAAGCGACCGAGTTTGTAAGCTCTTATTTTGGATTCGGGCAACATTGCAAACAATTTTCTTATTTCGTCAAATACTTTCGTATAAGTTGCCGGATTGCTTCGCGGTGTTCTGCCTATGGGAGATTGGTTTACTTCTATTACTTTATCGAGATATTCCGCTCCTTCTATTTTTTCGTAAGACAAAGGTTTTTTTAATGAATTATAAAGTAATGCGCTTAAAGCGGGATGTAAGGTTTCGTTAATAAGTGTTGATTTTCCGCTGCCGGAAACTCCTGTTACGCAAATAAATTTTCCGAGCGGAAATTTTACGGTTATATTTTTCAGGTTATTGCCTTTTGCTCCTTTCAGGACAAGCATTTTGCCGTTTCCTTTTCTTGATTTATCCGGCACTTTTATTTCTGCTTTACCGGAAAGATATTTTGCGGTAAGCGAATTTGTTTTTTTTATTTCTTCGGGAGTTCCTTCTGCTGATATTTCTCCTCCGTGTCGCCCGGCTCCGGGTCCTATATCTATGATATAATCAGCCGCAAGCATAATGTCTTTGTCGTGTTCCACCACTATTACCGAGTTTCCGGTATCGCGAAGTTGCAACAGCGAATTTATAAGTTTTTGATTATCCCGCTGATGCAATCCTATACTCGGTTCGTCGAGAATGTAAAGAACATTTACGAGTTTGGAGCCGATTTGAGATGCCAGACGTATGCGCTGACTTTCGCCTCCGGAAAGAGTTTTTGCAGAACGATTAAGGTTCAGATAACCCAACCCGACATCAAGCAGAAATTCTATTCTAGTTAAAAGTTCTTTTAATATTTCTTCAGCTATTTTTTTTTGTTTACCCGTTATTTTATTCGATGTTTTTTTTAAGAAGTCGTATAATTCGGATATGTCGGTATTTGCAAGTTCGGCAATGTTTTTTCCTGCAAATTTGAACCACAATGATTCTTTTTTAAGCCGATTGCCGTTGCATACCGGGCAAGTTTCTTCGGTAAAATAGTTTTCGAGGATTTTCTTTGATTCGGCACCGTTTTTTTTAATGCGACGATTAATATATCCGTAAACTCCGTCAAAATTTATTTCTATTTTTGATTTTATTCCGATATTTTTATTTTCTATAATTAATGCTTTATCAACTCCGTGCATTATTTTATCGACAATATCAGCCGGTATTTTTTTAAAAGGGGTTTTTAAACTTAAACCCGCTGATTTTAAAACGGCTTCAATTTGCATAAATATCAACGAAGGCGTATATTCTCCGAGAGGTTTTAATGCACCGTTTTTAACTGAAAGAGAAGTATCCGGAACAACTTTGTTGAAATCAACTTTTCTGACGGTTCCCAAACCTTTGCAATTACGGCAGGCGCCTTTCGGCGAATTAAAAGAAAACGAATTAGGTTCGGGGACATCGTAAGAAATTCCGGTTGAAGGGCACATAAGATTTTTGCTGAAATATCTTGATTCTCCGGTGTCGTAATCGTAAATAAGTATAACTTCTTTGCCTTCTTTTAAACCTGTTTGTATTGATTTTTTAAGACGTTCGCCGTTTTTTTCGTTTATTTTCAGCTTGTCTATAACAATTTCTATATCGTGAGTTTTATATCTGTCTAATTGCAATCCGGGAGTTATTTCCGTAATTTTGCCGTTTACTACTGCTTGTAAATATCCTTTTTTGCGTATGCTTACAAATAACTCGCGATAATGACCTTTTCGGCTTTTTATTATCGGCGCGGTAATTATTATTTTTTTTTCGTTATAATCTTTTGATATTATTTCTATAATTTTTTCCGTAGTGTATTGCACCATCTTTTCGCCGGTATTGTAAGAATATGCCTCCCCCGCCCTTGCAAAAAGCAAACGCATAAAATCATAAATTTCGGTAACGGTTCCGACCGTGGATCGCGGATTTTTGTTTGTAGTCTTTTGTTCTATCGAAATTACAGGACTTAAACCGGATATTTTATCAACGTCAGGGCGTTCAAGATTTCCGAGAAACCGACGTGCATAAGCGGAAAAAGTTTCTATGTAACGTCTTTGTCCTTCGGCATATATTGTGTCAAAAGCCAATGAAGATTTTCCGCTTCCGCTTAATCCGGTTATTACCGTAAGTTTATTTCGCGGAATTTTCACGTCGATATTTTTAAGATTATGAACTCTTGCTCCGATAACTTCGATATATTTGCTCATATTTAATTACTTTTTGCGAAATTTTGCAAAGATAAAGGTTTTTCCGATTTTTTTTTATAATGAGAACATAGTATCATTATTTTATTTAAAGCAAAAATACAATAGTACAAACAACTACCAATCAAATAATTAGCATAATAATTTAAAAAACAAACAAGGAAGAGTACACTAACTATTTAAAACCCGTATATCCGATTTTAACCGGTAACCCGAAATTATTGCACGACTTTTGCATATTTACATAAATTACAATATTAGCTATTGTATATCATAAAGTTATTTTCAACTTAATTATCAGAATTATGAAAAAAACAATATTAAGCATAAAAGCAGTTATCCTGTTTCTGTTTTTATCTTTCTTCGCTCTTTCGCAAGAAAATATTTCTTTAAACTCAAAAACATTTTCGGCATTCAAATTCAGAAGTATAGGACCTGCTTATGCTTCCGGCAGAATAGCCGACATAGAAGTAAATCCTCAGAATCATTCGGAATTTTATATTGCCGCCGCGGCAGGCGGAGTATGGAAAACAAATAACGCCGGGATTACATTTAAACCGATTTTCGATAATTACGGTTCGTATTCAATTGCAGATGTGGCAATCGACCCGAATAACACCAACATAGTATGGGTAGGAACCGGAGAGTATAACAGTCAAAGAGCCATAGGATACGGCGACGGCGTATATGTATCTTTTGACGGAGGACAATCATTTAAAAATACGGGATTAAAAAATACCGAACATATCGGCAGAATAATTATTGACCCGCGCAACTCCGATGTTTATGTTGCCGCACAAGGTCCGCTTTGGGGAGCGGGAGGCGAAAGAGGGATTTTTAAAACTTCCGACTACGGTCAAACTTGGGACACTTTATTAACCGTAAGCGAAAATACCGGATTTACGGATATAGTATCAGACCCGCGAAATCCGGACATACTTTATGCCGCAAGTTATCAGCGCAGAAGAAGAGTATTCACATTAATTGACGGAGGTCCGGAATCTGCAATATACAAATCGGAAGATGCCGGAAAAACATGGAAAAAACTTACAAAAGGTCTGCCCGGAGGAAATGTCGGCAGAATAGGATTGGCAATATCTCCGGCAAATCCGGATTATGTTTACGCCATTATAGAACTTCCGGATGCAAAAGGCGGAGTTTACAGAACAACAAACAGAGGTGCGTCGTGGCAAAAAATGAGTTCTTACGTATCGACAAGTCCTCAATATTACAACAGAATATTTTGCGATCCGAAAGACGAAAACAAAATATATTCCGCGGATACTTATTCGCAATATTCCAAAGACGGAGGAAAAACATGGAAAAAATTCGGTTTGTCAAACAAACATGTTGACGACCATGCTTTTTGGATTGACCCCGATAACACAAACCATATTCTCACAGGCAGCGACGGAGGACTTTACGAAACTTTTGATTTCGGAAAGAATTGGAGACATACTCCCAATTTGCCTGTTACTCAATTTTATAGGGTTGCGGTTGACAATGCCAAACCTTTTTATAACATTTCGGGCGGAACACAAGACAATCACAGTTGCACCGGACCTTCACAAACAATTTGCAGAGACGGAATAACAAAAGGAGATTGGAAGGTAACACAAGGCGGCGACGGATTTTTTTCTGCATCAGACCCTGAAAATCCGAATATAATTTATGCCGAATCGCAATACGGCGGTATGGTAAGATACGACAAACAAAGCGGAGAAAGAGTTTACATACAACCGCTTCCTCCGGAAGGAGAAGCATACAGGTGGAATTGGAACGCTCCGTTTAAAATAAGTAACTTCGATAATAAAAGACTTTATTTTTGTGCCAACAAAGTATTCAGAAGCGACGACAGAGGAAACTCATGGAAAGTAATAAGCCCTGATTTAACGCGACAATTAAACAGAAACAATCTTAAAGTAATGGGTAAAATACAAGGTGTCGATGCAGTGGCAAAAAATGCTTCAACATCAATATTCGGCAACATAACGGCATTTGACGAATCTCCGTTAAACGAAAATCTGCTGTATGTCGGAACAGACGACGGGCTGATACAAATTACCGAAGACGGCGGTAAAACGTGGCGAAAAATCAAAAAAATCGGTGATGTTCCGGATATGACATACGTAAGTTGCATATTTGCTTCGCAACATGACGAAAATACGGTTTACGTTGCTTTCGACGGAAGAAAAAACAACGACCTCAAACCTTACCTGATGAAGAGCATGGACAAAGGCAAAACTTGGTTTGAGATAGTTACCGATTTACCCGAAAGAGGAACGGTATATTCAATTGTTGAAGATCCGGAGGAAAAACAATTATTGTTTGCGGGAACGGAGTTCGGATTATATTTTTCCGTTAACGGAGGCGGCAAGTGGATTAAACTGTCCGGAGGATTACCGACAACGGCGGTAAGAGACATAAAAATTCAAAAAAGAGAAGACGATTTGGTAATAGCCACTTTCGGAAGAGGGTTTTACATACTGGACGATTTTTCGTTACTCAGAAAAATAACACCCAAAACATTAAAGAAAGATAATATTCTGTTTCCGGTAAAAGATGCTTACATTTATACTCAAACATCTAAAAAATACGGACAGGGAGCAAGCGAATTTTACGGAAAAAATCCCGAATACGGAGCTACATTCACATATTACATTAAAGATAAAATAAAAACAAAAAAAGATTATCGCACGGAAGCGGAAAAAGACAACAAAGATATTTCTTTTCCTTCGATTGATATTTTGAGAGAAGAAGCAGACGAAATACCTCCTTATCTTATGTTTACCGTAAAAAACGAAAAAGGAGAAGTCGTAAGACGAATAAAACGCCCGACAAGTCCGGGATTACACAGGTTTAACTGGGGACTGAGACGTTTTAACATGTATCCGGTAACAAGCGAAAATTCTCCCATCCACAACAAACAAACCGGAGGAATACCCGTCCCGCCCGGAAAATATACAGTATCAATGTCGAAAACAATAAACGGAATAGAAACAAAAATCGGCGAAGAGCAAAGTTTCTGTCTCAAACCGCTCGGTAACCTGACATTACCGGCACAAGACCCCGTTGCCCTTGAAAACTTCAAAAAAGAAGCGGCAAAAGTTTACGGAGTAACCGAAGGTCTTATAAAATGGACGGACGAAATGAGCAAAAACGTAAAAGCTCTTAAAACGGCATTAATAAACGGTGCCGGAGCCACACAAGAAGATATTATGCGTGCCGACGAAATCATAGCCGAGCTCCGAGATATGAAAAGAGAACTTCAAGGAGACGAAATAACGGATAAATTGCACGAAAGCCAACCGCCGAGTTTAAACATGCGAATATCTGCAGTTACATACGGAGCTTTTCACGGTTCGGATGCTACCGAAACCCTTAAAGAAAATCTGAAAATAGTTAAAAACGGTGTAAACGAACTCATAAAAACGGCAAAAGTTCTCGACCAAAAACTTCAGTTGCTCGAAAAACGCGCAAATGCAGCCGGAAGTCCGTGGTCGCCCGGAAGAATACCGGATTTCGAATAATAAAATTACGAATATATTTCGTAACTTTGAGGACGGCTTTTTATGTCGTCCTTAGTTTTTACCAAAACATACATAATGAAAGCAGCAATAATATTTTTAAGCATTTCGGCAATTGCTTTGTCGTCGTGCGACAAAAACGATATACCCGAAAATATCGACTTTAAGCAGGAGATGAGAAATTTTGTGCAAGGAATAAGTTCTTATGCAAAAAACATAAACCCTGATTTTGCCGTTATTCCGCAAAACGGCGAGCAACTGGCAACCGAAAACGGCGAAGCAGACGGAACTCCGGCGACTTATTACCTTAATGCCGTTGACGGACAAGGCAGAGAAGACCTTTTTTACGGATATGACAACGATGATGAAGCAACTTCGGAAAACGATAAGAATTTTATGTTGCCGTTCTTAAATATCGAAAAAGAAAACGGAGTTAAAATACTCGTTACCGACTATTGTTATACGCAATCCAAAATGTCCGATTCTTATGCTGAAAACAGTAATCTCGGTTTTATATCTTTTGCCGCCCCCGAACGAAACCTCAATGTAATTCCGGATTATCCGGTTCCTGTTTACGGCGAAAATTCCGATGATATAAACAATATTAACGATGCAAAAAACTTTCTTTATCTTATTAATACCGAAAATTTTACGTCAAAAGAAGATTTTATCGGCGCCGTATCCGAAACTAATTTCGACATAATTCTGACGGATTTGTTTTTTAACGAAACAGCTTTTACGGAAAGTGAGATATCATCTCTAAAGATAAAAAATAACGGCGGAAAACGGCTTGTAATATCATACATGAGCATCGGCGAAGCAGAAGATTACAGGTATTACTGGCAAAAAGAATGGGATAAAGACAAACCTTTTTGGTTAGATAAAGAAAACCCCGACTGGAAAGGAAATTATAAAGTATGGTATTGGGAAAAAGAATGGCAGGATATTATTTACGGAAATGATAATTCTTATCTTAAAAAAATCCTTGATGCCGGTTTCGACGGGGTTTATCTTGATATAATAGATGCTTTCGAATATTACGAAGAATAAAACAAAGAGAGTCTTCTTATTGCGGAAAACCCTCTTTTATTTTTATTTCTTTATAAAATTCAAAATATTTTGTCCTTTTTCCGTATCCATATTCAAAAAATAGATGCCCGGTTCTAAATCCGATACGTTAATTTCGTTATAAGCACCCGAAAAACCTTCGGTTTTAACAAGTTTACCCGTTATGTCAGTTATTTCGATACGTAGAATTTTTTCGTTTGTTTTTATTTTTAAGATATTTTCGACAGGATTCGGATATAACTCGAAATTATTTTCTGCATTTATAATTTCCGTGCCCGTTCCTTCCCAGCCGGCAAGTCTGCACCAAAGCCACCATGCGGCATAAGCTTTTAAATTTCCGTTAAGAGCATCGGTATGTGCCGGATCACAATCGTACCAATCGACACCTTCGGTATGAGTATTGCGCCATTCTTCAGCCCAATTACCCGACAGGTTACCGCCCGGAGCATCATAATAATCACAATTATCGTTTACAAACTCAAAATAAGTGCCGTCCGGATTATACATTTCTATATCGTTAAAATCATACAAAATCTTATTATTTGTTCTGCAATAATTTCGGATTTGATTATTTCCGGATTTAACGGTTTCATCTGCCCATATATCGGCATGTCCGGTCATATAGACAAATTTTACGCCGGGATATTGTTGTTCCAATTCGTTCATCTTATCCAAGTAGGTTTGAATACCGTCGGGAGTATTATCGGAAAGTCCTCCGCACCAAGAATATATTACGACATTAACATCCGGATTATCGGCTAAATATGTTCGAGTGTAAGGTGCCCAAGACGTATCGCCGTTATGCCCGAGGTCCCCCGACCCGAAATAATCGTCAATATCCAAAGCTCCGTCGGTTCCGCCTTCGTTCCAATCGTAAATATCGCCTTTATAACCGTTTAAACTTGTTTGTCCGATTAATGCCGACATGCCGGTTATAAGCTGACTGCCGTGCGATGTATGACCGTAGGCAATATGTAATGTTTGTTTTGCCTGATTAACGGCAGATTCGGTAACAGGTTCGAGTTTTGCACAATTGTGGTCTATTATTATTGCCTGAGAAAACAGGCTTCCGGAATAAAGCATAAAAAATATGCTTAAAGTAAGTAAAAAATTTTTCATGGTGTTTTTATTTAAATATTTTTAATACTTAAAAGACTTAAAAACACCGTAAAAAGTTGCAAATGATTTTATTTTAACATCTAAAAACTTAGAACAATCCAAACAATACCGACGATTATTGCCGCCGCACCGCCGAAAATTCGCAAAAACAAAGATATTTTTCCGTTGTTTGAAGCATCTGCTTTTTTGCTTATAAGACCTATTGCCGAAGCATAAGCAACCATTGCCAAAATTGTCCCTGCACCGAAACTGCTTAAATATAATATCGAATCGGAACGTGTCGGTAAAGCCAAAGTGGGTAATATCGCAAACAAATGCGAAACACCGGCAACACCGTGCAGTATTCCTATTCCCAATGCTCCGAACATATTTGCCTTGTGATTTAATTTATGCGTGTGTTCGTGTGTTTCTTCTTGTTCGTGTTTGTGAAAATGAATATGAACTTCGTTGCCGTGGGTATGCGGGTGCGTATGTTTTCCGGAGTGTTTTTTGTTTATTTTCAGAAGCGAATAAATACCGATACCTATAAGCAAAAATCCGACTGTTTTTTCTCCGTTTGCCGACAGTAAATCAATATTTATTTTTTCTCTCAACAGAATAAAGATAAGTCCTATTATCAGCATTCCGGCTGTATGCCCTATACCCCAAAAAAGACCTATTGCCCAAGATTTTTTTTTACTGTCGATTGAAAGAGGCGTTACGGCGGCAAGATGGTCGGGTCCGGAAATTACGTGCAACATACTCATAATTAATCCGGATAAAATAGGAATATCGGAATAACCGTTTATCGAATTTAACAATACAATACCGAAAGCAAACAAAAAATACATAAAAATCGTATTTCGGATTAAATTACTCTTCGCGTCCGTAATCTTCGTCGTTTTCCAGACTTATTTCGTCCATTTTTATCAAAATGTCCATTGTTTTTTTTGCTTCTTCTTCATCTACCACGCTTATTGCACTGCCTACATGAACCAAAACGTAATCGCCGATATTTGCTTCCGGCACCATTGCCAAATTCACCTCTTTTATTATGCCGTTAAAATCTACTTTCGCCGTGCGAAAAATTGCATCGACTTCATCGTTTATTTCCGTTATTTTTCCGGGAATTGCCAAACACATAATATTTATTTTTTAACGTTACTTTTCAACCATTCGTACCATTTATCGGTTCCTTCGCCCGTTGTTACCGATATTTCGAAAAATATGAGCTTCGGATTTACTCTCAGTGCATAATCTTTTGCTTTGGAAACATCAAAATTAACGTAAGGAAGCAAATCGATTTTATTTATGATGCAAACATCCGAATCGGCAAACATATCGGGATATTTTATCGGCTTGTCGTCTCCTTCGGTAGTGCTTATTATTACCGCTCTGGCATTCTCACCTAAATCAAAAGCCGCGGGACATACCAAATTACCGACATTTTCAATCATTACTATCGAATCTTGCGAAGGGTTTAATTTTAATATTGCTTTATTTACCATATCGCTGTCCAAATGACATGCTTTTCCGGTATTAATCTGCACAACAGGTACTTTCAACGCATCTATCCTGTCGGCATCGTTCATGGTCTGCTGGTCACCTTCTATTACGTAAAAATCTATCTCGTTTTTCAAATCCGACAAAGTTTTTTCAAGCAAACTTGTTTTTCCCGAACCCGGCGAACTTACTAAATTTATCGCAAAAATATTTTTGGCAAGAAAATAACCTCTGTTTCTTTCGGCAAGCATCTTATTGGCATGCAAAATATCTTGTTCCAACTCGATAACCGTTTTTTCATGACTGTGGTCGTGATGATGACCGTGTTCGTGTTCATGATGATTACTTATTTCGATTTGCATATTTTTTACCGCTCCGGACAAATTTTCTCCCGGCAGTTTTATGCTTATTTCGTCGGTTACTCCGCATCCGCATGTTGTGCACATAATATATATTTTATCAGGTTATGTTTTCCGATACATTTTAATCAACAGTTAGAGCTTTTACTCGCAACTCTTTTCCTTGTATAATGTTTTTCAAATATCCGTTACATTTCGGGCAACTGTCATATATATTTTCGATATCGAATTTTATATTACAATCGAGGCATTCGGCAACTCCTTTTATTACATAAATCTTTTTTTCGGCAGTTTCCAATACACTTCCCTCCGTAGCCTGAGGCCATGCAAAATTTAAAGCTTCTATTTCAACTCCCGACAATTTTCCTATCTCAAGTTCTATCAACTCAACTTTAGATGCTCCGGCTTTCAGAACTTCTTTTTCGGCTATTTCTACAATTCCCAAAGCAATTGACAATTCGTGCATTTCTTTTATTTTCTCTTATGCAAACCTATTAAAAAAAAATATATTATTAAATAACCGTTATCATTCTTTTAAACATACAAAATAAATTCCCGAATGCTTAAACGCCTTATTCTCACTTATTATTTGCCATAAAAAATTACTCCGTTATTAAAAATATTTAACTTTTTTTAACATCCGTATGTGTATATTTTTTATTATCTTTGAAAAGATAATTAAACTTTTAATTCAAATCATGATATGAAAAATTCTGTAAAAAAGGAAGAAACCTACTATGAAAGTATCATTAAACAAGGATACACCCGGCGGGAATTTATAAAATTCGCCACATACATGACTGCATTTATGGGTTTAAAATTCAGTGCGGTCGGGCAAATAATGGAAGCTCTTGAAACGAAAAAAAGAATTCCGGTAATATGGGAGCATTTCCAAGAATGCACCGGATGCTCCGAATCATTTATAAGATCCGATCATCCGCTGGTAGCGGACTTAATTTTCGACCACATATCTTTAGATTATACCGACACACTTATGGCTGCAGCCGGACATAATGCCGAAGAAGCCAAACAGGCATCAATGAAAGAAAATTACGGCAAATACATTCTGGTCGTAGAAGGTGCAATTCCGACAAAAAATAACGGGGTTTACTGCACGATTGCCGGAAGAACAGCCGTTGACATAATAAAAGAATCCGCTGAAGGAGCAGCAGCTATAATAACATTCGGCAGTTGCTCGTCATACGGAGGTGTACAGGCAGCATCGCCTAACCCCACGGGCTCTGTTCCGGTAGATAAAATAATAAAAAACAAACCGATAATCAAGGTTCCCGGATGCCCTCCCATCTCAGAAGTTATGACGGCAATCGTCTTACACTATGCAACATTCGAAACTTTACCCGAACTTGATTCGCAAGGCAGACCAAAACAATTTTACGGAAAAAGAGTTCATGACAGCTGTTACAGAAGACCTTATTTCGATGCCGGTTTATTTGTAGAAAGTTTCGACAGCGAAGAGGCAAAAAAAGGTTACTGCCTTTATAAAATGGGATGCAGAGGTCCCGTTACATACAACTCTTGCGGAACAACGGGATGGAATAACGGCGTAAGTTTCCCCGTTAAATCGGGATACCCCTGTATCGGGTGCAGCGAAAATAATTTCTGGGACAACAGTCCTTTTTACAAACGACTGGAAAATATTCCCGGAACAAGTATAGAAGCTACTGCAGACAAAATAGGTAAGATAATACTGGGAACTGCAGCTGCGGGTGCGGCGGCACACACTATCGCTACTAATGTTTTAAAGAAAAAAGAATTGAAAGAAAACGAGTGCATGGGAGAAATTAACGAAAACAGAATTAAAGAATAAAAAAAGAAATCATGGCAAACAGAATAGTTATAGACCCTATTACAAGAATAGAAGGACATTTACGTATTGAAGCGGAAATTAAAGACGGAAAAGTAGTAAAAGCATACAGTTCGTCAACAATGGTAAGAGGAATGGAAAAAATCGTCGAAGGCAGAGACCCCAGAGATGTTTGGGCTTTCGTTCAACGAACATGCGGAGTATGCACAACGGTACATGCAATTGCATCAATTCGAGCGGTAGAAGATGCTCTCGGTATTGTCATTCCTCCTAATGCCGAAATTGCCAGAAACCTGCTGACTATTGCTCATGCAATGCAAGATCACGTGGTTCATTTTTATCATCTGCACGCTCTCGACTGGGTTGATGTTACTGCAGTCTTAAAAGCCGACCCGAAAGCAACTTCCGAACTTGCTCAAAGTATATCAAAATGGCATAACAGCTCGCCCGGATATTTCTCCGACGTAAAAAACAGAATTAAAAAATTCGTTGAAAGCGGACAACTCGGAATATTCGCAAACGGTTATTGGGGACATGCCGCCATGAAACTTCCTCCGGAAGTAAACCTTCTTGCAGTAGCTCATTACCTCGAAGCTCTCGAATGGCAAAAAGAAATAGTAAAAGTTCACACTATTCTCGGAGGAAAAAATCCGCATCCGCATTTCTTGGTAGGCGGAATGGCATCTCCTATTAATATTGACGATGCAGGAGGATTAAATACCGAAAGACTGGCATATGTCGGAGATTTACTTAAAAATGCACATAAATTCATAAACGAAGTTTATGTTCCGGACTTATTGGCTATTGCATCATTCTATAAAGACTGGGGAGCAATAGGAGGAAATAAATTTAACAATTACCTCTCATTCGGCGACCTGCCGACGGACAACATACGAAACCCGGAAAGTTTTAAATGGCCCCAAGGCATAATATTAAACGGAGATTTAACAAAAATACATCCGGTAGATCTCACAAAAACAGACGAAATACAAGAATTTATTAATAAATCATGGTATAATTATACAGAAGGAAAGAATAAAGGATTACATCCGTGGGAAGGCGAAACTAACATTAATTATACAGGACCGGAACCTCCGTACGAATATCTTGATGTCAATAAAGAATACAGCTTCCTGAAAACACCGAGATGGCAAGGAAAACCGATGGAAGTAGGACCGCTTTCGCGTATGCTGACAGGATACGTAAGCGGAATACCGGAATATAAAGAAGTTATAGACTTCGCTCTTAAAAAACTAGATGTCCCGGTAAGCGCATTATTATCAACACTCGGAAGAACAGCCGCAAGAGGACTGGAATCAAAACTCCTTGCAGACTGGGGGCTTGAATTTTACGACAAACTCATAACTAACATTAAAAACGGAGATACAAGAATGGCTTCAACCGAAAAATTCTCTCCGAATACTTGGCCTAAAGAAGCAAAAGGAGTAGGATATATGGAAGCACCGAGAGGCGGGCTGGCTCACTGGATTGTAATAAAAGACCAAAAAACGGCAAACTATCAAATGGTTGTTCCGACAACTTGGAATGCATCCCCGAGAGACCCCAAAGGACAAATGTCGGCATACGAATCGGCACTCATAGGAACACCGATTGCCGACCCGAAAAATCCCGTGGAAATTTTAAGAACGATACACTCGTTTGATCCGTGTTTGGCATGTGCGGTACATCTTTACGACGAACACGGAAAAAATGTAAGCCAAATACAAGTAGGAGGCGCATGCACAGTTTAACTTAAAAAAACAAAACCGATGAAAGCAAATACATACAATTATAAAAGAGTGTACGTATGGGAACTTCCGGTAAGAATATTTCACTGGACAACGGTAATCTCAATGGCAGTTCTCATCACAACGGGATTTGTTATCGCCGACCCGCCGGCAATAAACAGCAGTTCCGAAGCATTTAACTCATACTGGTTCGGTACGGTAAGACTATTCCATTTTTCCGCTGCCTTCATTCTTATAGCAAACCTGCTTTTCAGAATATATTGGGCTTTTGCGGGAAACAGATTTGCAAACTGGAGAAACTTTATCCCGTACACAAAAAAAGGAATACAAAACATCCTTTACGTATTAAAAGTTGACATATTCTTACAAAAAGACAAAAAACACAAATTATCCGACATAAGTATAGGACATAACTATCTTGCAGCATTCTCATATACGATAATGACACTGTTTTTTGTTATACAGGTAATAACAGGACTCGGACTCTATGCCGATAACTCATCATGGTGGCTGCCTAAAATGTTTCATTTCGTAGTTCCGCTTCTCGGAGGAGATATAAAAGTCAGATACATACACCATATTTTCACTTGGTTGTTCTTGGTTTTTATTTTAATTCACGTATATCTCGTATTATACCACGATTATGTCGAAGCAAGAGGCGAAGTATCGGCAATGGTAAGCGGATTTAAATTCGTAAGAGCGGAAAGAATAAAAGAAACAGAAGAAGAAATAATAGAAAAAACAGAAAAACAAATGTGGAACGGCGATACCGAAGACGAATAAATTATACGAAACAAACATAAAACAATACAGAATTTGCCCTTAAACGGTAAATTCTGTATTTCTTTTTTTTCTACTTTTAAGAATAAAAATATGATTTCAGACGACGTTATCCAATTACAAAAACTCTTTTACCAAACACACGATTATACCGAAAAAGAATACCAAAATAAATTACTTGTACTCGGAATAGGCAATTATTTAATGGGCGACGAAGGTGTGGGAGTACATGTTATACACGCTTTAAGCAAAACAAAACTTCCCGACAGGGTCGATATTATTGACGGCGGAACCGGAAGCTTTGACTTAATGCCCATACTTGCAAAATATCCTCTCGTAATATTTATTGACGCAACAATGGACGGAAGACCGCCCGGAACAATTGACGTAATATATCCTAAATTCGCAAAAGACTTCCCTACAGTTTTAAGCGCCCACGACGTAGGACTTAAAGACATGATAGATGCTCTGGAATTTAAAGGAGAACTTCCCGAAATAATACTCCTTACAATAAGCATCAAAGAAATGATTCCTATGACAACGGAACTTACCGAAGAAATTCAAAAAAGTATTCCCGAAGCAGTAAAACGAATTAAAAACATACTCGATAAAATAAAAATAATCGAAAAAAATCCTGACAACCAAACATCCTGAACAACATTTATTCTTACAACATTCTTATCTTTGCAGTAAAAACACATGACCGTAAAAACTTTCCATATACATATACGGGGAATTGTGCAAGGCGTAGGATTCAGACCTTTTGTTTATCGCTCGGCAATAAATCATAATCTCAAAGGAACAGTAAAAAATACGGCAGACGGAGTGCATATAAAAATAAACTCCGACAGAAAAGATGCAGAAGCATTTCTCGACTACATTTTAAACAACCTGCCTCCGCTTGCTGAAATAACATCGCATAACATAACCGAAATTAAAACATCCGAAATATTTACGCAATTTAAAATAACGGAAAGCTCCGGTGCCGAAAAAATAAACCTGCCCGTTACACCGGATGTAGCAATGTGTAACGAATGCAAAAACGAACTTAACGACCCCGAAAACAGACGCTTCCAATACCCTTTTATTACATGCACAAACTGCGGTCCGCGATATTCCATAATAACACAACTGCCTTACGACAGACCGCACACAACCATGGCAAAATTTAAAATGTGCAAAATTTGCGAAGACGAATACAACAACCCGCTCGAAAGAAGACACTTTTCGCAGACAAATTCGTGCCCCGACTGTAAAATAGAAATGCAACTTTACGAAAACGCAAAACTGACCGACGATTTTACCGATTTACAATACATCGCAAAAAAATGGAAAGAAGGAAAAATAATTGCCGTTAAAGGAATAGGCGGTTTTCTGCTTACTTGCGACGCATCAAACCCCGAAGCAATCGCAAAACTGCGAAAACGAAAAAACAGACCCGTAAAACCCTTTGCTTTAATGTATCCCGATACGAAAACCGTAAAAAAAGACGTCTTTTTATCTGAAACAGAAAAAAAAGAACTGCTCGACATACACGCTCCTATTGTGCTTCTTAAAATAAAAGACAAACCCGGCAATAAATTGTGTTTTAACTTGATTAACAAAGATTTGAGTCGATCCGGAATAATGCTCCCTTACACGCCTTTATTCGAAATTCTTCTGAAAAAATTTAAAAATCCCGTTATCGCAACCAGCGGAAACATAAGCAACTCCACAATTATTTACGATAATACCGACGCCGTAAACAAATTATCCGGAATTGCCGACATAATTCTTCTTAACAACAGAGACATTACAATACCGCAAGACGACGGAGTAGTTAAATTCACCGAAAAAAACAAACAAAAAATAACACTGAGACGTTCGCGAGGAAAAGCCCCCGTATATATAAATCCCGAAATAAAAATTCCGGACAAATCCGTATTTGCCGCGGGCTCAATGATGAAAAGCACATTTGCCCTGTTCTCGCAAAAAAATATTTACGTAAGCCAATATCTCGGCAATACCGAGAATTACGAAACTTGCATAAATTACGAAACAACATACAACCGGCTTAAAGAAATTCTTAAATTCAAACCCGAAATTATTATTGCCGATAAACACCCCGATTATTTTTCAAGCCGGTTTGCAGAAAAAGAAGCATCCGAAAACAATGCCGAAATTCTTTACCTTCAACATCACAAAGCACATTTTTATTCGCTGCTCGGCGAACATTCGCTTACCGAATCCGACGAAAAAATACTCGGAGTTATATGGGACGGAACAGGACTCGGAGATGACGGAAATATTTGGGGCGGAGAATTTTTTATTTACGAAAACAAAAAAATGAAACGCACGGCATCAACAGGCGAATTCGATTTCATACTCGGCGATAAAATGGTAAAAGAACCGCGAATATCGGCACTCGCGACAGCCGGTAAACTTAAAAAAGCCGAAAAACTTCTGAAACCCAAATTTACGACACAAGAATATGCAGTATATAAAAAGCTTTTATTCGAAAACAAACTCAAAAGCACAAGTGTCGGACGACTGTTCGATGCGGCGGCATCGCTTATTCTTAATATCGACAAACATCTGTTCGAAGCACACGCATCCGTAATGCTCGAAGAACAAGCCGCCGAATATTACGGTTCGCACAAAATAACGCTTGATGAAGCATACATTAAAGACAACGAAATACCCGAAAATTTTTCAACATACATTATCGAAAAAATAATCGAAGACATAAAACAAAATACCGATAAAAAATATACGGCGGCAAAATTTCACCTTACTCTCGTAAAATACGTCATTAATATCGCAAAAAAAACAAATACCGAAAAAATTGCTTTCGGCGGCGGTGTTTTTCAAAATGCCTTGCTTGTCGATATGATTATCGATTTTATGCAAAAAGATTATACTCTCTTTTTTAATGAAGAATTTTCTCCGAACGACGAAAACATCCCGTTCGGACAATTAATTTACGCCGGACTGACTTTAATGCAATGATTTTAATATTTTTGTATCAAAATTATATCCATGAAATACCTTACCGAATACAGAAACCCCGAAAAAGCTCTTAAAATACTCGAAGAAATAAAAAGAACGGTTACGCGTCCGCGGAAAATAATGGAAGTTTGCGGAGGACAAACTCACAGTTTAATTAAAAACGGAATACTAAACGTATTACCCGAAGAAATTACAATGCTCCACGGACCCGGATGTCCGGTTTGCGTTACTCCCGTCGAACTTATCGACAAAGCCGTATATCTTGCCGAAAAAGAAAAAGTTATAATGTGCAGTTTCGGAGATATGGTAAGAGTTCCCGGAAGTAAAAAAAGTCTTTCGGAAATAAAAGCCGAAGGTGCCGACGTAAGAATATTATATTCGCCTAATGAAGCCGTAAACATTGCAAAACAAAACCCCGACAAAGAAGTCGTATTTTTTGCCGTGGGATTCGAAACAACCGCACCGGCTAATGCCCTGTCGGTAATACAAGCCGATAAAATCGGACTTAACAACTACTCGATACTGACCTCACACGTATTGGTACCGCCCGCAATAACGGCACTTGCCGAAGACCCGGAAAGCAAAATAGACGCATTTCTCGCCGCCGGACACGTATGCTCGGTTATGGGATATTGGGAATATATCCCGCTTGCCGAAAAATACAAACTGCCCGTAGTGGTTACAGGATTCGAACCTTTGGATTTACTGCTCGGAATTTCGGCAGCCGTAAAACAACTCGAAGAAGGGCGTTACGAAGTCGAAAATCAATATAAACGCATGGTAACCGAAAAAGGAAACATACAAGCACAAAAAATAATTTCCGAAGTTTTCGAAATAAGCGACAGAATGTGGCGAGGAATAGGCACGATAAAAGACAGCGGATATAAAATACGCGAAAAATACAAAAAATACGATGCCGAAATAAAATTCGAAATAAAAACAGACAAAATAAAAGACTCGGGAAAATGCATTGCCGGAGAAATAATGAAAGGCATAAAAAAACCTTTCGAATGCCCGCTTTTCGGAAAAGAATGCACGCCGATAAACCCGGCGGGTGCGCCTATGGTAAGCTCCGAAGGAGCTTGTGCCGCATATTTTAACTTTCAAAACATGTTCAAAAAAATATAACATAAATGGAAAAAAGTAAATTCAGATTGCAATGCCCGATGCCCAAAACGGATTTCGACATTATAACACTTGCACACGGAAGCGGAGGATTATTAACCGGAAAATTACTCGATACCGGTGTTTTTGACCTGCTCAAAAACGACAAGCTAAACAAAAAACACGACGGTGCAATATTCTCCGCAAACGGAAAAATTGCCGTATCAACCGACAGTTTCGTAATATCTCCGATATTCTTTCCCGGAGGCGACATAGGCGAACTTGCCGTAAACGGAACCGTAAACGACGTAGCAATGTGCGGAGCCGTACCCGAATATCTTTCGTTAAGTTTCATTATCGAAGAAGGTCTTAAAATGACCGAATTTTGGGATATTCTCGTCTCTATAAAATATGCATCCGAAAAAGCGGGCATTAAAATAATTACCGGCGATACAAAAGTAGTTGACAGAGGCAAAGGCGACAAAATATTCATAAACACCACCGGGTTCGGAAAAATGCACCCCGAAGCCGACATAGATACAAAAAACATTAAACCGGGCGACAAAATAATAATCAGCAACAATATAGCAACTCACGGCATAGCAATACTTTCCGTAAGAAAAGGTCTTGAATTCGAAACAGACATAAAAAGCGATACTAGAAATCTTAATAAACTTACCGAAAAACTTCTCGACAAATACGGCAAAAAAATACATCTTTTCAGAGACCCCACAAGAAGCGGAGTTGCAGGCATACTTAACGAAATAGCCGAAGAAACAAATCTCGGCATAGAGCTCTCCGAAAAAGATTTACCGATTGACCCGCAAGTAAAAGCCGCATGCGAAATACTCGGGTTAGACCCCTTATACTCCGCAAACGAAGGCATATTCGTTACATTTGCCGATACCGATATTGCCGAAGAAATAACTGAAACGTTAAGACAAAACAAAGATGCCGCAAATGCGGCAATAATAGGTGAAGTTACAAAAGAACACCCGCAAAAAGTTTTAATATCAAGCGGCATAGGAGGAAAAAGAGTTGTTCAAATGCCGGTAGGCGAACAATTGCCGCGAATTTGCTGAAAAATAATACCGTAAAAATGATAACATACAAACCGATAGGAATATTCGAAACCGAATTTAACAAAAAAAGCGGAGCCCCGAGGCAAGGCAAACTGCTCGAAAACGCAAGAGGCGTTATCGTCTTAAACGAAGAATTTAAAGATGCTCTCGACTATCTGTCGTCGTTCGAATATATTTGGGTATTGTTTCATTTCGACAAAGCGGATTCTTGGGACAATAAAGTAAATCCGCCTGATAGCGAACACGTTTTCGGCGTTTTTGCCACCCGCAGCCCGCGAAGACCCAACCCGCTGGGACTGTCGCTCGTAAAACTCGAACGAATTATAGAAAATAAACTGTATATAAACCATGCGGATGCTTTCGACGGAACTCCCGTAATTGACATAAAACCGTACCTGCCGAGCATAGATACCGCCGTAAGCCGTAAAAACACGAATGCCGAAAATTTCCTCGGTCATCACGACAATATTTATATGAACAGCTTGCAAATAGAGGAATTTATTGAAGGAAAAAAGAAAAACAAATAAAAATTATCTTTACCGAGAATAAAATTAAAAAATGAAAATAACGATTACCATAAGTCTGCTTATTATTTTTAATGCGAGCATAAACGCACAACCCGACAGTATAAACACTCTTAAAGATTCGGTAAATATATGCATAAACGATACCGCAAAAACAGACAGTACGCAAAATACCGTAAGTATGTTGTTTATCGGCGACATAATGGGACACGGTCCGCAAATTCGCTCGGCATATAATCCTAAAACAAAAAAATACAACTACGATACGGTTTTTTATTACATAAAAAATATAATGAGCGAACCCGACTTTACGATTGCAAACCTCGAAGTTACGCTTGCAGGTCCGGTTTACAAAGGTTATCCGCAATTCAGCTCGCCCGATGCATTGGCACAAGCCGGAAAAAATGCCGGCATCGACCTTTTTGTTACGGCAAACAATCATTGCGTTGACAGGCGTTTGCAAGGATTAAACCGCACTATCGACATATTGGACACTTTACGAATTTTACATACCGGAACTTTTAAAAATAAGGAAGCGCGAGATACGACAAATTTGATTATTCTTGAAAAAAACAACATAAAGGTCGGTATTTTAAATTATACCTACGGCACCAACGGCATTCCGGTTCCGAAACCTGCCGTCGTAAATTTAATTGATACGGCTGTTATGCATACTGATATTGCCGGTGCAAAAAAAGACAGTTTGGATAAGCTGATTATTGTTTTGCATTTCGGCAGTGAATATCAATCGCACCCGAATAAAGCACAAACAGATTTGGTATCTTTTTTATTTGACAAAGGAGCGGATATTATCATCGGTTCGCACCCGCACGTAATACAAAAAATGATGTATTTACCCGGAAACGACAGTATAAAAGAACATTTTGTCGCTTATTCGCTCGGAAACTTCGTATCGAACCAACGAAAAACAAAAACCGACGGCGGCGTAATGGCACAAATTGTCCTGAAAAAAGAAAACGGCAAAACTTTCATCGACACAAGCAATTACATCTTAACTTGGGTTTACAAAAAACCGCGGGCAAACGGTTTGTATTATTATTTTATCTTGCCTGCCGCCGATTACGAAAACAAAAAAACATTCTTTAAAAATTCCGCCGATTACGAAAAGATGATGCTGTATATCAGAGATTCAAGAACTTTGCTTAACAAAGAAAATCTTAACGTAAGCGAACTCAACTTTAATAACCTGATTTCGACACACTAAGCAAATCAACGGTTTATTTTATGCCTTAGCCGCAGGACCTCCGAAATTCATTGGTATTTGCGGTCCTTTATTTTCTTTAATTTCTCCGAAAACCTGCTCGTATTTTCGCAAATTGTCAGATAAAGCTTTAAGCAGCCGTTTGGCATTATCGGGCGATAAAATAATTCTTGATTTTACCGGTGCTTTCGGAACTCCGGGCAACATTCTTACAAAATCAATTATAAACTCAGAGCCCGAATGCGATATAACAGCCAAATTTGCATATATCCCCTGTGCAACTTCTTCCGATAATTCGATATTTAAACCTCCTTGTTTGTCCTTTTTTTTATCTTCCATAATTCTAATGTTTATCAAAGAAAAGGTCAAATCTTTCGACCCGACCTTTCCCGTTTATTATTATTTTTTAGAAAATACGGATATTATTCCGATTTTTTATCTTCAATCAGTTTATCCATTTCCTCTTTCGAACCTACGATAATATTTTCGTATTCCCGCATTCCGGTACCTGCAGGTATTTTATGCCCTACGATAACATTTTCTTTTAAGCCGCGTAAATAATCGACTTTTCCGGAAATTGCAGCCATATTGAGTACTTTGGTCGTTTCTTGGAACGAAGCCGAAGAAAGAAAACTTTTGGTTCCGAGAGATGCTTTTGTAATACCCTGCAACACGGGTCTTGATGTTGCCTGAACGGCATCTCTTGCCACCATTTGTTTTAAATCTTTTCGTTTCAGCATGGAATTTTCGTTCCTTAACTGACGGTTAGAAATAATCTCCCCTACTTTATAATTTTGAGAATCTCCGGCATCTTCTATAACTTTCATTCCGTAAATTTTATCGTTTTCGTCAATAAAATCCCATTTATCGACAATTTCTTTTTCACGGAAAATTGTATCGCCGGTATCTTCAATCTCAACTTTTTTCATCATCTGTCTTACGATAACTTCAAAGTGCTTATCGTTAATTTTCACGCCTTGCAAACGATATACTTCCTGTACTTCGTTAACGATGTGTTCCTGAACTTTGGTTGCACCTTTTATGTCCAAAATATCGTCCGGAGTAATTGCTCCGTCTGACAGAGGTGTTCCCGCTTTAACAAAATCGCCGGGTTGAACTAAAATTTGCTTAGACAGAGAGATGTAATATTTCTTGGTTTCGCCTGTTTTAGACGTAATAATAACGGCTTTTTTACCTCTTTTAACTTTGTCGAAAGATATTATACCGTCAATTTCGGCAACAGTTGCCGGGTTAGACGGGTTTCGAGCTTCTACAAGCTCTGTTACTCTCGGCAAACCTCCGGTAATATCGCCGGCTTTACCTGCCGTTCTCGGTATTTTTGCAATTGTATCTCCTTGTTTTATCTCGTCGCCGTCTTCTACCGATAAGTGTGCGCCTGCAGGCAGGTTGTAAGTTATTAAATCTTTTCCGTCTTTATCGAGTATCGTAATTTCCGGATTTTTTCGTTTATCTTTAGTTTCGATAATAACTTTTTCTATAAAGTTTGTTTGTTCGTCTTTCTCTATTTTATAAGTAACTCCTTCTTTAAGATTTCTTAATTCAACTTTACCTGAAAATTCGGAAATAATTAAAGCGTTAAAAGGATCCCATTCGCAAATTAAAGTGCCTTTTTTAATTTCGCCCGGTTTTACGTATAATTTAGAGCCGTAAGGTATTGAGTAGCTTGTAAGTTGAATGCCCGTATTTTTGTCGAATACTTTCATTTCGGTCATACGGCTTACTACAATATTAAATTTCTCGCCGTTTTTCTCCGCTTCAACCGTTCTTAATTCTTCAAATTCGCATACACCGTCATATTTAGCCGATATACTGTTTTCGGATACGGCACCTCCTGCAACCCCTCCTACGTGGAATGTTCTAAGAGTAAGCTGTGTACCCGGTTCTCCGATTGATTGTGCCGCTATAACGCCTATGGCTTCTCCTTTTTCAACCATTCTGCCGGTTGATAAGTTTCTTCCGTAGCATTTTGCACAAACTCCGTGACGTGTTTCGCATGTTAATACCGAACGTATTTCTACACGTTCTATGGGAGAGTTCTCAATTTCTTCGGCTATTTCTTCGGTAATTTCTTCTCCTGCGGCGACAATCAAATGATTATCGTTGGGATGATAAATGTTATGGACTGCGGTACGTCCGAGAATACGGTCGTAAAGCGATTCTACCACATCATCTTTATTCATTATTGTTGTAGCTTCCAAACCTCTTAATGTTCCGCAATCTTCTTCGGTTATCACCACATCTTGAGCAACATCGACCAGACGACGAGTTAAATATCCGGCATCGGCGGTTTTTAACGCCGTATCTGCCAAACCTTTACGAGCACCGTGGGTTGATACGAAGTATTCCAACACCGAAAGTCCTTCTTTAAAGTTTGATAAAATCGGGTTTTCGATAATTTGCCCGGTAGTTGCTCCGGATTTTTGCGGTTTAGCCATCAAACCTCTCATTCCCGAGAGCTGACGAATTTGTTCTCTCGAACCCCTTGCTCCGGAGTCTAGCATCATAAATACAGAGTTAAATCCGTCTTTATCTTGGCTGATAACTTTCATTACCTGTTCGGTAAGGCGTGCGTTGGTATGAGTCCAGATGTCGATAATCTGGTTATATCTTTCGTTGTTGGCAATAAATCCCATATTAAAGTTATTCATAACTTCTTCTACCTGACGGTATCCTTCTTCCACCAGTTCTTGTTTAATTTCGGGGATTATAACGTCGTCCAAATTAAATGACAAGCCGCCTTCGAAAGCCGTTTTATATCCTAAGTCTTTAATGGCATCAAGGAATTTTGCGGTTTTTGAGGTTCCGCAAACTTTTATAATTTTTCCTATAATGTTTCTTAAAGATTTTTTTGTAAGCAATTCGTTAATGTATCCTACTTCTTCCGGAACATATTGATTGAATATTACACGTCCTACCGTTGTATCGATTATTTCGTCGTTAATAAGAACTTTAACTTCGGCGTGCATATCCACTTTACCTTCGTTTAAAGCTATTTTAACTTCTTCCGGAGAGTAAAAAGTGAGTCCCGCTCCTTTAACCTTATTTTTTTCGGTTGATTTTTTTGCTTTAGTAAGGTAATATAATCCGAGTACCATGTCTTGCGAAGGTACTGTAATCGGTGCTCCGTTTGCGGGGTTAAGTATGTTGTGCGATGCGAGCATCAAAACTTGAGCTTCGAGTATGGCATCGTTTCCGAGCGGTAAATGCACCGCCATTTGGTCTCCGTCGAAGTCGGCGTTAAATCCGGTACATACCAAAGGATGCAGTTGAATTGCTTTTCCTTCTATCAGTTTGGGTTGGAATGCCTGAATACCGAGTTTGTGCAAAGTAGGTGCACGGTTGAGTAATACGGGATGTCCTTTTAAGATGTTTTCGAGAATATCCCAAACAACGGCATCTCTTCTGTCAACAATTTTTTTGGCCGATTTAACGGTTTTTACGATTCCTCTTTCTATAAGTTTTCTGATAATAAACGGCTTATAGAGTTCTGCCGCCATTTCTTTCGGGATACCGCATTCGTGAAGTTTTAATTCCGGACCGACAACAATAACCGAACGTGCCGAGTAATCAACTCTTTTACCGAGAAGATTTTGTCTGAAACGACCTTGTTTTCCTTTTAAGCTGTCGCTTAATGATTTTAAAGGTCTGTTTGCTTCGGTTGTTACTGCGCTTGATTTACGCGAATTATCGAATAAAGAATCTACCGCTTCTTGAAGCATCCTTTTTTCGTTTCTCAGGATAACTTCCGGAGCTTTAATTTCTATAAGTCTTTTAAGACGATTATTTCTTATTATAACTCTTCGATATAAATCGTTTAGATCGGATGTTGCAAATCGTCCTCCGTCAAGCGGAACTAAAGGTCTTAATTCGGGCGGTATAACCGGCAGAACTTTAACAATCATCCACTCCGGTTTGTTAATGTGTTTTGATGCGTTAAGTGCATTTACGACATTAAGTCTTTTAAGCGCTTGGTTTTTACGTTGTTGAGAAGTTTCGGTGTTTGCAGCTATTCTCAGTTCGGTTGCCAATTTTTCCAAATCGATTCTTTTCAGCAAGTCTTCGATTGCTTCGGCACCCATTTTGGCTATAAATTTATTCGGGTCTTCGTCAGGCAGCAGGTGATTGTCTTTCGGTAAAGAGTCAATTATTTCGATGTATTCTTCTTCCGAAAGAAAATCCATATGGTTTATACCGTCTTCCTGTTTTACTCCGGGTTGTATAACGACATATTTTTCGTAATAAATAATTGAGTTAAGTTTTTTAGTCGGAATACCGAGCAGGTATCCCAATTTATTGGGTAATGATCTGAAATACCACAAATGTACCACGGGTACGACTAAAGATATGTGTCCGGTTCTTTCTCTTCTTACTTTTTTTTCGGTTACTTCGACACCGCATCTGTCGCATACAATTCCTTTGTAACGTATTCTTTTATATTTTCCGCAATGACATTCATAATCTTTAACGGGACCGAATATTCTCTCGCAAAACAGCCCGTCCCGCTCGGGTTTATATGTTCTGTAATTAATTGTTTCAGGTTTTAGGACTTCGCCGAATGAATGTTCGAGAATTTCTTCGGGAGAAGCTAAACTAATGACAACTTTTGAAAAATCATTTTCAGTATTGTTTTTTTGTCTGAAAGCCATATTTTTATTTTAAATAGAATGTAATTATAATTTAATTGTAATTTATAATTCGCAAGTGTTTATTCTAAACCAATGCGTAAACATAAACCTCTGAGTTCGTGCAAAATAACTTTAAACGATTCGGGTACTCCCGGTTTGGGCAGAGTTTTTCCTTTTACAATCGCTTCGTATGCTTTTGCTCTTCCTACTACATCGTCGGATTTTATGGTAAGCATTTCTTGAAGTATATTAGATGCTCCGTATGCTTCGAGAGCCCATACTTCCATTTCTCCGAAACGCTGACCTCCGAATTGGGCTTTACCTCCGAGCGGTTGTTGTGTTATCAGAGAGTAAGGTCCTATTGAACGTGCATGCATTTTATCGTCAACCATGTGACCTAATTTGAGCATGTATATAACTCCCACCGTAGCAGGTTGATGGAATTTTTGCCCTGTTCCTCCGTCATACAGATATGTTTTTCCGTATCTCGGCAAACCTGCTTTATCTGTTTGTTCGTTAATATCGTCAATTGAAGCGCCGTCGAAAATCGGTGTAAAGAATTTAACTCCGAGTTTCATTCCCGCCCATCCGAGAACGGTTTCGTATATTTGTCCGAGGTTCATACGCGACGGTACGCCTAAGGGGTTAAGAACTATATCAACGGGGGTTCCGTCTTCGAGGAAAGGCATATCTTCGTCTCTTACTATACGAGCCACAATACCTTTATTTCCGTGACGTCCCGCCATTTTATCTCCTACTTTTATTTTACGTTTTTTGGCTATATAAACTTTTGCCAGTTGCAATATTCCTATAGGTAATTCGTCTCCTACGGTAATACTGTATTTTTTACGTTTATATTTGCCTTGTATTGTTTTGTATTTTATTATATAGTTATGAAGCAGGCGTTCTATAAGTTTGTTTGTTTTTTCGTCGGTAGTCCAATCAACGGGATTAATCGACAGATAATCTATTTCTTTTAATTTTTTAAGGGCAAATTTTTTTCCTTTAGGAATGATTTCGGCATTTAAAAAGTCGTAAACGCCTTGTGATGTTTTTCCGTTTACGAGTACAAAGAGTTTATCGACTAATTTTTCGTTTAATTGCGAAAGTTCTCGTTCTTGTTCGAAGTCTATTTTTTCGAGCAAAGGTTTTTCTGCATTTTTAACTTTTTTACTTTTCATTGAGCGCGAGAAAAGTTTTTTGTCTATAACAACTCCTTTTAGAGACGGAGATGCTTTAAGCGATGCATCTTTAACGTCGCCGGCTTTATCTCCGAATATTGCTCGTAAAAGTTTTTCTTCGGGAGAGGGGTCAGACTCTCCTTTGGGTGTAATTTTACCTATAAGAATATCGCCCGGTTTTACGTGTGCGCCTATTCTTATCATTCCGTTTTCGTCTAATTGTCTAGTGGCTTCTTCGCTCACGTTTGGAATGTCCGGGGTAAGTTCTTCCATACCTCGTTTTGTATCACGCACTTGCAATACGTGTTCTTCTACGTGTATAGATGTAAATATGTCTTCTCTTACAACTCTTTCCGATATTACTATAGCATCTTCGAAGTTATATCCTTTCCAAGGCATGAAAGCGACTTTCAGGTTTTTACCGAGTGCGAGTTCGGCGTTTTCGGTTGAGTATCCGTCGGTTAAAATTTGTCCTTTGGTTACTTTATCGCCTTTTCGGACTACCGGTATAAGATTTACCGTTGTGTTTTGGTTTGTTTTTCTGAATTTTGGTAATTTATATCTTACGGTATCTTCTTCGAAACTGACGAATTTTTCTTCTTCGCTTCTTGAATATCTTACGACTATTTCGTCGGCATCAACATATTCTACTACTCCGTCGCCTTCTGCAAATATTTGGTTTCGTCCGTCTCTGACAACGATAGGTTCTATTCCTGTTCCGACTATAGGAGCTTCGCATGTTATAAGCGGAACTGCCTGACGCATCATGTTTGATCCCATCAATGCTCTGTTTGCGTCGTTGTGTTCGAGGAAAGGAATGAGTGATGCTGCTATTGATGCTATTTGGTTAGGTGCAACGTCCATATAATCGAGTTTTTCTTTTTCGATATACGGGAAATCACCTTGTGATCTTGCTTTTACTTTATCGGTTAAGAGTTCGCCGTTTTCGTCGAAGTTGGAATTTGCTTGTCCGATTATTTTATTGTCTTCTTCTTCGGCACTTAGATATACGACTCCGTTTTCGGTAATATCGACTTTTCCGGTTTTTACTTTCCGGTATGGAGTTTCAATAAATCCGAGGTCGTTA
Source organism: Chlorobiota bacterium (assembly GCA_013153865.1). Lineage (GTDB taxonomy): Bacteria > Bacteroidota > Bacteroidia > Bacteroidales > JAADGE01 > JAADGE01. Next base: position 10,791 of record JAADDR010000123.1, on the reverse strand, counting down.
ATTTTTGCATATACGCATAAAGAGGATATTAATCCGATATTAGGACCTTCGGGAGTTTCAATGGGGCAAAGTCTTCCGTAATGAGTATAGTGAACGTCGCGAACTTCGAATCCTGCTCTTTCTCTGGAGAGACCTCCGGGACCGAGTGCCGACATTCTTCTTTTGTGTGTCATTTCGGCCAGAGGGTTTGTTTGGTCGAGGAATTGCGAAAGTTGGTTTGTTCCGAAGAAGGAGTTAATAACCGAAGACAGTGTTTTTGCGTTTATTAAATCTATCGGTGTAAATACTTCGTTGTCTCTCACATTCATTCTTTCTCTGATGGTTCTTGCCATTCTTGCAAGACCTACTCCGAATTGGTTTGCGAGTTGTTCGCCTACGGTTCTTACTCTACGGTTACTTAAGTGGTCTATATCGTCAACATCAATTTTAGAATTAATTAATTCAATGAGGTATTTGATAATTGCCGTGATATCTTCTTTGGTTAATATTCTTGTTTCTTGGGGTATATTAAGACCGAGTTTTTTATTCATTTTATATCTTCCGACATCACCTAAGTCGTATCGTTTGTCGGAAAAGAATAAGTTTTCGATTACTTCTCTTGCCGTGGATTCATCGGGGGGTTCTGCGCTTCTAAGTTGTCTGTATATGTAGAGTACGGCTTCTTTTTCGGAGTTACACGGGTCTTTTTGCAGAGTGCTGTATATTAATGCGTAATCTATAGGGCTTGAGGTTTCTTTGTGCAGAAGAATTGTTTTTGCTCCGGAGTCGATTATTTGATCGATATGTTCTTCTTCCAGCACTGTTTCTCTGTCGATAATAACTTCGTTTCGTTCGATTGAGACGACTTCTCCCGTGTCTTCGTCGACAAAGTCTTCTACCCAAGATTTAAGTACTCTTGCCGCTAATTTTTTGCCTACAGATTCTTTTAAAGCGGCTTTTGTAACTTTTATTTCGTCGGCGAGGTCAAAAATTTCAAGAATTTCTTTATCGCTTTCATATCCTATTGCTCTTAATAAGGTTGTAACCGGCAGTTTTTTCTTTCTGTCGATGTATGCATGCATTACGTTGTTGATGTCTGTGGCAAATTCTATCCAAGAGCCTTTGAAAGGGATTATTCTTGCGGAGTATAATTTAGAGCCGTTAGCATGCAAACTTTGGCTGAAAAATACTCCGGGTGAACGGTGTAATTGTGATACTATTGCTCTTTCCGCTCCGTTTATGATGAATGTTCCTTTCGGTGTCATATACGGTATTTGGTCGAGATATACGTCTTGTATAACCGTATCGAAGTCTTCGTGCTCCGGGTCGGTGCAATAGAGTTTCAGTTTTGCTCTGAACGGCAGACTGTATGTAAGTCCTCTTTCGAGGCATTCGTCTATGGAATATCTCGGCGGGTCGAGCGTATAGTCTAAAAATTCGAGAACAAAATTGTTTCTTGTATCCGTTATCGGGAAATTATCGGTAAAGACTTTATAGAGACCTTCTTTTTTTCTTTCCTCGTAAGTTGAATTAAGTTGAAAAAATTCTTGAAACGATTTCAGTTGAATTTCGAGGAAGTCAGGATAATCAAGGCTTTGACCTGTAGAAGAGAAATTTATTCTTTGGTTGGAAGATGTCATCAGCAATAAAGATTTAATAATTGTTTACTAATTACAATAAAAGGTTTAGAGTTAAATTTCATTAACTCTAAACCTGCAAAAACCGAAAAAGTATGTTATTTCAGTTCTACTTCGGCACCTTCGGCTTCTAATTCCGATTTTAAAGCTTCGGCTTCTTCTTTAGAAACGCCTTCTTTTATAACAGAAGGTGCACCGTCAACTATTTCTTTAGCTTCTTTTAATCCGGCACTTGTTAATTCTTTAACTTTTTTAACAACTTTTAATTTAGCCGAACCTGCTGATTTAAGAATTACATCGAAAGATGTTTTTTCTTCTGCTGCGCCGCCGTCTGCAGCACCGCCTGCGGCTGCTACCGCAACAGGAGCTGCTGCCGGTTCAATGCCGTATTCGTCTTTAAGAATATCTGCTAATTCTTTAACTTCTTTTACAGTTAAGTTTACTAATTGCTCTGCAAAATCTTTAATGTTTGCCATTTTATTAAATTTTAAACCAGTTTTAATTTACTTTTTTAATTATTTTTTTCTTCAAGAGTTTTTAATACACCCGTGAGTGTATTACCTCCTGATTGTAATGCCGAAAGCACGTTTTGGACAGGTGATTGTAACAGTCCGATAATATCCGCAACGAGTTCTTCTTTAGACTTAATAGAGACAAGAACGTCTAATTGTTCTTCTCCGAGATAGAATCCTTCTTCGACGTAAGCTCCTTTGAAAAGGGGTTTTTCGAGGTTTTTTTTCTTTCTGAAGTCTTTTATGAGTTTTGCGGGTTTGTTTCCTACTTCGGAAAACATAACGGCTGTTTGTCCTTTCAGTGCTTCAAACAATTCTGATAAGTCTTTTTCGGACTTTTCGATAGCTTTTTTTAACAAGGTATTTTTAGCAACGACTAACTCAATTTCGTTTTTATAGCATTGTTTTCTCAGTTCTACTGTATCGCCGGCGTTTAATCCGAGCGAATCCGTGATGTATATGTGAGATGCTTTGTTGATTTTGTCAGTCAGCACATCTATTACCCTGTTTTTTTCTTCACGTGTCATAATCAGATTATTTGAAATTTTTTAATTCTCAGAAATAACTGATTTCTCGTCTATTCTGATACTCGGACTCATTGTTCCGGACATATATATACTTTGTATGTAGGATCCTTTTGCGGATGCCGGTCGAAGTTTTAAAACAGTTTTTAAAAATTCTTTAGCATTTTCGGCAATTTTTGAAGCATCGAAAGAGACTTTGCCGATTGCGGAATGAACTATTCCGTATTTATCGACTTTAAAGTCTATTTTACCTTGTTTCAGTTCTTTTACCGTATTAGCCACATCCATTGTAACGGTTCCGATTTTCGGGTTAGGCATAAGCCCTCTGGGGCCGAGTATTCGTCCTAACGGACCTACTTTACCCATTACCGAGGGTGTTGCCACCACAACGTCTATATCAGTCCAGCCGCCTTTAATTTTTTCAACATATTCATCTAAACCGACGTAATCGGCACCTGCAGATTTTGCTTCTTCTTCTTTGTCGGGTGTACACAAAACCAAGACTTTTACGTCTTTTCCCGTTCCGTGCGGCAGAGAAACCGTTCCTCTAACCATTTGGTCCGCTTTTCGCGGATCTACACCGAGTTTTACGTCAATATCTACAGATGAATCAAACTTAGTAGTTGAAATGTCTTTTACCAAAGCTGCAGCTTCTGACAATGAGTACTTTTTATCTTTATCAATTTTTGATAAAGCCAGTTTTGCATTTTTAGTTATTCTTGCCATCTCGTTTGGAAGATTAAATAATTCATCTTAACCGGGAAAGTCGCCTTTAACTACGATTCCCATACTTCTAGCCGTTCCTGCAATCATTTTCATTGCCGATTCAATTTTAAAGGCATTTAAGTCGGCCATTTTATCTTCGGCAATTTGTCTGATTTGGTCCCATGTTACGGTTGCAACTTTAATTCTGTTAGATTCGCTTGAACCTGACTTTATTTTTGCTGCTTGTAACAGTTGGACTGCAGCGGGTGAAGTTTTTGTAACAAAATCAAAGGTTTTGTCTTTGTAAACCGAAATCTCCACCGGGATTACCTGTCCTGCTTTGTCTTGTGTACGGGCGTTGAATTGTTTACAGAATTCCATAATATTAACGCCTGCGGCACCGAGAGCGGGACCAACCGGAGGTGAGGGGTTTGCGGCTCCTCCTTTGATTTGTAATTTAACAACTTTTGTAACTTCTTTAGCCATTTTCTTTCTTTTTGAAAGTATTAAAATTTGGAAGCATTTAATATAACGTAACAGCTATTCTTTTTCTACTTGCATAAAACTTAATTCGAGAGGTGTTTTTCGACCGAAAATTTTCACCATTACTTTCAGTTTCTTTTTTTCTTCGTTAACCTCTTCTATAACTCCGGTAAACCCGTTAAAAGGTCCGTCGGTTACTTTTACATTTTCTCCTACGAAGTAGGGTATTTCGTTCAGTTCTTCGGATTCGAGTAATTCGTCAACTTTGCCAAGCATTCTGTTTACTTCTGCTTGTCGTAAGGGTACCGGGTCTCCTCCTCTTGTTTCGCTGAGGAAACTTATTACATTCGGGACGTTTTTTAATATATGCGGTATTTCTCCGACTAATATTGCTTCAACGAATACATAACCCGGAAAATAGTTTCTTTCTCTGCTGATTTTTTTACCGTTTCTAACTTGGTAAACTTTTTCAGTAGGGATAATTATCTGAGTAATATAGTCTTGAAGGTTAAGGCGTGAAATTTCGCTTTCTATGTAGCTTTTCACTTTTTTTTCCTTTCCTCCTATTGCTCTAAGCACATACCATTTAGGTATCTTGTCTGCTGCTTCGCTCATATCCTCAAACCAACTTATAAATTTGTTCCATTATAAAACTGAATGATATATCCATAAGATATACCACAACAGCTATAATAAATGATGCAATCATTACGACTATGGCACTGTTTTGTAATTCTGACCATGATGGCCAAGTTACTTTTTTTACCAACTCCGTATATGATTCTTTTAAATATCCTTTAAGTTTCATAACTGAAATTTTGCACGGGAGGAGAGACTCGAACTCCCGGCACTCGGTTTTGGAGACCGATGCTCTACCAACTGAGCTACTCCCGTTTGATAATAAATTAATTCGGCAGTATTAAACTACCGAATTAATTTTAGTTAGGAATTTATTGTTTTTATTCAATAATTTCAATAACCTGTCCTGCTCCGACCGTTCTGCCTCCTTCGCGAATAGCAAAGCTTAATCCTTTGTCGAGAGCTACCGGATAAATCAGTGTAACTTCGATTGTTACGTTATCGCCCGGCATAACCATTTCGGTTCCTTCGGGTAATTTTATTTCACCGGTAACGTCGAGTGTTCTTAAGTAGAATTGCGGTCTGTAATTGTTATGGAAGGGTGTGTGACGTCCGCCTTCTTCTTTTTTCAATACGTAAACTTCCGCTTTGAATTTTGTGTGAGGAGTAATAGAGTTAGGTTGTGCTATAACCATACCTCTTTTGATTTCTTCTTTTTTAACACCTCTTAAAAGTAATCCTACGTTATCACCTGCTTGTCCTTCGTCGAGAATTTTACGGAACATTTCGACTCCGGTAACAACTGATTTCATTTTTTCTGCACCGAGACCTATAATTTGAACTTCGTCTCCTGTGTGAATAATACCTGTTTCGATTCTTCCTGTTGCAACGGTTCCTCTACCTGTAATAGAGAATACGTCTTCTACGGGCATAAGGAAAGGTTTGTCGATGTCTCTCGGGGGAAGCGGTATCCATTCGTCAACAGCATCCATTAATTCCATAACTTTTTCTTCCCATTCGGGTTCTCCGTTTAATGCGCCGAGAGCCGAACCGAGAATAACCGGAGTGTTTTCGCCGTCGTATTCGTAGAAATCGAGTAATTCTCTCATTTCCATTTCAACGAGTTCCAATAATTCGGGGTCGTCCACCATATCAACTTTGTTGATAAATACGACAATTCTGGGAACGTTTACTTGGCGAGCCAATAAGATGTGTTCTCTTGTTTGCGGCATAGGACCGTCTGTTCCTGCAACAACTATAATTGCGCCGTCCATTTGAGCTGCACCGGTAACCATGTTTTTAACGTAGTCTGCGTGACCGGGACAGTCAACGTGGGCATAGTGTCTTTTTTCAGTTTCGTACTCAACGTGAGCCGTATTAATTGTAATACCTCTTTCTTTTTCTTCGGGGGCATTATCAATTGAGTCAAAATCTTTAACTTCCGATAAACCTTTTTTACTTAAAACTAAAGTAATAGCAGCAGTCAAAGTTGTTTTTCCGTGGTCGACGTGACCGATGGTACCGATATTTACGTGCGGTTTGGACCTGTCAAATTTTTCTTTAGCCATGATTATTATTTATTATTATATATAAAAGTGATTGAAAAATATTTCGTTTTAAAAAAAATTAATTTTATCACTAAAAATGAGAAAGAGCCGATGATGAGAATTGAACTCATGACCTCTTCCTTACCAAGGAAACGCTCTACCCCTGAGCTACATCGGCTGATTAAAAAAAAGAGCGGAAGACGAGGCTCGAACCCGCGACCTGCAGCTTGGAAGGCTGCCGCTCTACCAACTGAGCTACTCCCGCTTTTTTTAATTAGTTTTTTTGACTTTTTTGACCGTGGGGGGAGGAGGATTCGAACCTCCGAAGGCTGTGCCAACAGATTTACAGTCTGCCCCGTTTGACCGCTCCGGAATCCCCCCTAAAAAAGTCAAAAAAACGAGCCGATAGACGGATTCGAACCGCCGACCGGCTGATTACAAATCAGCTGCTCTGGCCAACTGAGCTATATCGGCAAACTCTTATCTTTTTTAGAGATAAATTATTTCCTTTTAGAACTTTTGATTTTATCGGTTGCCTTCAAAAATCGGGTTGCAAATTTAAGGAATAAATTTTTATTAAACAAAATGTTTTTTGTTTTTTTTTAACCTCTTAATTTTCCTTTGTGTTTTTTGATTTGTTTTTCGAGTGCATCTATCACGTTATCAACAGCTTCTTCGAAGGTGACAGCTTCTTTTTCGGCAAATAAATCGTTGCCCGGAACTTCAAGAATTACTTTTGCTTCTTTGTTGTCGGTATATTTTTTTTTGGATTTGTTGAAATTAAGTACTACTTCGGAGCGTATTATACCGTCGAAGTATTTATCGAGTTTGTTAATTTTATGTTCTACAAATTCTATTAATTTTTTATCTGCATCAAAATTTGTTGTTTTAATATTTATATCCATAGTGTTTTATTTTTTTGCTCTGGGATGAGCTTGTTTATAAATTCGGTTTAATTTTTCGAATGTGTTATGTGTATAAATTTGTGTTGCGGATAAATTTGCGTGTCCGAGCAGTTCTTTTACTGCATTTATGTCTGCTCCGTTGTTAAGTAAGTGTGTTGCATATGTATGTCTTAGTGTATGGGGGCTCTTTTTTTTTCGTGTGCTTATGTAAGATATGTATTTTTTTACCGTTCTGTAAACCAAGTTAGGATACAGTTTTTTTCCTGATTTTGTAATAAAGAAGTATTCGTTTTCCGGGTTAATTTTTTTTCTCAGAGCCAGATATTTTTGTATAAGTTCGTTAACGGATTCGGGATAAGGTATTATTCTTTGTTTGTTTCTTTTTCCGGTAACTTTTATATTTTTTTTTTCGGTATTTACGTCTTTTAAATACAGATTTATAAGTTCGGCTCTTCTGATTCCCGTTCCGTAAAGCATTTCTATTATAAGGTTATTTCTGATGCCTTCGAAATCGTCGGTAAATAAGGGAAGTTCGGTTAGCATGTTCATTTTTTCTTCCGTAATGAAATCGGGAAGTTTTTTTTCTGTTTTTAAACGGGAAATTTTTTGAACCGGGTTTGAGTTTATTATATTTTCTTTTTGCAAGAAATTATAGAATGATTTAAGTGCTGACAGTTTTCTGTTTACGGAACGCGGAGAGAGTTTTTGTTCGGACAGGTCGGCTACCCATTTTCTTATAATCCTGAAATCGTTTATTATTTCGTTTTCAGATTTTATGTATTTGTTTTCTATACAGAAAGAATAGAAGTCATTTAAATCAATCGCATAAGAGGTTATTGTTTCGGGGGAATATTTTTTTTGGTATTCCAAATATTTAAGGAATTTATTCTTATGCATTCGCCAAATGTTTAACAATGTAAAACAGAATTTACATTTTTAAAAGAGGTGCTATCCCGAATTATTTTTTATTCGGGACAGCCGGATATAAAACAAATCAGTAATGTTTATTCGTTTGCTTCTCTTTTCAGTTGTTCTACGTATCGAGCTTTTATGAGTTGCTGACGTCTCAGAACCGAAGGTTTTACAAATTCTTTTCGTCTTCTGACTTCTTTTATTATTCCGGTACTGTCGGTTTTTCTTTTTAGTCTTTTTAAAGCTCTTTCAATGCTTTCGCCTTCTTTAACGGGTATTTTAATCATAGAATTACTTCTTTAAAATTTGAATTTAAAAAATTTTGAACGGCAAAATTATTAATTAGTATAAAAATAAAAAATTTATTTTTAAAAAACAAGTTTCAGACTGTATATTTTTTTTTTAGTTTAATACTTTTCTAGCTATTACCAATTTTTGTATTTCGGAGGTGCCCTCTCCTATTTGCAGTATTCTTTGGTCTCGATAAAATCTTTCGACGGGATAGTCTTTCATAAGTCCGTATCCTCCGTGAATTTGTACTGCATCGTCGGTAACTTCTTTTGCTATTTCGGAACAGTAGTATTTTGACATTGCTGCTTCTTTTGCAAAGGGTTTTCCGGCATCTTTAAGCCAACATGCTTTATATAAGAGTGTTCTCGCGAGTTCTACCTTTGTTGCCATATCGGCAATGCGGAATGATATTGCTTGAAACCGGGATATTGGTTTTCCGAATTGTTTTCTTTCTTTTGAATATTGAATTGCCATTTCCAATGCTCCTTGTGCCAAGCCCAATCCCATGGCGGCTATCGAGAGCCGTCCGTTGTCGAGGGTGCTTAGCATTATTCGGGATCCTTGTCCTCTTACTCCGAGTATATTTTCTTCGGGGACTTCGCAGTTGTCGAAATAAAGTTCGGCGGTATCGGATGCTCGCCACATCATTTTGTCGTGCATAGGAATTTGGTTAAATCCGGGGGTTCCTTTTTCGACAATTATTGTCGTAAATTCTTTTCTTCCGTCTTTTATGTCGGAAACTGTTTGTACGGTTGCTCCGGCTGATAAATCGGAAGCTCCGTTTGTTATAAAAATTTTAGAGCCGTTGATAATCCATTTTCCGTTTTCGAGTTTTGCGGTTGTTTTGGTTGCTCTGGAATCGCTTCCGGCGTCGGGTTCTGTAAGTCCGAATGCCCAAAGATGTTCGCCGGTGCAAAGTTTCGGCAGGTATTTCATTTTTTGTTCTTCGGTGCCGTAGTAATAAATAGGACCAATTCCGAGCGAGTTGTGTGCCGCCAAGGTTGCCGCCTGCGAGCTGTCAACTCTTGCGAGTTCTTCAACGGCAATGATATATGAAAGGGTGTCGAGCCCCTGTCCGCCGTATTTTTCGGGTAAATACATGCCGAAAAGTCCGAGTTCTCCCATTTTATTGGTTAATTCTTCTGAGAATTGTCCTTTTTCGTCAAGTTCTTTTGCAAGGGGTTTTACTTCTCTTTCGGCAAAGTCTCTGACTGTTTGCCTTATCATTTTTTGTTCGTCGGATAGTTCGAAGTTCATTTTTTTATTTTATCTGTTTGATTAAACAATATATTGAAAGTGTGTAAATTTAATCAAAATTCGATAAAATAAAGATAATATTTTTATTTTTATTAAACCGTATAAGTACCATACTTTTCGAGATTTTTTGTAACTTCTTATTTTGGTGCTTATTTTTAAAACGGATAGTTTTTGCTTTTTTGTGAATGTTCTTTTTTTCATAATTGACAAAGTTAAATCTTGTCAGAGTTTTTTGGCGGGGGTTAAACATTACCAATTATATTGCACCATTACCTTGAACGGTTTTCAGGGCAGTATCTAAGAGATTTTCCATTTAATACCCATAATTGTAATATCGTCAATTTGTTCATTGTTTCCTTTCCAGTTCTTTAATGTTTTATTAAAGACTTCTTCTTGTTCTTTCATTGGTAATTTGTGATTATCTAATAACAGTTTTCTAAATCGTTTAACTAAAAACTTTTTATTTTCTTTGCCTCCTATCTGATCTCGATATCCGTCCGAAAATAAATAAATTAAATCATTATCGTAAAGTTGAATTATATTTGTATTAAAATTTGCTTCATTAAAATATACTCCTATTGTTTTTCTTGTTGCTCTATACTCCAATAAATTATTATCTCTAATAATCCACAGCGGATTATAAGCCCCCGCATATTGTAATACATTAGTATTCCTGTTTATTGCACATAAGGCAATATCCAAACCGTTTGTATTATCGGATTTGTACTTAAAAGCTGATTTTATTCTTTTATTCAGAATATCAAGAACTTTACCTACATTGTCTGTTTCGTTTCTTTTAATTATATCGTTAAGATATGTTATTCCCAGCATAGTTAAGAACCCTCCGGGGACACCATGTCCCGTACAGTCTGCAACCGCAAAGATTATGTATTCATCTTTTTCCGACAAATAATAGAAGTCGCCACTTACAGCTTCTTTTGGTTTGTAAAATACAAAATAGTCATCAAAGTATTTATCTATAATATTTTTGTTTGGAAGTAATGCTTGTTGAATTGTTTTTGCATATGAAATACTATCTGTTATATCTTTATGTGCGTTTTGCAGTATTTCTGTTTGCAGTTTCATTTTCTGCTCATTTTCAATTTGTTTTGTAACATCATTAACAATTCCTATTACACCTTTGATTTTATTATCTTCTCCAAAATACGGCATTTTTGATGTTTTTGCCCAATATTTTTTTCCATTAGGATCTTCATGTTCTCGTAGTAAATCAATAATCGGTTTTTTTGTTTCAATAACTTGTCTGTCTAATTTCTGATAAAACTCAGCAATTTCTGAGTTTGAAATTTCATCATCAGTTTTTCCTATAATATCATTAACGGTTAATCCTAATAAATTTGCATATGAGTTATTTGCCAGAATATATCTAAGATTAATATCTTTAAAGTAAATATGAACGGGAATATTGTTTATCAATATTTTTTGTTTTTCATTGCTTT
>JAADDR010000127.1 GCA_013153865.1 Chlorobiota bacterium | reverse complement strand
TTCTCCATATATTAAAATCATCATCCCATTTTTTTATCAACAGTGAAATTAAGAAATTATTCAAATCATATATATATTCTTCTTTATCGGAATTTATCCAAGATGCCGAATTAATATCATATAAATAAGAAATGTATTCTTCAATATTTCCTTGTTCATTATACGCATATGTATTTTTTTTCAGATTTTGCCAATCGTGACCGAGGTCTTTCCCTTCAAATAAAATATATTCCGTCAGCATTCCCGAGGTATCGTATTTAAAATCCTCTCTGAGGTTATTAGACCAATCGGAAATCTCTGAGTCCCAAGTTATATATATATTTCTTATTTTATTTCCGTTTCCGTCATATTCGAATATCGAATTTTCGTAAGGCAACCATGCTTTTTGCCGCACATCCCAAATTCTTTTTAATTTTCCTATATTAAGACCGTAAGTATTGTAAGTTAAATTATATAATTCAGAATTATTCCATATGCCCGAAACGGAATTCAATGTTTGATATATATAAGATAAAATATCTCCGTCTTCATTTATATATGAAGTTTTCTCTCTTGCATATAAAATCTCGTTCCCGGATTTATAAATATAGTAATAAACAGAATCTTTAACCAGAATAATACTGTCCGGCAAAGTATATTCCGACTCGGATACTGTATTCCGGGAAACTGCTTGCAGAAACAGAAATAAAACTGATATAAGAATAATATAATTTTTCATTCCGGTTACAAATTTAATTATTTTTATATGACTTGCAATTGCGGACAAAATATTTGTTAAACAGTTAATACAAAACACTTTTATTCTTTTCCGGATTAAAATAATAAGGGCAAAACATTATCACGTATTATTTTTTTATATATTTACACTCAAGTTAAAGATAAACCGATAAATTAATATTTTATGATTCTTTTTTCAAAAAAACTGCTTTTGCCGATATTAACTGTTTTATTCAGTTTAAATACAACTGCCCAAGAATTAACAATTCTTCACACCAATGACATGCACTCAAAGTTGACAGGATACGGTCCGGAAAATGCTTATACTCCGGAGATTCTTGATAATGACAAAACGCTCGGAGGATTTGCGCGATTAGCGGCACTTTTCGAGCAAGAAAAGAGAAAAAATAAAGATGCGACTCTCATTTTGGATGCCGGCGATTTTTTAATGGGCAGTTTGTTTCATGTTGCCGAAAAAGAAACCGGATTTCAAACAAGTTTAATGAAAGAAATCGGTTATGATTTTATCACGCTCGGAAATCACGAATTTGATTTCGGACCGGAAGTTTTAGCGCAAATATTAAACAAAGCGGAAGAAAACGGAGGATATCCGGATATTGTTTCGGCAAATATTGTTTTTGACAAGACCTCTGAGACTGATGATGCTCTTGAAAAAATATACGAAAAAGGGAAAATACGACATTTCGCAATTATTAATAAAAACGGTTTAAAAATCGCAATTTTCGGACTAACGGGAGAAGATGCTTCGGATGTTGCTCCGGCAAAAACACCGGTAATATTTACCGACCCGATAAAAACAGCAAAAGAAACGGTTAAAATGCTTAAAGAAGAATATTCTCCGGACTTAATTATATGTCTTTCTCATTGCGGATTTAAGCATACAAAAAACAATACATCCTACGAAGGAGAAGATATTGATTTAGCCGAAAAAGTTCCGGATATAGACATAATTATAAGCGGACATACACATGTTGCAACACCGAAAGCAATAAAAAAAGGAAATACTTATATTGTGCAAACGGGAGAATATGCAATGAACACAGGAAAAATTAATTTAAAAGCGGAAAACGGAAAAATATCGAAATTCGATTTTAAACTGATTCCCGTAAACGATGATATAAAGGGCGATTTAAATATTCATAAAAAGATTGAAGCACAAAAAGAATATATCGATAAAAAATATTTATCGAAAATAAACTTATCGTATAATACGAAATCAGCTTATGCGGACTTTGATTTAAAAAAAGATAAAGGAGGTAATTTAGGACCTTTTACAGCCGATGCGGATAAATTTTACCTCGAAAAAAACGGTGTTAGCATTGATTTCAGTATGGTAGCATCCGGCACTATTCGAGAAAATATTCTTAAAGGCATACAGACTGTTCCCGATGCTTTCAGAGTAATGTCGCTCGGGCAAGGTTATGACGGCATACCCGGATATCCTTTGGCAAAAGTTTATGTTACGGCAAAAGAAATAAAAAAACTTTCGGAGATAATAATAATGTCAAGACCCGAAGGCGGAGACGGATATTTATATGTATCCGGACTTAAAATTTATTACAATCCTGACAAAATGATGCTCAGAAAAGTACGGAAAATAGAACTTAACGGTAAAGAACTCGATTTCTCGAAAAAAAATAAAAATCTTTACAGTATTGCCGCCGATACTTATTTGCTCGGGTTTATAGGACGCATAAAAAAAATGAGCCACGGTTTGATTACGGTTATTCCGAAAGATAAAAACGGAAATCCCGTAACAAACATGAAAAATCAGATTATAGACATAAATCCGGATAAAGCCGGCATACAAGAAGCAAAAGAATGGATTGCTTTAATCGAATACATGAAAAGTTTTGCCGAAGACAATAAAAATTTGCCTCATATTCCGGACAAATATAAAAGAGGAGACGAAAGCTCGGTAATTATAAAAGATTAAATATACAAAATTTAAAAGCTGTCCTTGAAAACAAAGCGGCTTATTTTATCTATCCGTTTATTTTTAAGACAGCTTACCTTAGTTTTAAATTATTTAAGTTTTATTACCGTTAATTTTTCGCGTGTCATTTCATGCATAGAATACGGAATTCCGCCTGTACCCGCACCGGAATCGTCCCAACCTCCGAAAGGCATCCAATCTACCCTGAAAGCCGTATGATCGTTAATCATTACCGCCGAAGCTCTCAGTTCTGCCGAACATTTTAAAGCAGTATTAATATTTTCGGTATAAACAGCTGCCTGAAAAGCAAAAGGCAAAGCATTTGCGCGATTTATTGCTTCGTCAATATTTTCGTATTCGTAAATACAAACTGCCGGACCGAATATTTCCTCTCTGCTTACTTTTGCATCTTCCGGAGGGTTTAAGATAACGGTCGGTTCGTAAAGTTTTTCGGAAATGCGTTTACCTCCGCACAAAATTTTGCCTCCGCTTTCTTCGGCTTCTTTAATCCACTGTTCTACTCTGTCGAGTTCTTCTTTAATTATAATCGGACCGGCATCAACCGTTTTGTCAAGCGGATTACCGGTTTTCAGTTTTTTTACTCCTTCTGTAAATTTGCCTGTAAACTCCCGTATTATATTTTTATGAACAAATATTTTTTGTACCGATACGCAAACTTGTCCCGAATGATAAAATCCGCCTTTTATAAGACCGGGTATTGCCTTGTCTAAATCCGCATCGGGTTCTAAAATAACAGGAGCAACTCCTCCGTGCTCCAATGCATATCGCGTTCCGGAAGATAATTTTGCCGCCAGATACCATCCTATTTTTGCAGAACCTATAAACGACATAAAGTTAACTCTCTTATCGGTTACCAATTTTTCCGCAACAGAACTTCTGCATACTGCAACTTGACAATATTCTCGAGGCAAGCCGGCTTCATATAAAATATCAACAAAGTTAATACACGACAGAGGCGTTGTTGATGCGGGTTTTATAATTACGGGTGCTCCGACGGCTATTGCCGGAACAGTTTGATGAACAATTAAATTTAACGGATGATTAAAAGCACTTATCGAAAATACAACGCCTGCGGGTTCTCTTGTAGTAAAAGCAAGCCTTCCTTCCGAAGCGGGAGTCATGCCCATAGGTATTTCGCTGCCTTTTATTTGCCCTATATGCTCCGCCGCAAGCTTAACGCCGTTAATTGCTCTAAGAACTTCAACTTTACTGTCTTTATAGGGTTTTCCGCCTTCTTCGGCAGCGGTAATCGTTAATTCTTCGATGCGGGAGCTCATAATTTGAGCCGTTTTTTCCAAAATTTCGATACGCCGGTATTTAGGCAACCATGCGGAACGGTCATTAAATATTTTGTATGCGGTGTCAAGCATTTTTTCGCCTTGCCCGGCGGTTATCAGCGGTACTTCTTTTATTAAATGTCCGTCATACGGAGATACAACTTTAAGATATTCCATAATAATTATTTTTATGATATTATTTTTTCTAAATTCAATAAAAACTTTTTTCTGTATAACCCGCCCGCATATCCGGTAAGTGTTCCGTTTTTTCCTATTATGCGATGACAAGGAACTATAAGGGATATTTTATTTGCTCCGGTTGCGTTTGCAACGGCTCTTACTGCCGCGGGTTTATTTATTCGTTTTGCAATATCGGAATAAGAAACGGTTTTTCCGTAAGGTATTTCTTTTAAAGCATTCCATACGTTTTTTTGAAATTCCGTTCCGGCAAAATATAAAGGTATATCGAAAAGAGTTCGTTTTTCGAAAAAATATTCGTTTATTTGATTGCTAACAATATCTGTAAGAGGATGTTCTCCGGGTATTATTTCCTTACCGAAATATTTTTCTAAGCTTTTTATTTGCCTCTCGAAATTTTTCCTGTCGGTAAATTCCAATAAAGATAATCCCTTGTCGGATACACAGGCAAGCATATCGCCGAGAGGTGTTTGTATTTTTCCGGAAATTATTTTTATACCGCTCACTTAATTATTTTTACTTTGTAAAAGTAATCATTCGAGCAATTTTAATCTTATTTTTTCAGAATATATTTTATAAAAACATTTACTGCGGCAATATTTTCGGGAATATTTTTCAGTTATCTTGCAGTAAAATTTTAAACGTTAAATTGTTATTGCCGGAAATTATACCGAATAAATAAATACCCGATGGATATTCGTTCATGTTAATTGATTTATATCCTTCATTAAATATTCCTTCTTTGATAATCTGTCCGTTTATATTGTAAACATGATAAGTGCCGTAAGCTCCGGATTGTATAAAAACCGTTTTACCCGAAGAAAATACTTTAAAATCAGAAATTTCGGTTTCTTCGATTGATGTTGAATTTTTGGCAAAAATTACTGAGAAGCGATTCTTTTCAGTTCCGGAATCAATAAACTTCTCGAAAATATTTTTTTTCCTTACGTCAATATATTCTCCGGAAATATTATCTTCAAAAAATATATCCACATCTTTCGGAATATTTTCAATACTGTCGAACTTAAAAGTATAAATTCCCGAAACGGCAATATCCGTTCCTAAGGGAATTTTGTAGTCGTTATCGTGAAAATCGGGTAATGCTTCTATAATCAAATCCTTATCTTCAAGAACTGAGTAAAAGGCAAAATCGGGGTTTGTTTTTATTTTAATCGCATCATAAAACAAGTCAAAATCTTCGGTAGCATTATCTGTAAAAGCCAATAAAATTTTATTGTTTAATCCGTTTCCCGAAAGATTAACAAAAAGGCGTTTTATGTTGTCTTCCTGCTTGTTCTTAAAAAATATCGAATTATAATTGCTTCTTACGGAATTATTAAAGATAACCGTTCCGTTTCTCTCGGCTTTAACGAAAAAACCTTGTCCGGGCGCAATAAATCCGTTAAAATATTTACCTCCTCCCGTGCCGGATAAATATCCCGACAAATTAAATGCTCCGTAATCTTCGGTTGAATATGACTGAGTATAATCGTCGTCCCACAAATAAACGGTTCCGTCTATATCTCCGGATCTATTAAGCATCAAAAAATCATAAGCCGAAATCGCCGAAGGATACGGATTTCCTATAAGATTCCAACCGTCTGAAGTAATGCCGAAATTTGAGTTTGTAATATTTATGTTTATATCTCCGGTATTTGGTTTTCCTTCCGATATAAATAAAGTTTGCTCATAAGGACCGTAGCATGCATATCCTTTTGCCGGTTGCATGATGCCGCTTGCTCTTGTCCATCCGTAAAGCCAGTCGGGATTATCGTTTGTTTCGTCATAAAAATAAAAATTAGGATTAGTATATCCGTTGTCCAAGACCGTAAATGCATCGCTGTTTCCGTTGCTTACATGAGAAGAGAGGTAATGGTATCCTCCGCTTTTCAAATTTCGTTCGAGGACAACGGTCCCGTTACCCGTAATTGTTCCGTTATCTAAATAAGATGCCGTATTTACAAAGTCCGACTTCAAAATTATTTTTCCGTCAA
Source organism: Chlorobiota bacterium (assembly GCA_013153865.1). GTDB lineage: Bacteria > Bacteroidota > Bacteroidia > Bacteroidales > JAADGE01 > JAADGE01. The sequence goes on along the minus strand of JAADDR010000127.1, from coordinate 7,314 downwards.
GAATCATATCGTTATGAAACTCGATTGATGCTTCGGGTGTAATCGTTATATTAGAACCTGCGGGTATATTTGCTCTGTTACAATGCGCGTCGGAATTTATTTCGGGCATATTTAACGCTGTTTCTTCTATGTAAACGTCATCATAAGAATCGGGAGTTCCGACGATCCAGTTTTCTCCGTTATCCCAATCCGAAGAGACATCTCCTTCCCAAGATCCTGATAAAACGTTTAAAGTATAAGGGTTTTTCCAGGTTTCCGGGCTTGCCGTTCCTGATATTTTAATAAAAATTTCATCTGTTCCTTCCGGGACATTTACGTATAACTTGTCAGGGAATGTCGAAACGGGTCTTGAACACAACATGTTTTCGGAGGCATCGTAAAATCCTATTGTATGAACACCCGAAAGGGCACCGTCTATAGTAATTGCAACGGTATGTAAACCCGATGCGTCAACTTTAAATACATCGTCGTCGGCAGTTTGTAAATCTTGCTGAAAAGTAATATATCCTATTACAGGTCTGTTAAATTTCAGTTTATATGCCAAATCAAAACGTTTCGGTTCGTCTATTCCTCTAATTATATTTTTGTAATCGGAAGCTTCGTCGGTATGCACAATGTCGCTCAATGTGGTATCTGTAAGTCCGAGAGGTGTAGGTAAATCGGATTCGTTATGCAGCCATTGGCGGTTAATGTCTACCGCACCGTCTCCGCTTACACCGTCCCATGTTGCCCATACCGAAGTCATATAGGTATATTTTATATTAAGAGGCAAAGGCATATCAGGATTATAATCTTTGCTGTAATAGCTTTCGTTTATGCCTGTAATATCGTCGTATTCGTCGCCGTCACAATTTATGTCGCGATTGTCAAAGTCGCCGTCAATACAGGCTTCGTTTCCACCGAACATATATATTCCTTGTTTTAATCCGCTGCAATTAGTATCGTCATATTCCCACAGTAAATCTCTGTTTGCTTCTGTATTTTCGTCGGGAAGTAAAGATTTATTTAATGTGTCTTTATAATTTTTGCTTGGATCAAATCCTGCATTTGACCCGAGATGCGGGGTTCCGTATGTTGCAACACGTGCTACTTTATGCCCGTCGGGAGAATAGGGATCTATCCAATTTACATGTAATCCGCTTGAGTTTGTTCTTTGCAGATATTCTCTTATGCAAAGTCCTCCCATCGAATGTCCTACTAAAACAACTTTTTCTGCACCCGTATAATCTAAAACTTCTTTTATCATTTTATTTAAAGCATAACCTTGCTTAAATATTGCCGCTTGGTCGCTGTAATCAAAATAATCGTTAAGTGTTCCGGCTGCACCTTTTATTCTTTCTTCTTTAAAGTTTATTGCAAAAATATTAGACGGGCTCCAGTAAAAACTGTAATCATCAACATCTTCTTCGTAATTTCTGCGTCCTGCATATATATCTCTTCTGTCATACCAAGGTCCGAATTCAAAATCTTCCCATTTTACGTCTTCAGACATTAAAGCCTCTTCGGTATCATTATCCGCATTAAGAACAACATCAAAAACATTAATCGGACCTAATGCGTCATGGTCTCGAAGATAGCACATTGTTTCGTCGAAAGTTTCGTCGCTTCCTACCAAGCCGTGAACAAAGATTACCGGATAGGGTAAATTATTTTGAGAAAAGTTTATTAAAAACAAAAACAGAAATGAAACAGTTAAGTATATTTTTTTTTGCATATCACGTATTTTAGCCTGCCAAGATATATGTTTTACAGCATATATGCAAAACTGCCGATATGTTTTTTTCGGTAATATTAATTAAGAATACAAGTACTTTAAATTTAAAAACCGAATTAAAATTATTCTATACAAGGACTATATAAAAATAAAAAAGCCGTATAATAAGAATACGGCTTCGGTTATTTTTTTATCGTGGAACAGAGTTATCCGAGATATTTTTTCAAAGGGTTGCTTCTTGACGTTGTTCTCAAACGTTTAATTGCTTTTTCTCTGATTTGTCTTACTCTCTCACGCGTTAATCCGAATTGTTGTCCTATTTCTTCAAGCGACATTTCTTCTACTCCTATTCCGTACGAAAGTTGCAATATTTTGCTCTCTCTTTCGTCAAGAGTGGCAAAAACACGTTCTATTTCTTTCCTTAAAGATTCATGAATAAGCGTATTATCCGCAACCGGAGAATCATCGTCGGAAAGTACGTCTAAAAGATTATTGTCTTCCCCTTCTTGAAACGGTGCATCAACGGAAACATGACGTCCCGATACTTTCATGGTTGAAAGGACTTTTGATTTCGGGATGTCTAAAATCTCGGCTAATTCTTCCGCAGAGGGCTTTCGTTGATATTCCTGCTCGAACTCGGCAACGGCTTTGCGGTATTTACTTAACGAACTTACCTGATTAAGAGGTAATCTTACAATACGCGATTGCTCGTTAATTGCCTGCATAATGGATTGTCGTATCCACCAAACCGCATAGGAAATAAATTTGAATCCGCGAGTTTCGTCGAATTTCTCCGCAGCTTTAATAAGTCCGAGGTTTCCTTCGTTAATTAAGTCGGGCAAGCTTAATCCTTGGTTTTGATACTGTTTTGCCACGGAAACCACAAAGCGTAAATTTGCTCTTGTGAGTTTCTCGATAGCCGATTGGTCGCCTTTTCGGATACGCTGTGCCAACTCAACTTCTTCTTCGACACTTATTAAATCATATCTTCCTATTTCTTGAAGATATTTATCGAGAGATGCACTTTCGCGGTTGGTAATTGATTTGGTAATCTTTAACTGTCTCATATATCTGTTGATATTTTAAAGGATGTTTTTGATATATACAAAAATTGTTCCCCAATAAAAAAGGGCTGCAAATTTAACTCTTTTTATTTTATCTCAACCCACTTTTCGGAAAATTAAATGACAATATTTATCATTCTTCCCGGTACGATTATAATTTTTCTTATTTCTTTTCCTTCGAGCCGTGATTTTGTTCTTTCGTCTTCCAATACGGCTTTTTCTATTTCTTCTTTTTTTATGTCTGCCGGCAAATCAACGGTAAATCTTGTTTTTCCGTTAAACGCCACCGGATATTTTATACTGTCTTCTTTAAGATATTCTTCTTTAAATTCCGGAAATTTTGCATTTATTACGGAATCTTTGTGCCCCGTAAGTTGCCATAATTCTTCGGTTATATGCGGTGCAAAGGGCGACAATACGATTAAGAAATTTTCCAAAACTTCTTTTTTGTTGCATTTTATTTTTGCCAAATCGTTGGCACATACCATATATGCCGCAACGGTTGTGTTAAAAGAAAATCGTTCTATGTCTTCACCGACTTTTTTTATTAAGGTATGAATTATTTTTTGCTCTTCTTTGGTCGGTTCTTCGTCGGAAAGATTTATATTGCCTTCGTTATCGAAAAATAACCGCCAAAATTTATTCAGGAATCTGAAAACACCTTCTATGCCGTTTGTATCCCAAGGTTTTGACTGTTCCAAAGGACCGAGAAACATTTCGTAAAGACGAAGCGTATCGGCACCGTATTGCTCTATAATATCATCAGGGTTTACGACATTGAATTTTGATTTCGACATTTTTTCAACGGCATATCCGCAACGGTATTTTCCGTCTTCTTCCAAGATAAATTCGGCATCGGCATTTTCGGGACGCCATTTTTTAAATGCTTCGATATCCAAAATATCGTTATGAACAATGTTTACGTCAACGTGAATTTCGGTTACATCGTATTTTTTTCTTAAATTGTAAGATACATAGGTGTTACTGTTTTTAATTCTGTAAACAAAATTTGAACGACCTTGTATCATTCCTTGATTTACGAGTTTTTTAAACGGTTCGGCTTTTACCGTATATCCTAAGTCAAATAAAAATTTATTCCAAAATCTCGAATAAATTAAATGACCTACGGCATGCTCCGTTCCTCCGATGTATAAATCGACATCTTGCCAATATTCGTTTGCTTCTTTCGAGACCAATGCTTTGTCGTTATGCGGGTCCATATATCGTAAATAGTAAGCGGAAGACCCCGCAAAACCCGGCATTGTGCTTAATTCGTATTTGTATTTACCTTTATACAGCCAATTTTTTGCTCTGCCCAAAGGCGGTTCGCCGCTTTCGGTAGGTTTGTAGTCGTCTATATCGGGTAAAGTAAGCGGAAGTTCGTCTTCCGAAAGAGGAATTGCTCTGCCGTCTTTGTAATAAATCGGAAAGGGTTCGCCCCAATATCGCTGACGGCTGAATATGGCATCTCTCAATCTGTAATTTACTTTTCTTTTTCCGAGTCCCCGGGATTCAATTTCGTTAATCATTTTTTCAACGGCATCTTTAACTTCCAGACCGTTAAGAAAATCGGAGTTAATCATTTTTCCGCTTTTTGCGTCGTATGATGCTTCTTCGATATTTCCGCCTTCCACTACCGGAATAATTTCTATGCCGAAATGTTTTGCGAAAGCGTAATCGCGACTGTCGTGTGCCGGAACTGCCATAATCGCACCTGTTCCGTATCCGGCAAGAACGTAATCGGCAACCCAAACCGGAATTTCTTTTCCGTTAAACGGATTAATTGCGTAAGCTCCGGTGAATACTCCGGTTATGTTTTCGGCATCGGCCATTCGTTCGCGTTCCGTGCGATTTTTAGCACGTTCGACATATTCGTCAACTTCTTCGGATTTTTCGGCTGTCGTAATTTTATCGACCAGTTCGCTTTCGGGTGCCAGAACCATAAAAGTTGCTCCGAAAACGGTATCCGGTCTGGTTGTAAATACAAGCATCTTTTCGTCTTTGTCTTTTATGTCGAAATACATTTCGGCACCTTCGGAACGTCCTATCCAGTTTCGTTGCATTTCTTTTAAAGAATCCGACCATTCGAGTGTATCCAAACCGTCAAGAAGACGTTTGGCATAAGCCGTAACACGAAGTTGCCATTGCATCATATCTTTTTGAACTACCGGATGCCCTCCTCTTTCCGATAATCCGTCTTTTACTTCGTCGTTTGCCAGCACTGTTCCGAGTGCGGGACACCAGTTTACTTTTGTTTTCGAACGATATGCCAATCTGTAATTCATTAAAACATCATCTTTTTCGGCTTCATCCATTCCGTTCCATACTGCGGCTTCAAAGCGCGGAATATCTCCGCATGCGGCATCAACTTTCGTATTTCCGTTTTTCTCGAATTCTTTTATTAAAGTTTCTACGGGTTCGGCTTTTTGTGTTTTGTTGTTAAACCAATGGTGAAACATTTTCAGGAAAACATATTGAGTCCATTTATAATATTTCGGATCCGATGTTCTTATTTCTCTGCTCCAATCATACGAAAACCCGATTTTAGAAAGTTGTTCTTTGTATCTTTTTATGTTAATTTCGGTAGTAACGGCAGGATGTTGTCCCGTTTGCACGGCATATTGTTCGGCAGGCAAGCCGAAAGCGTCAAAGCCCATCGGATGCAACACGTTGTATCCTTTAAGGCGTTTATATCTCGCATAAATATCGGAAGCAATGTATCCGAGCGGGTGTCCTACGTGAAGTCCCGCTCCGGAAGGATACGGAAACATATCGAGAACATAGAATTTCGGCTTGTTTTTATCTTCCGTTACTTTATAAATATTGTTTTTTTGCAGGTTTTGTCTTTGCCTTTCCTCAATTTCTTTAAAATTATATTCCATTTACAGAATTATTAAATCGGTTTAAAATTTTGCAAAAGTAATAAATTTTAACTGTTTTGTTTTTTTGATTAAACAATTATTTGTTATTGCGGGATATTTTTTAATTTTGCAGTCCGAAAACGGCTCCGTAGTTCAATTGGATAGAATATCGGATTTCGGCTCCGAGGGTTGTGGGTTCGAGTCCCGCCGGAGTCACTGAGGTGCAAAAAGCAAAAAGGCGACATTCGTTTAAGATGTTGCCTTTTGTTGTTTTTAAAGGCTTCTGCCTATATTTGTCATTTTTATATATTTGGTATAATCGGGCATATTTCGTAAATTTGAACCCAAATGTTTTACCTATGTTTTACCTTGTTTTACCTTTTTGTTTTACCTCCGGAATATGAAAGCAACATATCAATTAATTTTTAACAGAAAAGACAAATTAAATTCGCAAGGGCAAGCACCTGTCGAAATCAGAGTTACTTTAAACAGAAAAACTGCCTATTTTTCAACAAAAATACATATAAAACCGACAGAATGGAACGATAAAAGATTAAGAGTTAATTCAAAGCACCCTAACAATATAAAGATAAATAATTATCTTTACGATAAAATTTCCGAGATAGAAAAATATGAGTTAAACGAGAGAGATAAAGGAAAAAAAATTACGATAGACGATATTCGCAGGTTTATAAGAAGCAACAACGGAAATAAAGACAGTTTTCCCGAATGGTGCTTGCGTATGCTCGAAGAAAATCAAACTATTGATAAAGCAACGAAAATTAAAAGGCGTGTTTTGGTAAATCGTCTGTTAAAATTTAACAAAAACTTACAATTCAGCCAAATAGACTATATGTTTATGAGGGAGTTTGATAATTTTTTACATACCGAAAAAACCCCGCACGGAAAACCGCTGAAACAAGTTACCATACACGGACAAATGAAAATTTTAAGATATTTTCTTAACCTTGCTTTTAAGATGCAAAAAATTTCGTTTGTTCCCGATTATAAGGTTAAAAAAGGCGAAAGCATAAAAGAGGCACTTTCCGAAAGCGAATTACGAGCAATAGAAAATCTGTCTTTTCCCGACAATCCTATGCTCGAAAAAACAAAAGACTTATTTCTTTTTTCGTCATATACGGCTCTACGTTTCGGAGACATAACAAAACTTACAAAGGATAATATCAGAGAAACGGAAGACGGAAAAGAGTTATTTTTAATTATGGAAAAGGTTGATAAACCTGTTACCATACCTTTATACAAACTATTTGACGGAAAACCCGAAAAGATATTTAATAAATATCTTGAAAACGGAGACAATACGATATTTGAAGTGCCGGCAAACCAAACAATAAACCGAAACCTTAAAATAATAAAAGGACTTGCGGGCATACAAAAACCTTTATCTTTTCATATTTCGAGGCATACCTGCCTTACACTTATAGGCAAGAAAACAGGCAACCCTTATCTTGTTATGAAAATTGCCGGACATTCCGACATTAAAACAAGTATGAAATACACACAAGGAGTTATTGATGACGAACTTTTTAATCTTTTATAAATTTTTGACAATTATTCCGGCATAGACAAGATAAATGTATGAATTTGGCAGAATTTCATTTTTTATGATATTCTCTGAATATGAATATTTTGCTTTTTCCCGCTTTTAAAATTG
>JAADDR010000068.1 GCA_013153865.1 Chlorobiota bacterium | reverse complement strand
CATATTTTTGTTTATAAAATAAAAAACTATTCTATCCATTTTGAACTCCCAAAATTTATTTTCTACAAATTTAATAAAATATCTTTCAAAATTTTTTCTTCGTTTTCCCGGCACAGTTCCGCCGATGCTTTTTTGAGGTTTTCTTTCCAAGTTTGCATTTTTTCGGGAGAAGTGAGCATAAAATTTATTTTTTCGGCAATATGTTCGGGTTTGTGATTTTCTATAAAACAACCGATGTCGTATGTTTCGACTATATTTTTTATTTCGGGCAAAGGTGAAGCCAAAACAGGCAGGTTTGCTCTTATGTAGTCGAATAATTTATTAGGCAGCGCATAGTAATAATTTAAGCCGATATTTTCTTCGAGCGAAATTCCTATATCTGCTTTTTTTGTATATGCGTACAAATCGGCAAAAGGTATTTTTCCGGTAAAAAATACTTTATTCGTTAAATTCAAGTTTTGCACAAGTTTTTTTATGTCGCGAAATATATCGCCGTTACCTATAATCAAAAAAACGGCATTTTCGACATACTGCATTGCCTTTATCGTCGGTTCTATTCCTCTGCCGATGTTTACGGCACCTTGATAAAGAATTATTTTTCGATTTTTTATTTCTTCGGGCAAGGATAAAACAGTTTGTTTTTTCACAAATTCGCATACCGGAATATTGCGAACAACTTTCATGTCGATACCGTATTTTTTATTATATATATCTGCTATTGAGTTACATACGGTATATGAATGTTTTATCTTCGGGAGTATAAATTCTTCGATTTTTTCCCAGATGCGTTTTACTCGCGGTCGGTTTACGAGTTCCGGAACTTCGGTAAAATATTCGTGGCTGTCGTAAACGAGTTTTTTTTTTCTGATTTTCGAAGCAAGAAAATTTGCGGGCAAAGTATCTAAATCGTTCGCTAAAAAAATATCGGCTTTTGCAAAAATCAAAAACAAAAATAAGCGTATGTTATAACATGCATAAAACAAAAAACCCTTATTAAACGGCAGGTTGAAGCGTTTTGTTTTATAATCTCTGTTTACGGGCAAACTGTTTTTTAGTTTTCTTCCGACAAGCAAAACTTCATATCCGAATTTTATTAAAGAAACCGCCGTTTCATGCACTCGTTTATCGGTAACCAGGTCGTTGGTTACCGATATTATTATTTTTTGTTTTTTAATACTCTTCATTTCTTAACATCCATTCCCAAACGGGAATTATTTTTATTTTTTTTCCTTTGTATTCGACAGTTCTTCGCTCGTCTTCGGTAATTATCAACCCTTCGCTTAAATCAAACATTTCCATTGCTTCGTAAAGTCCTTCTATTTCGCGTTTTTCAGTATCTTCGTCAAACAAACTTACCGCAACCTGCACGGCTTGAACAACTTTTCTTTTTTCGGTTATTATAAAATCGCATTCTTTTTTGTTTCTGTGATAAAAAACTTCTTTTGCACGTCTTTTCAGCTCTATAAAAACCGTATTTTCCAATACATGACCTTTGTTTTCGGTAAAATAAAATCCGATTACGTCGGCAAGCGCATTATCTATAAAATATACTTTTTTCGGATTTTGTATTTGTTTTTTTAAAGAATAGTCGAATTTATTTACCAAAAAAATCAAATAAGTATTTTGTAAAAAATGAAGGTATTCTTTTACCGTTGTCGCATTTTTTACGCCTATAACTTTTGTTAAGCCGTTATAAGAAATTAAAGCTGAAACATTACTTACGAGATAATGAACAAGTTCCAATATCTGTTTTTCGCCCGTAAGTTTGTTTTTTACCAATACATCTCTGTAAATTATGCTTTCGTAAAGAGATTTCAGATAATCTTTATTTTTATTTTGAATATATGCCGGAAAACCGCCGTTTTTTTGATATTCCAGATAATATTTCATAAGTTTTGCTTTTCCTTCGGTTGAATAAAACATATCTTCCGAGGGATTAATCTTTTTTGATTTTAATGTTTCATAAAACGAAAAAGGATATAATTCTATATGATAATATCTGCCGGTAAGATGAGTTCCGAGTTCCCTGCTTAACATATAAGCATTCGAACCTGTAATATATACTTTGTTTCCGTAGTCGTGCAAACGCCTTACAAAGCGTTCCCATCCCTGTATATTCTGAATTTCATCGAAGTAAAATGTTTTTTGCTTGCCGAAAAGTTCTATAAACAGTTCATACAAAATTTGAAAATCTTCAACTTCAAAACGTATTAATCTGTCGTCGTCAAAGTTTATGAAATAATCTTTTTCTTTTGATTGAAATCGTATTTGATTAAGCAGAGTTGATTTTCCGCATCTTCTTATTCCGGAAATAACGGTTATCTCGTCATCATCCGGAACTTCATTTAGTTTGACTCTGTAAAATGATTTCTTTTTTGAATAAAGCTCTTTCTGGTCAAATATAACTTCTTTTATTATTTCTTTTGCTACCATAAAAGATTAGAAAACACAAAGCTATAAAGTTTTTGTTTAGAATGCAAATTTTTACAATAATATTTACATTCATAAAAGAAATAAAATTGATTATTTACTATTACTAATACATGAAATACACAAAAAGTTTCTATTGATAATAGGAACTTTACGGTAAAAATCACTATTTTAAAAAGAAACTTTACGAAATATTAAAATCCCATTCGGAAAGTTCGTTAAGAAAAGGTAAATAATTAAATTCGAGTTTTATCGGTGTTACGGTTGCATATCCATGCTCTACGAGATAAATATCGTTATCCGGTTTTCCTTCTTCTTTATTGGTAAGCGTACCTGTTATCCAAACAAAATTTCGTTTGTGGGGGTCGTTTGCTTTTACGAATTTTTCGCCCCACACCCCGTTTGCGGCTTTTACGGTTTTAATGCCTTTGATTTTAACTTCGGTAACATCCGGAAAATTTACGTTTAAACAAACACCTTCGGGCAAATCTTTTTCGATAAGTTCGGCAATAATTTTTTCTACGTAAGGTACCGCATCTTCGAAATCGGCTTCTATACTGTGGTTATCGACCGAAAAACCGACTGATTTTATGTCGTGCATGGCACCTTCTATTGCCGCTGCCATTGTTCCGGAATACAAAACACTTGCGGAAGTATTAGAACCGTGATTAATGCCTGCAAGAACCAAGTCGGGTTTTCTGCCGGGCGAAATCTCATACAATGCAAGTTTAACGCAATCTACCGGAGTTCCGGAAACGGAGTACTCGGCATAATTATCGTTTTCGGTAATTTTATTTATTCGTATCGGAAGTGCTTGCGTTATGGAATGAGATTTTGCCGATTGTGCCGAATCCGGAGCAACAACCAAAACATCTCCGAACTTTTTTGCCGATTCTATTAATAGTCTTAAACCTTTTATTCCTATTCCGTCGTCATTAGTTACCAATATATACGGTCTTTTTTCCGCCATTCTTTTATTTTTTGTTAGTTTTGCCGCAAAGATAAATTAATTATGAGTTATGAATTATAAATTATTAATTTCTTTTTTGAGATTGAGGAAGATTGAAGGAGATTGAAGGAGATTTTGATATTTTATTTTTCTGTTACGAGAACTTTCAACTTTACAAACTTTCAACTTTTAACTAAAAACTTTTAACTGAAATATGCTGACATCGGAAACAAAAATACGCGTGCGTTACGGCGAAACCGACCAAATGGGATATGTTTATTACGGAAATTATCCGCTTTATTACGAAGTTGCAAGAACCGACATGATAAAAAAAATCGGCTGGTCGTATAAAACAATGGAAGAAAACGGAATAATGATGCCTGTTTTATCTCTGAACGTAAAATATATACGTCCTGCTTACTACGACGACGAACTTACCGTAAAGGTTTTCGTAAAAAAAATGCCTTCAACTCGTATGGAATTTGAATACGAAGTATTCAACGAAAAAAAAGAACTTATAAATAAAGGCAGTACAGTTCTTGTATTTGTTGACATGAAAACGGTAAAACCGACCGTTGCTCCGAAAGAGCTTACGGATAAGATTAAAGCATATTTCGAATAACTTAAATAAAACATTCATCGGACGAGTTTAAAACTCATCCGATGAATAAAACATATAATGTCGTAACCTTTATTTTTTATGTTTTTCTTTAAATTTTTTCAAACCTTCTTTTAAAAACTCTGAAAAAGCTTCCGGGTCGGGATTGTAGAAATAAGGATTTTTCATAAGCACTTCTCCGTCGTAATCCAAAATTATGTATGCCGGTTGAGCATTCATCCCGAAACGCGATATTTGCATATCGGCATATTTTTCTCCGAGCGTTTTCTTTATTTTACCGTCGTAAGACGATGTTATCCGGTCTTTTTCGTCCAATTCCGTTCTGTCATCTACATATAAAGATGCTATAACATATTCGTTTTTAAGCAGAGGCAGAACTTGGTCGGTTCCCCAAACGTTATCTTCCATTTTACGGCAATTTACGCAAGCATATCCGGTAAAGTCGAGCATAAGAGGTTTGTTTTGTTCTTTGGCACAAGCCAATGCCTGGTCGTAATCGAAATATCCGTTAAGACCGTGAGGCATTTCGTGTATGTCCGCATATTTAGGCGTAAAGCAGTTGTTTGCCGTTTCTTCGAATTGTTGTATTGCTTTATTTCCGCCTGAATTTACTCTTATAACTTTTGCCATGTCAAATTCGTGAGTACTCATGGGCGGCAAATAACCGGACAAAATTTTAAGCGGTGCTCCGAACATACCCGGTATCATATAAACGACAAAAGCGAACGTAAGTATGGCGAATATCAACCGCGGAACTTTTAAATACGGCAAATCACTGTCGTGAGCAAATTTGATTTTTCCGAGCAGATAAAATCCCATAAGGGTAAATATGGTAATCCATAAAGCAAGATATATTTCGCGATTAAGCAATCCCCAGTGATAAGTTAAGTCGGCGATGCTTAAAAATTTAAGCCCGAGAGCAAGTTCTATAAATCCGAGTACCACTTTAACTGAATTAAGCCAACCGCCGGATTGAGGCATTTTGTTCATAAGATGCGGGAAGAAGGCGAATATCCCGAACGGAACGGCAAATGCCAATCCGAAACCGAGCATACCTATAATCGGTCGTAATACGTTACCGCCGGCAGACTCTACCAAAACAGTTCCGACAAGCGGTCCGGTACAAGAAAAAGATATTACCACCAAAGAAAATGCCATAAAGAAAGGTGCCGCCCAACCGCCTTTCTCGACTTGTTTTTCCGACTTTGCGACCATCCAATTAGGCAAAACTATTTCAAACATACCGAAAAACGATGCCGCAAATATCATAAATACCAAAAAGAAAATAATATTGGGTATCCAATGAGTGCTGAGCCAATTTGCAAATTCCGGACCGAGAGTAACGGCAACGAGAGTTCCTATAACCGTATAAATAAGTACTATGGAAAAAGAAAAAAACAATGCTTCTGCACGACTTTTTGCTTTTGATTTTTCTTCGTGCATAAAAAACGAAACCGTCATGGGTATCATCGGAAATACGCAAGGGGTAAGTATTGCCGCCAATCCGGCAATTATTGCGGCTATAAACAAACCCCACAAACCGCCTTTGTCGGCAGCGGAATTTATTTCGGTTTTGTCGGCTGTTTCGACGGAAGCGGTATCGGTCTTTACGGTATCTTTCTCGCTTGTTTCAACAATTGAAGTATCATTTTCTTTAACGGCATCAACATCTTTACTTGTATCCGCAACAGATTTTACGTCTTCTTCCGGTTTGTTTTCGTCTTTATTGACCGGAGTAAATTGTTTTGCCAAAGAACTTAACCCGGGAACTTTAAATTCGATATCCTCCGAAAGAGGGATACACATACCTTCTTCCGTGCATGCTTGTCCGGAGAAAGTTACTTTTACGGTAAAATCTTTATCGGATAAAACTTTTATTTTTTGAGTAAAATAAACTTCTTTTTCAAAAGTCTGAATATTTGCCTGCATAATATCGTCGTAAGATTTATGAGGAGCAGGCCATTCGGTTACTTTTCCGATTTTTTTGTATTTATCGCTTGATTCGAATGTAAATTCGGCGGGTATGCCTCCGGCAGGTTCGGAATACTGACCGTATAAATGCCATTTTTCGTCAATTTTTGCATGTGCAACAAGTTTAACTTCGTCGGCGGAAATATTTTTTACGTAAAATTTCCACTTTACCGGCTGAACAATTTGAGCATTAGCGCCGAAAACAAAAATTAAATTCAACAATATAAAAAATCCGCTTATTTTTTTCATGATTACTTTTCGTTAATATAATAACAACAATTAATTAAATCTTTGATAAAAAGATTAAAATCGGTTGCAAAAATAAAATTAAATAATTAACCCGAAAATTTCACCGAGTTTTCCGAGTTGTAAATTATAAAGTTGAATGTAAAAAGCTTACGATTTCTTCATTAAAATTTATCCGGTATAAAACCGACGGTTAATAAACTTTAAAAAAAGGCACCGGTAAACGATGCCTCAATCTTTAACAAATAAAATAATACATCTATTTCTTTTCCTCAAATGCTTTTATAATTCTTGCATATTCTTCTTTTGACGATAATTCGATTTTTTTTACAACCGCATTTTTTCTTCCGCTCGCACGTTTCCCGGTATTATACAAAAGTTCTACATAAACCTTAAAAAAATTTATTTTATTTTCTTCTAATATGCCTGTTCGAAAATATTCTTCGGGTTGTAAAAAGTTAGAATAATATGAAGTATCGCTGACACCTCTGTATGCATCAACATAATATTCTACAGGTTCCAACCCTTGAAAGACGACACTGCCATTGGTTCCGGTGGTTATTATATCGCTTACCGGATTGGTAAGATTTTCCCAATCCGTATAATCGGAATAAAGTTGAACTTCGCAATTAGAAACAGGGTCTTCGGTTCCGGCATACATAACAAGTATTGCCAAATCCGTAGAACCGCTTACGGTAACGGCATCGGTAAAAGTTTCATAAGTATCGTAACCGTATGCCGTCATGGTAACTTGGTAAGTTCCGGTTTGTGTATAAGTATGAGAAGGATTTCTTTGATTGGAAGAAAATCCGTCGCCGAAGTTCCATTCATAGGAAACAGCATCTTGCGAACAATTAATAAAATAAACCGGTTCGTTTATGTAATGCGTGCTTCCTGACACGGTAAAACAGGCATCAACTTCCGGATAATCCGGAGTACTGTCGATAATACATCCGTGTAACGTAAATATCAACATAAAAGGAATAAAAAATTTTAAAGTTTTCATGTGTTTTAATTTCAGGTTAATATGTTTTATTTTTTCCGGTAATTATTCTACCGATACTTTATAAAATTTTTCTTTATTTACGTCTTCCTGTCTTGAATATACAAAATGCAAATAAGTTTCTCCTTTTTTTATCGCAACAAAACTCCAAACGTCAGTCCCTCCGGCACCTATTAATCCGGCTGATTTTTTGTCTTGAACAAATTCTCTGCCGAGTTCTTTTATCACTTTCGGTTTTATTTTATTATCCGTTGACCATGCATAACCGGTCGAAGGATTTGATTTTAGTTCTATTCTTAAAGTATCTCCCGTTTTAAGGGTAAAAGTTTCGGTCAATTTATCCTCGGGAACATTTTTTAATACATCTTTTTGACTGTCGCAAGATTGAATCATATACATTCCGGTTAAAAAAATCAATAAAAAAAATGTGTTTTTCATAATCAATATATTTATTTTAATTTAATTTTCAGTTTATACGCTGTCTTACCGTTTCATACATCAAAATACTTGCCGCAACCGACACATTCAAAGATTTTATTTCTCCGAGTAAGGGTATTTTAACAAATTCGTCTGATAATGAAACTATTGAATTTGATATACCTTTTTCTTCCGAACCTGCAACCAAGACCACGGGTTTGGTAAAATCGGTTTGATAATAATTTTTTTCGGCTTTTTCGCTTGCCGAAATAATTTGCAATCCGTTTTTTTTAAGTTTAAGTAAAGTTTCTCTTAAACTTCGTGTTCTGCAAACAGGCACTTTAAGTAATGCTCCGGCTGATGTTTTAACTGCATCGGCATTTACTGCGGCAGAACCTTTTTCGGGAATTAAAACCGCATGCACGCCGGCGCACTCGGCTGTTCTTACAGCGGCACCGAAATTTCTTACGTCGGTAACTCCGTCGAGTGCCAATATAAAAGGTGTTTTTCCTTCTTCGTAAATTCTTGTTACTATTTCTTCAATATCAAAAAAAGTAACCGGAGAAATAAAAGCTACTACTCCCTGATGATTTTTACGAGTTATTTTATTTAATTTTCGGAAAGGCACATATTGAAAATAAATTCTTCGTTTTTTTAAAAGAGCTAATAATTCTTTATGAAGCGTATTGTCATCACTTCTGACAATCAACACTTTTTCTATCTGCTTGTCCGAATTTACCGCCTCTATAACGGCACGCGTTCCGAATATAAAATTTTTGTCTGCCATATAATTTCCAAAAATACAATATTTTCGTAATTTAGCGTGATTTTATTTTACAAGGGCATAATGAAATTCGAAAAGAAATCAAAATACGACAAAATTGCCGTCGGTATCGCGACAGGATTAATAACCGCCTTAACAGTTACACTTATCGTTATTTACGCAAATTCAAAAGATTATACGGTAAGCGACCATTTTAAATATTTGTTTGACAAAAGCGAAATAGGAAAAATACTTCGTTCAAGAGTCTTGCTGGCACTTAAAGGCGGTGCATTAGGCATTATGCTTCCTTTTTATCTTGCTCTTAACAAAAACATGTATAATATCGTAAAAGGATTAATAGGAGTTGCCGCACTGATTTTTATAATTATTGTCGCAGGTGCAATTTTCAAATAATTAATAAAAATAATTCGAGATTGAAATACTACATAACGGCAGGCGAAGCATCCGGCGATTTACACGCATCAAATCTGATGAAAGCATTAAAAGAAATTGACGAAAATGCCGATTTCAGATATTACGGCGGTGATATGATGCAAGATCAAGGAGGCAAATTGGTAAGACACTACAAAGAAGTTGCTTACATGGGTTTTGCAGATGTTTTAATGCATCTGCCGGCAATCATGAAAAACATTAAATTCGTAAAACAGGATATTCTTCGCTATAAACCCGATGTCGTAATACTCGTCGATTATCCCGGATTCAATTTAAGAATTGCCGAATTTGCTCATAATGCGGGTTTTAAAGTTTATTATTACATATCACCCAAAATATGGGCATGGAAACAATCGCGCGTTAATAAAATAAAGGCATATATAGATAAATTATTTATAATATTTCCTTTCGAAAAAGATTTTTACGAAAAACACGACTATAAAGTCGAATATGTCGGAAATCCGGTTATGGATGCCGTAAATACCGAAAAAACCGATATTGAAATTTTTAGAAAAAAATACGAATTAAGTAACAAAAAGATAATAGCATTACTTCCGGGAAGCAGAAAAAGAGAAATTCAACATAATTTTCCTGTTATGCTGAAAGTATCCGCTTTTTTTCCCGAATATCAATTTATTGTTGCGGCGGCGCCCTCTCTCGAAAAAGAAACTTTTTTAAAATACATTAAAGATGAAAACGTAAAATTAATATACAACGACACTTACGAAATTTTAAAACATTCGGAAGCGGCAATAGTAACCTCCGGAACGGCAACTTTGGAAACGGCAATTTTAAATATCCCCGAACTTGTTTGCTATAAAGGCGACAAACTGTCTTATCACATAGCAAAACACTTGGTAAAAGTTGATTACATATCGCTTGTTAATTTGGTAATGCAAAAAGAAGTCATCAAAGAATTTATCCAATATGATATGACGGTCGAAAATATTGCAACCGAATTGAAACTTATTCTTGAAGATACCGTATATCGAAATAAAATGCTTTCGGAATTTGAAGAATTAAGAAATATCTTGGGCGGAAAAGGAGCGTCGAAGCGAACGGCTGAAATTATTTTCGAATCTTTAAAAAAATAAAAGTCAGGTTGCGAAAAAGCAGAAGTATATTGCAACTCGCAAATAATCACAACCATACGGTATAAACAAATTACCTTTAAATATTTTTTTGTCGAAAAACGACTTAATAATTCACTGTTTTTTAAAATCATAATTTAAACTTTATTCATGCAAAAAGCAATATTATCGACGGCGATATTTTTATTTTATTTACATTTTATTTACGGACAAGCAATACCGATAGGTTTAGACGGTAAATTCGACGACTGGTCCGATAATGCCGCAAGTTATACGGATACGCAAAATGACGGAGCCGATTATGATTTACTTTCATTTAAAGTTGCAAACGACAGTAACTTTTTATTCATAAGATTTGCGGTTAACCACGAAATACAACTTAACTACGGCAATAACCTGTATCTCGAAATAGATTGCGACAACAACGCATCCACCGGTTATCAAATAAACGGTATAGGAGCCGAAACAGGTATTAATTTAGGAACTAAAACATTTTATCTTAACACAAGTTCCGGCAGCAGCGAAATTACTCCTTACGACATAGGTTTTATTGCCCTGCCGACTGTTACCTCCGACACATTCGAAATTGCAATTGACAGACATGCAACTCCCGGCGGCAACGATTTATTTACAAACAATACTATAAAAATATGTTTTTATGACAGTAATTCCGGCGGTGATTATATGCCCGACTACGGAAGCACTTTTTCTTATACCTTTGACAATAATCCTGTTGAGCCTTACGAATACATAAATTTTGCGAAAAATAATTCTTCGGATATCAGACTACTGACATATAACACATTATCGGACGGACTTACAGACAATGCAAGAAACGAATCTTTTAAAAGAATAATAACGGCAGTTAATCCGGATATAATTACTTTTAACGAATGTTGGAATACATCTCAATACGAAGCCGAAAACATTTTAGACTCATGGATTCCGCTTACCGACACACAATGGGACTGTGTAAAAAACGACAACGGAAACATTACTTGCTCTAAATTTAACATTACCGACTACTACGACATAGATCCTACATCTATAAACAGGGTTACGGCAAATATTATTGATTTACCGGACTCGTATCCGAGAGATTTTATAGTAATTAATTCCCATTTTAAATGCTGCGATGACGACAATACTCGTCAAGAGCAATCGGATGCAATTATAAATTTTATAAGAGACATAAAAAATTCGGGCGGTGCATTAACAATGCCTTACGGCACACCTTTTGTAATAAGCGGAGATTTGAATCTTGTAGGATTATCACAACAACTTACTACTTTGCTTACCGGAGACATTCAAAATAATTATACTTACGGAGAAGACATAAAACCCGATTGGGATAATACAGACTTAAGCGATATTATTTCTTTCCATACCGACATGCGAGTTGCAACAACATGGACGGAAGAAGGTAATGATTATTGGCCGGGCAGATTCGATTATACAATTGCATCCGATATAGGTGCAACAGTCAGCAAAACCTTTACGATATGCACAGAAGAAATGTCTGCGGAGCGTTTAAGCCAATACGGTTTATACGCCGACGATACAAATACGGCATCCGACCATCTGCCTAAAATTACCGATTTTGTGATAGAAGACGCACAAAATACGGAAGAAATTAAAAACGCCGATATACTAATTTATCCTAATCCCGCATCGAACAAAATTTTTACGGTAAAATCGTTAAATAACGAAGTTATACAAAAAACAGATATTTTTACAATAAGCGGGAAACTTATTTTTTCCGAAAATCCTGATGCCTGTAAAAGTATAATAAATCTTTGCAATATGCCTTCGGGAATATATTTCGTAAAAATAAAAACGGAGCATCAAGAATTTATATCTAAAATAGTTCTTTAGAAGTAATACAAAACCGAAATAAAAAAGGCAGGTAAAAAACCCGCCTTTTTTAATTAAATTAAGAAAGCTTTTTATAAAGTTTCTCTTATTGCCGCTTGTGCCGCCGCAAGTCTTGCAATAGGCACTCTGTAAGGCGAGCAACTTACGTAATCGAGTCCGGTTCTGTGACAGAACTCTACGGAAGAAGGTTCGCCTCCGTGTTCTCCGCAAATACCGAGTTTTATATTCGGGCGAGTCTGACGGCCTTTTTTAACAGCCATCTCAACCAACTGCCCTACTCCGGTTTGGTCTAATACCTCAAAAGGATCATGTTTAAGGATACCTTTTTCGATGTAAATCGGGAGAAATTTTCCGGCATCGTCTCTCGAATATCCGAAAGTCATCTGAGTAAGGTCGTTAGTTCCGAACGAGAAGAACTCGGCCGATTCGGCAATTTCGTCAGCCGTTAATGCCGCACGCGGTATTTCAATCATTGTTCCTACGAGATAATCTATTTTATCGCCTCTTTCTTCGAATATTTTATCAACTGTTGCTCTTACTATCTCTTCCTGCATTTTCATTTCGGCAAGAGTTCCGGTTAAAGGAATCATAATTTCGGGATGAGCGTTAATGCCTTTTTGTTTAAGATTTAAAGCGGCTTCTATTATTGCTCTGGTTTGCATTTCGGTAATTTCGGGATAAGTATTTCCCAAACGGCAACCTCTGTGTCCGAGCATAGGGTTAAATTCCGACAAGTCTTCAACTTTTTCTTTTATTTTTTCTACGCTTATTCCCATAACTTCCGCCATTTCTTTTTGACCTTTTTCGTCGTGCGGAACAAATTCGTGCAAAGGAGGATCGAGCAAGCGAACCGTTACGGGTAAATCTTGCATTGCTTCAAATATTCCTTCAAAATCTTTGCGTTGTATGGGTAATAATTTGTCGAGAGCTTTTCTTCTTCCTGCTTCGTCGTCGGCAAGAATCATTTCTCTCATAGCGATTATTTTTTCGCCTTCGAAGAACATGTGTTCGGTTCTGGTAAGACCTATACCTTTTGCACCGAAATTTCTTGCTACTTTCGAGTCGTGAGGAGTGTCGGCATTTGTTCTTACATACATTCTTGCGTATTTGTCGGCAAGTTTCATCAATTCGGCAAAGTCGCCTCCTACTTCGGGTTCTATGGTTGCGGTTTTTCCTTCGTAAACTTCGCCGGTTGAGCCGTTAAGAGAAATCCAGTCGCCTTCTTTAAAAGTAACGCCTCCGGTTGTTAAAGTTCGTTCTTTATAATCTATTTTTATTTCGCCTGCACCCGATACGCAGCATTTTCCCATACCTCTTGCAACAACGGCGGCATGCGAAGTCATTCCTCCTCTTTCGGTAAGGATACCTTTTGCTATGTTCATACCTTCGAGGTCTTCGGGCGATGTTTCTATACGAACGAGAATACTGTTTTCGTATTTATCGGCTTCGTCGGCAAAGAAAACTACCTGACCGGTTGCTGCTCCGGGTGATGCGGGAAGACCTTTTGCCACGACTTTGGCTTTTGCCATTGCATCTTTATCGAAAACCGGGTGAAGAAGTTCGTCGAGTTTTTCGGGTTCTTGACGCATAACGGCTGTTTTTTCGTCAATCATGCCTTCTTTGAGCATATCCATTGCTATTTTAACCATTGCCGCTCCGGTTCTTTTACCGGTTCTGGTTTGCAAGAGCCATAATTTACCGTCTTGAATTGTAAATTCAAGGTCTTGCATGTCTTTGTAATGTTTTTCGAGTTTATCTTGTATTTCGTCAAGTTCTTTGTATTGTTCGGGCATTCTTTCTTCGAGAGAGGGGTATTTTGATGCTCTTTCTTCTTCGGAAACTTTTGCAAGTTTAGCCCAACGTTTTGAACCTTCGAGAGTTATTTGTTGAGGAGTTCTTACTCCGGCAACTACGTCTTCTCCCTGAGCATTTATAAGATATTCTCCGTTGAATATGTTTTCACCTGTTCCGGCATCTCTTGTAAAAGCTACTCCGGTAGCGGAATTATCGCCCATATTTCCGAAAACCATTGCTTGAACATTAACGGCTGTTCCCCATTCTTCGGGTATTTTGTTCATTTTACGGTAATAAATAGCACGATCGGTGTTCCAGCTGTCGAATACCGCCATAACGGCACCCCAGAGTTGTTCCCAAGGGTTATCCGGAAAATCGTGTCCGGTTTGTTTTTTTACGGCATCTTTAAATTTAGTAACAAGTTCTTTTAAGTCATCAACATCGAGTTCGGTATCGTCTTTTACTCCTTTAGCTTTTTTAACTTCGTCCATAATAGCTTCGAATGGGTCTATGTCTTCTTTCGATTCGGGTTTCATACCGAGAACCACGTCGCCGTACATTTGTACGAAACGCCGGTAAGAGTCCCAAGCGAAACGAGGATTTCCCGTTTTTTTTGCAATTCCTTCCACGGCATCATCATTTAATCCGAGGTTAAGAACAGTATCCATCATACCGGGCATCGAAACTCTGGCACCCGAACGAACAGATACCAAAAGCGGATTTTCTTTGTCTCCGAATTTTGTTCCCATTATATCTTCCACTTGTTTTACGGCATTTTCCACTTCTTCTTTAAGAAGTTCTACGGTTTTGTCTTTTCCGATTTGGTTATATTCGGTACAAACTTCGGTTGTTATGGTAAATCCGGGAGGCACGGGAACCCCTATCAGATTCATTTCGGCAAGGTTAGCGCCTTTTCCGCCGAGCAAGTTTTTCATTTCCGCTTTTCCTTCGGCTTTTTTATTTCCGAAAGTATAAACTCTTTTCATGTTACTCATTTTTTATATTTTATTTTAATTAAAAAAAATTCTAAGTCAATTTACAAAAGTAAAATTAAAAACATAACTGCAAAAAAAGGGTACGGTATTTTTAAACATCATTATATTTGATTTGCCTTATCATTTAGTAATCTGTATATTTTAATTTATATTTTTTATTATTTTTTGAAACTTTATTATTTTTTCAACGTATAATTATCTGAATTAAAACATTATCTTAATTTTTAAAGCTGTTTTTTCTCTTATTAAGAGTATTGTTATCTGTTTTTTTAACAAATAAAAAATCTTTTGATATGAGAACTGATAGTTTAAATCATAAAAGAAAAACTTCTAATGAGCGATTTTTCGGGAAATTAGAAGAGATATCCGTTCCTACCATTATAGATTACATAATATTTTCTTGTATTGTAAACATAGAATCCGATAAAGGGAGTGCCGCACTGTTTTTTAATGACGGTAAGTTATCGGATGTAAGATTAAATGACGAGATTGATATTAACAAAGTTGACGAAATTATAAACTGGAAAAAAGGAGATTTTACATTTTGTAAATGGGGAAAAAATACAGAAACAGATATTTCGTATCTGAAAGACATAATTCATTTTACTAAAATAATTAAAGGAAAATGCAAATTAAAATATGAAAATAATAAAGGATTAAGCGGCAATATATATATTGAAAACGGTTATATAAAAGATGTTATTTTTAACGGAATAAGCGGAATTGAAGGATTAAGAAATTTTCTTTTATTAAAAAACGGAACATTTATAACCGAAGACATTGATTTTACCGATATAAAAAGTAATATGAATATAGGTATTAGTGAATTAAACAGACTAATTAAATCTCAAAAAAACAGTGATATGGATGTAAAAAAACTAAACAATGCAATTGAGACTTTGAAGTCCGATTTGGGTGACGGTTTAATATCCTGTGATATTTTTCAAACCGGAACAGGGCAAGCGATAGCATCTTTTAATCCTCAGCCCAAAGCTACGGCATTGTTTGAACGTTTAACCGGACAAATTCAGACAATGCTTGACGGAGCAAATTTTTTGGCTTTGGATAAATATTATTTGATAGACGTAAAAGGTGATACACTTGCCGTTGTTTTACAGTTTGATAAATATCAGTGGGCAATGTTGATTGACGAAAAGAAGGCAAATTTAGGACTTTTGCTTAACGTTGCCGTTCCTAATGCCCGCAAAGCATTAGAAGAAGCTATAAAAGGATAAATAAACTGCGGATTAAATTTTAAGTTTGCTGCAGGAATAAAAAAGTCCGGTTTGAAGCCGGACTTTTTTATTTATATACACATATCTATTTTAAAATCAACTTTTTGGAATATTCATTATTTCCGTCGGAAAAATGAAGAAAATATATTCCGGATTTATTATTTTCGATATTAATTTCGTATATATCACGAACAATTTTATCTTTTAAAACCGTTTTTCCCGTTAAATCGGTAATTTTTAAATCAAATCCGCCGGCATTACTGATAATTAAATATCCGGAAGAAGGATTAGGCGATACGGATATTACATTATCGGATACATATTTATCCACAAAAGAGTTGCATTGCATTTCGTATGCTCCCATATCAGTAATACCTTCATTACGGTTATTTCCGAGAATATCAAATTCGGGCATATAATCCGTAGTATCTTTTCCGGCATCAATACAGCCGGAATTACAGTCTAAAGAAAAATCAAAGTTTACTGCATCAACGAACATAGGATCTTCGTCAATATTTCCCGTTCCGAATTCAACAGTATTATCATCTTCGAAATAGACATCGTCTAAACCTCCTTCAATATCATTATAATAAAATTTATATAGAGAACAGTCATCATCGTTAATATACATTTGATTTCCGTTAACAGCCGTATTTCCGTATATTATATTATTTATGTAAAGAACGCTGTCCGTAGAGCATCCGTTGGCAATACCTCCGCCGTTTTCGTCAGCCGTATTATAAGCTATTACATTATTAACAAATACCGGATTTGTAAAATATTTCACAAAAACACCTCCTCCGTTTTCGGCATGGTTGTATGCTATAACATTATTAACTATAACCGGATTACTGTATCCGCTTACCATTAATCCTCCGGCATCACCGTCAGAACAATCATTTGCAAATATTTTATTTCCGTCAACAACAGGAGTAAAATACCCTGATATTTTTATACCCGCACACCATTCTCCCGTATTGTTCATTACCAAGTTATTTTTAATTAAGGGGGTTGCCTGTTGACCGTCAGTACTGCATCCTAATGAAATTGCTCCCACGGTGGTAGTATTGCCGTCAAAAACATTGTTTATTATTTTAACTTCGGAAGAGTCGGCAAGATTTATACATGTATAAGCATAATTATATTTAAACAAAGAATTTGAAACCGTCAGATTTGAAAAATCCAATACACTTACGACTCCTTGTTCATACATCGTATTTCTTGAGTAATAAAATTCGCTGTAATCAATAATCGAAGCTTGGTTATCCGTCATACTGCCTCCTGTATTGTCAAAATAAATACCCGACCATCCGTCATGATCTAAATTGCCGTATCCGGTAGTATCAACAGACGTAAAAATAATATGATTGTCTTCCGTACCGGCGGCAATAAGCGTTCCGTTCACTTTTAAACAAGCGGCACTGTCGAAAGCCACTACAACACCGGGGTCAATTGCCAGCGAAACATCGTCTGCAATTACAATACATGTATCTACAAAAACCGTATCGGCTTCCCAAACGGTATTTGTTTTAATTGAATCACTAACCGTAATGTTTTGTGACATTGTTATAAAACCGGTTGAAACAAAGGATAAAAAGAGTAACAATTTTTTCATAATAAAAATTTTTAAAGTTTTACAAATAAAGATATCGGTTATTAATAAACAAAGTTAAAAAATATTGTTGCAAAAATATTTTTTTTTTGATAAATATCAACATACGGAAGCTAAATAATGTATTTTGTAATCTTAGTTTTAATATTTATGTTTGCAAAAATTTTAAAAACACTAATCCGATGATAATAAAAGCAGAAAAAGACACTCCGGAGATTATACTTTCTAAGGTAGATTGTAAGTTTTCAATAAGCGGAAAATCGTATTCGGTTTTAATCGATGACGTATATAATAAAATTATAGACTGGATTGAAGAAAATGTGCCTGATATAAAATGCAAAATGAATTTTGAATTTCAATTCGAAATGATAAGCAGTGCATCGCTAAAAGGTATTATAAGAATTATTGAAACACTAAATCGTTTTTATAAGGAAAACGAGAAAATAAGCATTACTTGGATAAGTCCGGGCGAAGATGCCGATATTATTGAAATAGGCGAAGATCTTAAAGATATAAGTTTAGTGCCTTTTAATATGATTCAGCGATTTTAGTTCTGATTTTCGGGTAAGGTTTTTCTTTTTAATTAAAAGGTAAGTTGAAGACAAGACTTTTCCGTAAATGAATTTTATTATCGTTTTTTTCTACATTATTTTGTCGATATATTTTATACTGACGATATGTTTTATTGTCGGTTTTTTAAAAATTCCTGTTTTTAATCCGGAAATATTTAAACCGAACAGTTCGGCAATAAAAATATCTCTTATCATTCCTTTTAAGAATGAGGAAAAGAATTTACCTTTATTAATAGACAGTTTAAAGAAACAAAGTCTCGAAAACGATTTATTTGAAGTTATCTTAGTGAATGATCATTCGCATGACAATTCGCCGGAAACAGCAAGAAACTTAATAAAAGATACCGAAAACTTCAGACTTGTATGTTTACCGGATAATCTTAAAGGTAAAAAAAACGCTTTAATTTCAGGGATAAAAATTTCCGCCAACGAGCTAATAGTAACGAGCGATGCCGATTGCACACATCCTCATAAATGGCTTGAAACAATTTACTGTTTTTATCTTAAACATAATGCAAAAATGATAGCGGCACCGGTTATTATGACCGGAAGTAATTTATTCGAGAATTTACAGGCAACGGAATTTTTGAGTTTAACCGGAGCAACGGCCGGAGCTTTCGGTATAAGGCATCCGGTTATGTGCAACGGTGCCAATCTTGCATACGAGAAAAAAGTTTTTTTTGATTTTGATGATGCTCTTAACTCCGCAGAAGAATCGGGGGATGATGTTTTTTTGCTTCATAAAATAAAAAAAATATATCCCGAAGGGATATTTTATCTTAAATCCGCAGATGCCGCAGTATATACTGAAGCCGAAAAAAGTTTAAAATCATTTTTGAAACAACGTATAAGATGGGCATCAAAAAGTAATTCTTATACGGATTTTGATACCATATTTACGGCTGTTACGGTTTTATCGGCAAATTTTGTATTGGTTGTAAGTTTTTTTGCCGCAATTTACGGTTATTTAGGTTTCGGCATTCCTTTATCTTTATTTTTCATAAAATTTATACCGGACAGCATACTTCTCGTGCTTACCGCAAACGATTTCGGAGAAAAAAAGTTACTGAAATTCATACCCTTAACGGCTTTAATATATCCTCTTTACATTATTGTAACCGGTGTTACGGGAATTTTAAAAAACGGAAGAGTTAATGTTTTATGATAACTTTTTTAACAGCAGAATATTCGTATCCGGTTATTTCGAGAAAGTAAAATCCTTCAGGGATATTTTGCGTGCAAAGTTTTTCTCCTTGTTCTTCCGAGATTATTTTTCCGGCAGCGTCAAACAAAGTCATTTTTATAATATTACTGCCTTTCGCAAATATATATTCGTCGGCGGGGTTAGGAAAAATCGTAATACGAGAATTTTTAATATCTTTTACTTCCGCTATTTCTTCCGTTTCTATAACCGATACACTCCAGTTACGCGAGAGAGGCAAAGTTTCGTGCGAAACGGTATATGTTACGGGTCCGCTCGAAAAATCCTGCACACTGCCCGATTCCGGATTAACCGTAAAACCTTCGTAAACGTAAATTGAAGGAGCCAAAGCCGTTAAATCGGTTCCTTCGACAACCGGAATCGTTACCGTGTAATCAGGTTCTCCGCTGACAGAAACATCTCCGTTTTGACCGGAAATTCCGGCTCCGATAATATCCGGTCCTGCATTTATTGCCGAGACTTCCCACGATTGCGAGACTTTAGAGAAGTTATTATCAACGGTATAAGTTACGCTGCCTTGCGAGAAGTCAACGGTATCGCCCGATTCCGGGGTTATGCGAAATCCTGCGGGAATTTGTATTACAGGAGCAAGAGCTTCGAGCGATGTATCAGCCGGCATAACGACTTTAACGGTATAATCGGGTTCGTTTAGTATTTCGGTATTTGCAATTTGTCCCGGTATAGTAAAAGATTGTATTTGCGGATCGGGTGATGCGTATTCGCCGTAAATTCTTGCTATAATCATACAGTCTGACGATAATATCTCTGAAACGTTTGCAGGTTCATAAATATAACAATGAGGGGCTCTTATGTATGTGGAGTCGGATATGCGACTGTCGTTAGAGCCGAGATACAATAAGTTTTCGTTTTCTTGTCCGTCGGGTAATAAAAATTCTACGACTAAGACTTTATCTTCTGCAACCGTATATCCGGGCGAAAAGTCTGTTGTTTTAAGAGTGCCCGATTCTGTGTCGAGTACTTGAAACGTGTCGGAAACCAACAACGTCAGGTCTTCGGTAATTATTTGAGTATGGTCGTATTCGGACATAACCCAAAGTTTAATTTCAAGAGGTTGGTCGTAACCGTTTCCGGCAGATGCGTATTCTATTGCAACATCAACACGTTGTATTATCCAATCTCCGTTTATGTTGAAATCGTTTTTTAAATCGTAAACCAAATAATAAGAATTTTCGTAATGATATTGCCCGCCTAAACCGCACAAAGGTGTATTATCATTTTCTATATCGAAAGAAGCCGAGTGGGTAACGGAAAAATATTTTGCAGATTTATTAATAACGGATTTTTTTATGTTTTTTCCGGATGATTTGTTCTCGGGAGCGATTTTTTTTTGCGCCGATATATGTAAAACCGAGAATATTACCGAAAATATTAAGACCGTTATATTTTTCATTTTATGATTTTTTACAAAAATAAAAAAAAGAGCACTCTTTTGAATGCTCTTTTAAGGATTTTTTACGAATAATATCTATTTATCGTTATCTTCTTTTTTGTTGTCGTCTGTTTCTTTCTCGGTATTATTTTCTGTTTTATTTTCAACATTGTCTGCTTCAGCACTTTCGGCAACAGTTTCAGTTTTTTGAGTTTCTTCGGCTGCTGTTTTTTCCGAAGTTGTCGATTTGGATTTACCTCTTCTTGTTCTTTTACGTTTTGATTGAACTGCTTTGTCGGAGAAATAATTTTCGTTATAGTCCACCAATTCGATAATACACATTTCGGCATTATCACCGAGTCGGTTTCCTGTTTTGAGAATACGTGTGTAACCGCCTTCTCTTTCCGCTACTTTTTGCGAAATTTCTCTAAACAGCTCGTTTACGGCATGTTTGTTTTGCAATTTCTTAAAAACCATTCTTCGCGAATGCGTAGTATCTTCTTTAGAACGGTTTATTAAAGGTTCTACAAAACTTCTTAATGCTTTGGCTTTAGCAACGGTAGTTCTGATTCTTTTATGTTCGATTAAAGATATTGCCATATTCGACAACATAGCTTCTCTGTGCGCTTTTTTTCTGCCTAAATGATTGAATTTCTTCCTGTGTCTCATTTCTTTATTCCTTATCTAATTTATATTTACTAACGTCCATTCCGAAAGACAGACCTCTGTTTTCGAGTAATTCTTCTATTTCGGTTAAAGATTTTTTTCCGAAGTTTCTGAATTTTAAGAGGTCGTTTTTATTATATACCACAAGTTCTCCGAGAGTGTCAACATCCGCTGCTTTTAAGCAATTAAGAGCTCTGACCGAGAGGTCGAGATCAACGAGTTGGGTTTTAAGCTGCTGACGCATATGCAGTATTTCTTCGTCGAATTCTTCGTTTTCTTTTTTCTCTTCGGAGTCGAGCGTAATTTTTTCGTCCGAAAAGAGCATAAAATGGTGTATCAAAATTTTAGCTGCTTCTTTTAAAGCATCTTTAGGGGTAATGGAACCGTCCGTATCAATCTCAAAGATTAATTTTTCGTAATCGGTTTTTTGCCCTACTCTGTAGTTTTCGATACTGTATTTTACGTTTTTAATCGGGGTAAAAATAGAGTCAACCGCAATCAATCCGATTTCCGAGGTATCTATATCATGTTCTTCTCCTCCGACGTATCCTCGTCCTTTTTCGATAACGAGTTCCATTTGCAAACGGACATCTTTTTCCATATTGCAAATAACGAGGTCAGGGTTTAATACTTCGAAGTCAGTCATGAAGTTGTTAATGTCCCCGGCAGTGAATTTTGATTTACCGGAAATATTGACAACGAAACGTTCTGTATCGACGCCTTCGGTTATTTGTTTAAATCTGATTTGTTTAAGGTTCAGAATGATTCTCGGAACATCTTCGATAACACCTGAGACGGTTGAAAATTCGTGGTCAACGCCTTCGATTTTTAGTGTTGTTACGGCAAAACCTTCGAGAGAAGACAGTAAAATTCTTCTTAAAGCGTTACCTACGGTAATTCCGTATCCGGGCTCAAGCGGACGGAATTCGAATTTTCCGGAAAAATCATCCTGCTCAATCATTATAACCTTATCCGGTTTTACAAAATCTAAAATAGCCATAAAAAAATATATTACATTTACTATTTTGAATACAATTCTACAATTAATTGTTCTCTGATATTTTCAGGAATCTCATCGCGTTCGGGCATATTAACAAATTTACCGGCTAAAAGGTTTTCGTCCCATTCTATCCAAGAGTATTTAGTATGTACTCCTCTTGAAAGCGAGTCGGTAATTACTTGTAATGATTTTGATTTTTCTCTTACAGCCACAATGTCTCCGGGACTTACTTGAAACGACGGAATATTAACGACATTTCCGTTTACGGTAATGTGTCTGTGAGAGACGAGTTGTCTTGCGGCAGCTCTTGTTGGAGCGATTCCCATTCTGTATACTACGTTATCCAATCTTGCTTCTAAGAGTTGTAAAAATACTTCACCCGTAATACCTTTAATTGCATCGGCTTTTTTAAAGGTGTTATAAAATTGTTTTTCAAGCAATCCGTAAGTAAAACGAGCTTTTTGTTTTTCTTTTAGCTGGATTCCGTATTCGGAAATTTTTCTGCGTCTGCTGTTTCCGTGTTGTCCGGGCGGATAATTTTTCTTTTCGAAAGTTTTATCCGGACCGTAAATCGGAGAGCCGAGTTTTCTGGCTATTTTTGTTTTTGGACCTCTGTATCTTGCCATTATTTTATCTTTTCAATATTATTAAAATTAAACTCTTCTTCTTTTAGGTGGTCTGCAACCGTTATGCGGCAAAGGTGTTACGTCTTGAATTTCGGTAACCATAATTCCGGCGGCATGAATTGCTCTGATAGCAGCTTCTCTGCCGTTACCGGGACCTTTGACATAAACTTTTACTCGTCGGAGTCCTAATTCGTGTGCGGTTTTAGCACATTCCGCCGCTGCAACTTGTGCTGCATAAGGCGTATTTTTTTTGGAACCTCTAAACCCCATTTTTCCGGCAGAAGACCATGATATTACTTGTCCGGTTGCGTTTGACAAGGTAATTATAATATTGTTGAATGACGAGTGTATGTGTGCCTGTCCGGCAGCTTCAACAATAACTTTTCTTTTTTTCGTCGGTTTTGAACTTTTCTTTGCCATATTATATAAAAGAAATAATAAACATAATTAAATTAAAATACTCTTCTTATTTTTCGAGTACGGGCATTGTTTTTTGTTTTTTGACCTCTAACGGGTAATCCGGTTCTGTGTCTGATGCCTCTGTAAGATCCTATGTCGCGAAGTCTTTTAATGTTCATTTGTTTTTCGGATCTTAATTCACCTTCGATTTTATAATTATCAACGATAATATTACGAATATTACCTTTTTGCTCGTCGGTCCAGTCTTTAACTTTAATGTTTTTATCGACTTGAGCTTTTTCAAGTATTTTTTGTGCCGTTGTTTTACCTATTCCGTATATATAGGTTAAAGCAATTTCGCCTCTTTTATTATCGGGTATATCAACACCTGCAATTCTAGCCATAATTATATCGTTTTATTTTTAACCTTGTCTTTGTTTAAATTTCGGATTTTTTTTGTTTATAACGTAAAGTCGTCCTTTTCTTCTGACGATTTTGCAATCCGCACTTCTCTTTTTAACTGATGCTCTGATTTTCATTGTCTTAATTTTTATATCGATATTTTATTCTTCCTTTTGTTAAATCGTATGGCGACATTTCTACTTTTACTTTATCGCCGGGTAGTATTCTTATGTAATGCATCCTCATTTTTCCGGCAATATGAGCCGTAATAATGTGCCCGTTCTCGAGTTCTACTCTGAACATTGCGTTTGAAAGTGCTTCTTTTACGACTCCGTCTTGTTCTATTGATGGTTGTTTTGCCATATTATTATATTACATTGATATTTGTGATGCTCCTGCTCTGCCGGTAATTCTTCCGGATTTTGTCAGTCCGTCATAATGTCTCATCAGCAAGTGACTTTCAATATGTTGTAATGTATCTAAAACTACACCTACTAAAATCAATAATGATGTACCGCCGAAGAAATACGAGAATTGGTTATTTATACCGCTCATTTTTGCAAATGCCGGCATAATAGCTATGAATGCCAAGAATATAGATCCTGGTAATGTAATGCGCGACATTATTTCGTCTAAATATTCGGCTGTTTTACGTCCGGGTTTTATTCCGGGTATAAAGCCGCCGTTCTTTTTCATATCTTCCGCCATTTGTGTCGGATTAACTGTAATTGCGGTATAGAAATAAGTAAATACGACTACTAAAAGACCGTATGTAAAGTTATACCAGAATCCCGTAATGTCGGAGAATGCCGCAGCGATAGTGTTTGTTGTTTCGGAATCGAAACGTGTAAGCATCATCGGTATAAACATTAATGCTTGTGCAAATATTATAGGCATTACTCCGGCGGCATTTACTTTTAAGGGTATGTATTGTCTAACTCCTCCGTATTGTTTGTTTCCTACTATTCGTTTTGCGTATTGTACGGGTACTCTTCTTACTGCTTGAACGAGAGCTATTGAGGCAACGAAAACGAGGAACAGTATAACCATTTCTACTATAAAGGCGATTAATCCTCCGCCTCCGGGACCGAGTTTTGATACTAATTCGGCAGCAAATGCGTTGGGTAAACGGGCAATGATACCTATCATAATTAAAAGGGATATTCCGTTTCCTATTCCTTTATCGGTAATTTTTTCTCCGAGCCACATTATAAACATTGTTCCGGCAACCATAAGAACTATAGCCGATATCCAGAATAAGTCTTGGCTGTGCATAACGAATGCTTCGGAGGGTAAGCGGTATTTTAAGTTAGTAAGGTATGCCGGTGCTTGGAATGCGGTTATAAGAACCGTTAAATACCTGGTAATTTGATTTATTTTTTTTCTTCCGCTTTCTCCTTCTCTTTGAAGTCTTTGAAAATAAGGTACCGCCATTCCGAGTAATTGAATTACGATTGATGCCGAAATGTAGGGCATAATTCCGAGAGCAAATACGGATGCGTTAGCAAAGGCTCCTCCCGAGAACATATTTATTAATGCTATTATTCCTCCTGAGCTTGCTTCTTTTTGGAATTGAGCAATTGCCAAAGGATCGACACCCGGTAAAACAACGTGTGCTCCTAAGCGGTAAATGAGAATTAAGCCCAAAGTTGCGAGGATTTTATTTCTTAAATCCTCGATTGCAATGATATTCTTTATTGTTTGAATAAATTTTTTCATTAATTCTGAATTTTTTCAACGGTTCCTCCGACTTTTTCAATTGCTTCCGTTGCGGATTTTGAGAATGCGTGCGCTTTTACGTCAATTTTAACGGTTAATTCTCCGTTTCCGAGAATTTTAACCAAATCGTTTTTTTGAATAAATCCGGCATCTCTCAGTGTTTGCACATCAATTGATGTAAGGGATTTATCTTTTGCCAATTTTTCAAGTACGTCAATATTGACTGCTTTGTATTCGATTCGGTTAATGTTTTTAAAACCGAATTTCGGGAGTCTTCTGTGAATAGGCATTTGACCACCTTCGAAACCGAATCTTCTTGAATATCCGGAACGAGATTTTTGCCCTTTGTGACCGCGCGCAGCGGTTCGTCCTTTACCTGACCCGATACCTCTGGCTATTCTTTTTTTTCTTTTAACCGAACCTTTTGCAGGTTTTAAATTGCTTAAATCCATCGTTTTCTTTTTCTTTCAGGTAATTATATTATTTAACTTTTTCGACCGAAACAAGGTGGTTTACTTTTCGTATCATTCCTTTAATTTGGTCAGTTTCTTCATGCACGGCAACACTGTTTATTTTTTTTAAGCCTAAAGCAATAAGTGTTGCTTTTTGTCTTTCGGTTGAACCGATACTGCTCTTACGTTTTGTAACTTTAATCTTAGCCATTTTTTTTATATCTATCCGTTAAAAACTTTTTCTACGGTTATGCCTCTGTGTTGAGCTACCGTATATGCGTCTCTCATACTCAGTAAAGCTTTCATTGTGGCTTTAACAAGGTTGTGAGGGTTTGACGATCCTTTTGATTTAGCCAATACGTCTTTAACGCCGGCGCTTTCCAATACGGCACGCATAGCACCTCCCGCTTTGACTCCCGTACCGTGTGAAGCAGGAATCATCAGGACGTCTGCTCCACCGTATTTGGCGGTTTGTCTGTGAGGTATTGTTCCTTTAAGTACCGGAACTTTATGGAGGTTTTTCTTTGCGTCTTCTATTCCTTTTTGAATAGCTGTAGCAACTTCTCCGGCTTTACCCAATCCGTATCCGACGATTCCGTTTTCGTCTCCGACAACAACTATTGCGGCAAAGCTGAATGTTCGTCCTCCTTTTGTTACTTTAGTTACGCGTTTTATTGCGACTAATCTGTCTTTCAGTTCTAGATCTGTATTTCTAACTTGTTGTTTTTCTTTTAATTCTGACATGTCCGTTAAAATTTAAGTCCTTCTTTTCTTGCTGCTTCCGCTAATGCTTTAACTCTTCCGTGATAGAGGTATCCGCCTCTGTCGAAAACTATTTTCGAGATATTTTTTTCTTTAGCTTTTTCGGCAATTTTTTTTCCTACTATTGCGGCGATTTCGGTTTTTTTAGCTTTTTCGTTTTCGATCAGACCTTTGTCTGCCGAAGATGCTGCTGCGAGAGTTGTGGCGGAAACGTCGTCGATTAATTGAACGTATATATGTTTGTTACTTCTGAATACAGACATTCTGGGAACATCGGCTGTTCCGTTTATTTTTTTTCTGATACGTTTTTTGATACGTAATCTTCTGTCTCTTTTTGATAAAGCCATTTTATATCTTATTTATATATAATATAATTATTATTCTTTTTATTCTGCTGCTGCTTTTCCGACTTTTTTTCTTACATATTCATCAACGTAACGAATACCTTTTCCTTTGTATGGTTCGGGTTTTCTGAAAGATCGTATTTTTGCGGCTACTTCTCCGAGAAGTTGTTTGTCGAAACTTTTTAATGTTATAAATGCGTTTTGTCTTTTTTCTTGTTGAACTTCGGCTTTAACTTCGTCGGGTAATTGAAATACAATGGGATGTGAGTATCCTACGTTAAGTTCTAAAAGTTGCCCCGATATTGAAGCTCTGTATCCTACACCAATAACTTCCATTTTTTTCTCGAATCCTTTGGATACACCTTCAACCATATTATTTATCAATACTCTTGATAATCCGTGGTGAGATTTGTGTTCTTTTGAATCCGAGGGTCTTTTGATGTTAATAATATTTCCTTCTATTTCGAGTTTGATGTCTTTATGAATTTTTTGAGAAAGTTCTCCTAATTTACCTTTAACGGTAACAAGATTATCATCAGAAACATCTATTTTCACTCCGTCCGGGATAATTACCGGTAATTTACCTATTCGTGACATCGTATAATATATTTCGATTTTTATTTTTTAATAAACATAGCATAAAACTTCTCCGCCTATGTGTTGTCTTGCGGCTTCTTTGTTAGTCATTACGCCTTTTGATGTTGATATAATAGCTATTCCCAATCCGTTAAGAACTCTGGGCATGTCTTCTGCCGAAGTGTATTTTCTGAGCCCCGGTTTACTTACTCTTTCCAGTTTGTGAATAGCGGGTACTTTTGTTTTCGGATGATATTTAAGTGCAATTTTAATTATGCCTTGTTTGTTATCATCTTCGAATTTATAGCTTAGAATGTATCCTTGATCAAATAATAATTTTGTTATGGCTTTTTTTAAATTTGAAGCCGGGATTTCAACGACTTTATGTTTTGCCATAACGGCATTTCTAATTCGCGTAAGGTAATCTGCAACCGTATCTGTGACCATTATAAATTTATTTTAATTTTTTACCAACTTGCTTTTTTAACTCCGGGTATTAAACCTTCGGAAGCCATTTCTCTGAATGTTATTCTGCTGATTCCGAATTGTCTCATGTATCCTTTGGGTCTGCCCGTAATGCTGCATCTGTTATGCAATCTGACTCTTGATGAGTTTTTGGGCAGTTTTTGTAATCCTTCCCAATCTCCTTCAGCTTTAAGTTTTGCTCTTTTTTCGGCGTATTTTTCTACGAGTTTTTGTCTTTTTCTCTCGCGAGCTTTCATTGATTCTTTAGCCATATGTTTTATTTTTTAAAGGGAAATCCGAATTGTTTTAATAAAGCGTAGCCTTCTTCGTCGGTTTTAGCCGATGTAACGAAGGTTATATTCATACCTAATATTTTATCTATTTTATCGAGTTCTATTTCCGGAAAAATAAATTGTTCTTCGATACCGAGAGTGTAATTTCCTCTTCCGTCGAGTTTTCCGGGTATTCCTTTAAAGTCTTTAATACGCGGTATTGCAACGACGAGCAGTTTTTCCAAAAATTCGTACATTCTGTCTCTTCTCAGAGTTACCGATACTCCTATCGGCATTCCTATTCGGAGTTTGAAGTTAGAAATATTGTTTTTTGCAAATCGTTGTATTGCTTTTTGTCCTGCGATTAAAGATAGTTCTTCTTGTGCGGCTGCAATAATTTTTTTGTCTGCAACTCCTTGTCCGATTCCTTGGTTAAGAACAATTTTTTCTAATCTCGGAACTTGCATTACGCTTGAATAGTTAAATTCTTTTTGTAATGCCGGAACGATTTCTTCTTTATACTTTTTCTTCAATGTCGGAATTCTCTTTTCCATTATTTAATTTCTTGTTGGTTCTTAGACTTTTTAGAGTAACGTACTAATTTTCCGTTATCGTTTAATTTTCTTCCGATTCTTGTCGGTACTCCGGTTTCGGGGCATATAAGGTTAAGGTTCGAGATGTGAACAGGTGCTTCTTCTTTTATAATGCCTCCTTCAGGATATTTAGCGTTTGGTTTTGTGTGTTTTGATATGATATTTACGCCTTCAACAATTGCTTTGTATTTTTCGCGATTAACCATCAATACACGACCTTTTTTGCCTTTATCGTTTCCTGAATTAACAAAAACGATGTCTCCTTTTTTTATATGTATTTTTTTTTGCATCAAATTTAGTTTTTTCGATTTATAATACTTCGGGAGCTAATGAAATAATTTTCATGTTTGTTTTTCTTAATTCTCTCGGTATGGGACCGAATACGCGAGTACCTCTCATTTCTCCGGCGGCATTTAAAAGAACTACCGCGTTATCGTCGAAACGGATGTATGATCCGTCGGGACGTCGTATTTCTTTTTTAGTTCTTACTACTACACCTTTTGTAACGGTGCCTTTTTTAATGTCTCCGGCGGGAATTGCGCTTTTGACCGTAACAACGACTTGGTCGCCTATTGTTGCGTATCTTTTTTTTGTTCCTCCGAGAACTCTGATAACTAAAACTTCTTTTGCTCCGCTGTTATCAGCAACGTTTAATCTGCTTTCTTGTTGTATCATGATTACTTAGCTCTTTCAATAATTTCAACTAATCTCCATTTTTTTCTTTTGCTCAGGGGTCTTGTTTCGGCAATTCTGACAACATCCCCTACTTTGCAGGTGTTTTCTTCGTCGTGAGCGATATATTTTTTTGTTTTTGTCATAAATTTACCGTAGATTTTATGTTTATATCTTGTTCTAACGGTAACCGTAATTGATTTTTGCATTTTATCGCCGGTAACGATGCCTGTTCTTTCTTTTCTTAAGTTCCTTTGTTCCATGTTACTATCTTGTTTAAGATTTAGCTTCGTTTAATTCGCGTTGTCTTAATTCTGTTTTTAAACGTGCTATAAATCTTTTTGATTCTTTTATTTGATGCGGGTTATCGAGATCGGATATTTTATGATTCATTCTGAGTGTTACTAAATGATCGTATTCGTTTTCCAATCTTTCGAGTAATTCTTTTGTTGATAATTCTTTTATTTCGGCATTTTTCATCATCCTGTTATTTTAGCTTCGATAAATTTTATTTATTATAAGGTTTCGGTATAGTCGCGTCTTACAATAAATTTTGTTTTAACGGGTAATTTTTGTGCTGCTAATCTCATAGCTTCTCTTGCAACAGCTTCGGGTACACCGTCTGCTTCGAATAATATTCTGCCGGGTTTAACTCTTGCAACGAACAGTTCGGGTTCTCCTTTTCCTTTTCCCATACGTACTTCTGCGGGTTTTTTGGTAATGGGTTTATCGGGAAATATTCGAATCCATATGTTACCTTCGCGTTTCATATATCTTGTTACGGCTTGACGTGCAGCTTCTATTTGCCTTCCTGTAATCCATTCAGTTTCAAGGGATTTGATAGCGAACGATCCGAAGGCAATTGTTGTACCGCGTTGGGCATTGCCTTTCATCCTCCCTTTTTGTTGTTTTCTGAATTTTGTTTTTCTGGGTTGTAACATTTTAAAATGACTTTATGTTAGTTTCTTTTTCTTCTTTTGTGTCCTCCGCCGAAATGTTGCGGTCTTTTTTTGGATTGTTTACTGAAGTTCGGGGTTAAGTCTTGTTTTCCGAATTTTTCTCCTCTGCAAATCCAAACTTTAACGCCTATTAATCCTACTTTAGTAAGTGCTTCGGCTTGGTGATAGTCTATATCGGCTCTGAGAGTATGCAGCGGAGTTCTTCCTTCTTTATACATTTCGTTACGAGCCATTTCTGCACCGTTAAGTCTTCCTGATACCATTACTTTGATACCTTCGGCTCCCATTCTCATCGTAGAGGATATAGCCATTCTTACGGCTCTTCTGTATGCTATGTTTCCTTCTATTTGTTTTGCGATATTTTCGGCAACTATAACAGCGTCAAGTTCGGGTTTTTTGATTTCGAAGATATTTATTTGTATATCTTTTCCTCCGGTTATCTTTTTTAATTCTTCTTTAAGTTTGTCAACTTCTTGTCCGCCTTTTCCGATAATGATACCGGGTCTTGATGTTGTTATAGTAACAGTTATAAGTTTGAGTGTTCTTTCGATTATAATTCTTGAAACACCTGCTTTAGATAATCTGGTTTTCAGATATTTACGAATTTCACTGTCTTCTTTGATTTTATCGGCGTATTTATCGCCTCCGAACCAGTTAGAATCCCATCCTCTGATTATTCCCAGTCTGTTACTTATCGGATTTACTTTTTGTCCCATTATTTATTTTCTTTACTGTCAATATATAAAGTAACGTGATTTGAACGTTTTCTTATTCTGTGAGCTCTACCTTGGGGAGCCGGTTGATATCTTTTCAGCATAGAAGCCGAATCGACTCTGATTTCTTTTACGTAAAGAAAGTGGTCCTCAGGTTTTTTTCCTTCGTTTTTCACTTCCCAGTTTGCGATTGCAGATTTCAGGAGTTTTTCTAATCTGCCTGATGCTTCTCTGGGATTGAATTTTAAAATATCAAGTGCTTTTAAAACTTCTTCGCCTCTGATAAGGTCTGCCACCATTCTCATTTTTCGAGGAGATGTCGGGCATCCTTTAAGAACGGCAAAGTATTGAGTTTTTTTAGCCTCTTTTAATTGTTCTGCTCTTTGTTTTTTTCGTACTCCCATTATTTTTTCTTTTTATGTCCTCTATATGTTCTGGTCGGAGAAAATTCTCCTAATCTGTGTCCTACCATATTTTCGGTTATATAGACCGGAATAAATTTTTTACCGTTATGAACTGCTATTGTATGTCCTACGAAATCGGGTGAAATCATGGAGTTTCTTGCCCATGTTTTAATTGTTGATTTTTTCTTTCCCGGTTCGGACATTTCCAAAACTTTTTTTTCAAGTTTTATGTCTATATACGGTCCTTTTTTAAGTGATCTGCTCATAAAAAATAATTAAGAATTTATTTTCTGCGTTTTTTATTTTTTCTTCTTTCTACTATATATTTATCGGATACTTTTTTGCCTCTGGTTTTAAATCCTTTAGCAAGTAATCCGTTTCTTGATCTCGGATGTCCTCCGGATGCTTTTCCTTCTCCTCCTCCCATAGGGTGGTCAACCGGGTTCATGGCAACGCCTCTGACTCTCGGTCTTCGTCCTAGCCATCTGGTTCTTCCGGCTTTTCCGGATTTAAGCAGTGCGTTATCGGAGTTTGATACTGTTCCGATTGTTGCTCTGCATGTGCTTAATACTTTACGTAATTCTCCGGAAGGTAATTTGAGTACTACAAATTTGCCTTCTTTTGATACGAGTTGAGCGTAAGCTCCGGCGCTTCTTGCCATTTCGCCTCCTTTACCGGGTTGTAATTCTATATTGTGAACAACTGTTCCGAGAGGTATGTCGGATAAAAATAATGTGTTTCCTATTTCCGGAGCGACATCTTTGCCTGATATAATTTTATCTCCTACTTTTAATCCGTTAGGTGTAATTATATATCTTTTTTCTCCGTCGGCATAGAATAATAAAGAAATAAATGCCGTTCTGTTAGGATCGTATTCTATTGTTTTTACCGTTGCCGGAATACCGTCTTTGTTTCTTTTGAAGTCGATAAATCTGTATGCTTTTTTATGACCTCCCCCTATGTATCTCATAGTCATGCGACCTTGATTGTTTCGTCCTCCGGTTTTGTTTTTTCCTTTGACCAAACTTTTTTCGGGTTTTGAAGTCGTAAGTTCTTCAAAAGTATTTACAATTTTTCGTCTCTGTCCGGGTGTTACCGGTTTTAATTTCTTAACTCCCATCGTTTCTTAAATATTGCTGTAAAAATCAATAGTATCGCCGTCGATTAAGGTAATAACAGCTTTTTTAAATGATTTGGTTCTTCCTTTAACCAGACCTCGTTTTGTGTATCTGTCTCTTCTTTTTCCGCTGTAAATCATTGTATTTACGCTTTCTACCGTAACATTGTATAATTTTTCAACAGCTTTTTTTATTTCTATTTTATTTGCGTTTTTTTTGACAATAAATCCGTACTGATTAAGTTTTTCACTTTTATCAGTCATTTTTTCGGTTATTATCGGTTCAATAAGGATATTCATAATCTTATTTTTCTTGATTTATACCAAAAACTTGGTTAATTCTGTCAATCGAACTTTCCGTAAGCACCAATGTTTCGCTGTTCAAAACATCGTAAGTATTTAACTGCGAAGCTGTTAAAACTTTAACCTTCTTCAAATTTCGAGCGGACAAATATATATTTTTATTTTCATTTGGTAAAACTAAAAGCAATTTTTTATTATTAATTTTTAAATTATTTTTGAGTTCTACCACTTGTTTTGTTTTAGGCACTTGAAAATCAATGTCTTCCAAGACTAAAATATTGTTTTCCGCTGCTTTATAGGAGAGAGCGGATTTTCTGGCTAATTGTTTAACCTTTTTATTAAGTTTGAATCCGTAATTTCTCGGTTTTGGTCCGAATATTCGACCGCCTCCTCTGAAAACGGGACTTTTAATACTTCCGGCTCTTGCTGTTCCCGTACCTTTTTGTCGTTTAATTTTTTTGGTACTTCCGGCTACTTCACCTCTTTCTTTTGCTTTGTGAGTGCCTTGTCTTTTATTGGCAAGGTATTGTTTAACATCAAGGTAAATAACATGATCGTTAGGTTCAATACCAAAAATATCTTCTGCCAATGTTACTTTTTTACCGGTTTCTTTTCCGGATATATTTAATACATTTAATTCCATTATTTCTCGATTAAGATATATGAACCTTTGGGACCCGGAACGGATCCTTTTACTATAATAAGATTATTTTCGGGAATAATTTTTATAACCTTCAAGTTTAAGATTTTCACTCTTGCATTTCCGGTTCTTCCCGCCATACGCATTCCTTTAAAGACTCTGGAAGGATAAGAGGATGCTCCGAGCGAACCCGGTGCTCTCAGTCTGTTGTGTTGTCCGTGAGTTGCATCATTTACGCCTCTGAAGTTGTATCTTTTTACAACGCCTTGAAACCCTTTACCTTTAGAGTATCCGGTTACATCTACCCAATTATTGTCTTTAAAAGTGTCAACGGTAATTATGTCTCCGGGTTTGTAGTCAACGCCTTCTTCGGGAGAAAATTCTACTAATTTTCTTTTCGGGGATGTTCCGGCTTTTTTAAAGTGTCCTTTTTGAGCTTTATTAGTTCTTTTTTCTTTTTTGTCGTCGTACGCAAGTTGTACGGCTTCGTACCCGTCGTTGTCAAGGGTTTTAATTTGTGTAACAACGCAAGGTCCGGCTTCTAAAACAGTGCATGGAATGTTTTTTCCCTCGGCACTGAAAACGGATGTCATTCCGATTTTTTTTCCAATTAATCCGGCCATTTTTCCAGTCTTTTACCTGTTAGTATTAAAATCAAACTTTAATTTCTACATCAACTCCGCTCGGAAGTTCTAATTTCATCAGTGCATCTACGGTTTTTGAGTTTGAACTGTAAATGTCGATTAACCTTTTAAAAGAAGAGAGTTGAAATTGCTCTCTTGATTTTTTATTTACAAAGGTTGAACGCAATACTGTAAAAACTCGTTTTTGTGTCGGTAAGGGTATAGGACCGCTTACTACTGCTCCCGTAGTTTTTACTGTTTTTACAATCTTTTCGGCTGAATTATCAACCAAATTGTGATCATAAGATTTTAATTTTATTCTGATTTTTTGTGCCATTTATATATAATTTAAGCAAAAATTTTACCTGTTAATCTTGCAATAATTTCATTTGATATTTTTTCGTCAACTTTTCCGTAATGTGAAAATTCCATAGTCGAAGATGCTCTTCCCGAACTTAATGTTCTTAATACCGTAACATATCCGAACATTTCCGATAAGGGTACTACTGCATCTATTACCTGCATATTGGCTCTTTCCGATGTTCCGCTTATTTTAGCCCGTCTTTTGTTTAAATCCGATATTATATCTCCGAGATATTCTCCCGGTGTTAATATTTCGACATTCATAACGGGTTCAAGAAGTATCGGGTTTGCTTCGGGTGCAGCTTTTCTGTATGCCTGCCTCGCTGCTATTTCGAATGATAATTCGTCGGATTCGTCTTGTTTGTATGCGGCATTAACTAATTCGACATAGAGATTATCTAAAGGATAGCCGGCTAAAGGACCGTTATTCATTGCTTCTCTGAATCCTTTTTCGACTGCCGCAACAAAACCTGCAGGCAGCATTCCGTCAGCAAGTTTATTTACGAATTTGAATTTTTCTTCGGAGTTATCTGTTTTATATGGTCCTATTTTAACGGTAATATCCGCAAATTTTCCTTTACCTGAAGCATCTTTATCGAAGATTTCGTGATGCAGAACTTCGGAAGTAAGAGTTTCGCGATATGAAACTTGGGGTTTACCTTTATTGCATCGGACATTAAATTCTCTTTCTAAACGATCGGTTATAATTTCTAAATGCAATTCTCCCATTCCGGAAATTATTCTTTGTCCGGTATTTTTATCTGTTTTAACTTTAAAGGTAGGGTCTTCTTCAGAGAGAATCTGTAAAGCATTTTCGAGTTTATCTATATCTTTTTGAGATTTAGGTTCTATAACAACTCCTATAACAGGATCGGGAAAATTTATATTTTCAAGTATTATTTGTTTGTTTTCGGCTGTTAATGTATCTCCGGTTTTTATGTCTTTAAATCCGCTTACCGCACAAATATCTCCGGCTTCTACTTCGTCTACCGCTGTTTGCTTATTTGCATGCATGCGATATAAATTCATCAAGCGTTCACGTTTTTTTGTTCTGGGATTAAATACTTGGGCTTTAGCTTTTAATACTCCGGAATATACTCTTATGTATGCCAATTTACCTACAAACTTATCAGCCGTTATTTTAAAAACAAGTGCAGATAAGGGTTCGTTTTTGTCTGCATGTCTTAAATCTTCTTTATTATTTTTAGGGTTAATTCCCTTTACCGGGGGTATATCTGAAGGACTCGGCAAATAGTCTATAACTGCATCCAATAACATTTGAATTCCTTTGTTTTTGAATGCCGAACCGCAAATTACGGGAATAACGTTGCGTTCAAGAACTGCTTCTCTTGCAACTTCTTTAAATTCTTCGATACTTATACTTTCACGATCTTCGAAGAATCTTTCCATCATTTCGTCATTATGTTCGATGACACTTTCAATTAATATTTCTCTCCATTCTTCTACGGTATTTTTGTATTCGTCGCTTACAGGTTCGGTTCTGTAATTAACTCCGTATTGGTCATCATCATCCCAAATAAATGTTTTTCTTTCGATTAAATCAATTACGCCTTTAAAATTTTCTTCGGAACCAACCGGTATTTGAAAGGGAACGGCATTAGCACCGAGTTTTTCTTTAATTTGTTCTACGACTCCGAAAAAATCGGCTCCCGGTCTGTCCATCTTATTTACAAAAG
Source organism: Chlorobiota bacterium (assembly GCA_013153865.1). Classification (GTDB taxonomy): domain Bacteria; phylum Bacteroidota; class Bacteroidia; order Bacteroidales; family JAADGE01; genus JAADGE01. The sequence goes on along the minus strand of JAADDR010000068.1, from coordinate 6,051 downwards.
CTATTACCGGGACATTGTATTTATCGGCTTGCCTCCACACCGTTTCGGATTGAGGTTCTACTCCGCCTACGGCACAAAAAACGGCAACAGCGCCGTCCAAAACTCTCAAGGAACGTTCAACTTCAACAGTGAAATCGACATGTCCGGGAGTATCAATTATATTAATTTTATATGTATTTCCTTTATGTTTCCAATAGGTCGTAGTGGCAGCAGAAGTTATTGTAATACCGCGCTCTTGCTCCTGTTCCATCCAATCCATGGTAGCAAGTCCGTCATGCACTTCACCTATTTTATAATTTACACCGGTGTAATACAATATCCTTTCGGTAGTTGTAGTTTTACCGGCATCAATGTGAGCCATGATTCCTATATTTCGCGTATATTTTAAATCTTCCGCCATAGTTTTATTTAGAATCTGAAATGTGCAAATGCTTTATTTGCTTCAGCCATTCTGTGAGTTTCTTCTTTACGTTTATATGCTCCTCCTTCTTCGTTATAAGCATCAAGAATTTCGGCAGCTAATTTTTCAGCCATTGATTTGCCTCTTCTTGCACGAGCGTATTTAATCATGTTCTTCATGCTTATAGACATTTTTCTTCCGGCATTAATTTCCGTAGGCACTTGAAAAGTTGCACCTCCTACCCTGCGACTTTTAACTTCAACTTGAGGGGTTACGTTTTCTATAGCTTTTTTCCAGATTTCAAGCGGAGTTCCTTCAATATTTTTGGCTTTTTCGGCAATAATATCAAGAGCCGAGTAAAAAATATTATAAGAAATATTTTTTTTACCGTCCAGCATTAAATTATTGACAAACTGAGTTACCATTTTGTCATTAAATTTAGGATCAGCTTGAATTCCGAATTTTCTTTTCTTTTGATTTCTCATATTATAAATTATATAATATTATTATTTTTTAGGTTTTTTAGTACCGTATTTAGAACGTCTTTGGGTTCTGTCTTCTACTCCCTGAGTATCGAGAGTTCCTCGTATAACATGGTATCTTACACCCGGTAAATCTTTTACTCTTCCGCCTCTTACCAGAACAATAGAGTGCTCCTGCAAATTGTGTCCTTCTCCGGGTATGTAAGCGTTTACTTCTTTGCCGTTTGTTAAACGAACCCTTGCAACTTTACGCATTGCGGAATTAGGTTTTTTGGGCGTTGTTGTATAAACTCTTACGCAAACTCCTCTTTTTTGAGGGCTGGAATTTAAAGCCGGAGATTTACTTTTTCCTTTTACGTGTTTTCTCCCTTTTCTTATTAATTGTTGAATTGTAGGCATTTCTGACTAATTTTTAAATTTGGGCTGCAAAGGTAAAATTATTTTTTTTCAATGCAACAGTTTTTTTAAATTAAATTCATGCAAATTCTTTTTTTTATAAATTTACCGTTTTATATATGCAAAACAAGATTAAACAAATACAAAGTTGAATATTATTATTTTTTTATTATTTTTGTCCGCATTTAATAAAATAAAATACAATAAATTCATACTAAATTTTAAATTAATTAATAAAAAGTCCGATGAAAGTTTATAAGACGAATGATATCAGAAATATTGCTTTAGCCGGAAATGCCGGCAGCGGAAAAACGACCTTAGCCGAGAACATGGCTTTTGAAGGCAAAAAAATTCAAAGAAGAGGCAGCATTGATGCAAAAACAACATTATCAGATTATCGCCCCGTAGAACACGAACAGGAAGGTTCTGTTTTTTCTTCGGTATTGCATACCGAATGGGAAAATATAAAAATTAATATATTAGATGCTCCGGGAGCTCTTGATTTTATAGGCGGTGCCGTATCTTCAATAGCAACTGCGGACACAACGTTATTGGTATTGAATACACAAAACGGAGTAGAAGTAGGTTCTGAGATACATTGGAGATTAACCGAAAAATTTAACAAACCGGTTATTATAATAGCGAACCACTTAAATCACGACAAAACCAACTTCGAGAAAACCATAGAACAAGCAAAAGAGCAATTTTCAAACAATGTAACAATTGTTCAGTATCCGGTAAATCAGGGACCTGATTTTAATGCCATAATAGATCTTATAACTTATAAAATGTATAAATGGTCTGCCGACGGAAGTAATCCGGAAGTTACGGATATACCTGCAGAAGAAGCCGATAAAGCCGAAGAATTAAGAACTGCATTGATAGAATCGGCCGCAGAGAATGACGAATCGTTAATGGAAACTTTTTTCGAAAACGAAACATTGACCGAAGATGAAATGAGAGACGGCATATTAAAAGGTATTTTAAATCGCGGAATGTTTCCGGTTTTATGTACCGCCGCAAAACCTAATATGGGTACACGCAGGTTATTGGATTTTATAAAAAATGCTTTACCTTCTCCGGCAGATATGCCGGCAGCCGTTACCGTTGACGGTACAGAAGTAAAACCCGATGCATCCGGTCCGAAATCTATTTTTGTTTTTAAAACGAGTGTTGAAGAACATTTGGGCGAAGTTTTATATTTTAAAGTAATGTCCGGAGAGATTAACGAGAGCGATGATTTAATTAATCAAAGCAACCAAAACAAAGAACGTATTTCTCAAATTTTTGCGGTTAACGGTAAGAACAGAGAAAATTTAACATCGATAATTGCCGGCGACATAGGTGCAACCGTAAAATTGAAAAATACCGGAAACGGAGACACTTTGAACGAAAAAGGATGTAATTACAAATTCAAAGATATTGATTATCCTAATCCTAAATTCAGAAAAGCAATCAGGGCATTAAGCGAATCGGACGAAGAAAAATTGGGAGAATATTTACATCGCATGAGAGATGAAGACCCCACTTACATTCTCGAATATTCGAAAGAATTAAAACAATTAATTATTCACGGTCAGGGAGATCATCATCTGAATACGTTAAAATGGCATTTAGATAACATTTTTAAAATAAAAACCGAATTTCTTGCACCGAAAATTCCTTACAGGGAAACCATTACCAAAGCCGCACAAGCAGATTACAGACATAAAAAGCAATCCGGCGGAGCAGGTCAGTTCGGAGAAGTTCATATGATTATAGAACCTTATGAAGAAGGCAAAAGCGAACCTTCAACTTATAAAATAAACGGTAAAGAATATACGGTAACCGTAAGAGATAAAGATGAAATTGATCTTAAATGGGGCGGCAAACTTGTATTCTACAATTGTATAGTAGGCGGAGTAATCGATAAAAATTATATGCCCGCTATTATTAAAGGATTAATGGAAAAAATGGAGAACGGTCCTCTTACCGGAAGTTATGCCAGAGACATAAGAGTAATGGTTTACGACGGTAAGATGCATGATGTAGATTCAAACGAGATTTCGTTTAAAATAGCAGGTTCAAAAGCATTTTCGGATGCATTTAAGAAAGCCGGACCCAAGATATTAGAACCTATCTATGATTTGGAGGTTACCGTCCCGTCCGAAAACATGGGAGACGTAATGAGCGACCTGCAAGGCAGAAGAGCCATTATAATGGGAATGAACAGCGCAAAAGGATTTGAAGTAATAAAAGCTAAAGTACCTTTAGCCGAAATTACCAAATATGCCACGGCTTTAAGCTCAATATCCGGAGGACGCGCCACATTTGAAATGGAATTTGCCGAATATGCACCTGTTCCGGGCGATATTCAGACCGAATTAATAAAAGCTCACGAAGCCGAAGAAGAAGAAGACAATTAAAAATAATTTTCGGCATAAAAACATATAAAAGCACTCTCTCGGGGTGCTTTTATTTTTTTACTTTGCTTAAAATAAATATTTTTACGGAAAAATAATCTCCGAAAAACCGTTACAAACACAATTTATACAACCGAAAACCTGTTTTAACCGGAAAGAGAAACTAAAATGTTTAAGAAACTCGACCTTTATATAATTAAAAAATTTCTCGGAACTTTTGTATTTTCCATTATTTTAATAATAAGTTTAGCCATAGTAATAGACTTGTCCGAAAAAATAGACTCGTTTATAGAAAAACAAGTTCCGCTGAAAGAAATTATTTTTGATTATTATCTGAATTTCATCCCTTATTACACTAATCTGTTTTTGTTTTTATTTGTTTTTATTTCCGTTGTATTTTTTACTTCCAAAATGGCCGGGCAATCTGAAATAATAGCCATATTAGGTTCCGGAATAAGTTTTCGAAGATTAATGTATCCTTATTTTATTTCGGCACTTATTCTTGCCGTATCATCTTTTTTTCTGGGAAATTTCATTATACCTCCGGCAAATAAAGTAAGACTTAAATTCGAAAACACTTACATAAAAGGTAAATTTTACAATCGCGACCACAATATACATAAACAAATAAGCCCGGGAGTTTTTATTTACATGGAAAATTTCAATACCTTGTCGAATACCGGTAATAAATTCTCCATAGAACATTTTAAAGGCAAACAATTATTATCAAAACTGACGGCTCAGAAAGTTGTTTGGGACAGCACAAAAAATAAATGGACTATTTTTAATTACTATATAAGAAAGTTGGGAAAAAGCAGAGATATTATTACCAAAGGCAAACAAACAGATACGACTTTAAATATTACTCCCGCCGATTTTAAAAGGCGCGATAACGAAAAATCCACAATGAATTATTTTGAACTCAACGATTATATTGCGGAAAAACGCCTCAGAGGAGAATCCAACATCAATACATACATTATAGAAAAACAGCAAAGAACGGCATTTCCTTTTTCGACGTTTATTCTAACAATTATAGGAGTTTCTCTGGCATCGAGAAGCAGCAAAGGAGGAACCGGCTTAAAACTGGGTATAGGCGTAGTTTTAAGTTTTACGTATATCTTTTTTATGCAAATTGCCGCACAGTTCTCTATCAAAGGCGGTTTTTCGCCTGTTATAGCCGCATGGATTCCCAATATGATTTTTGCCGTTATAGCGATATTTTTGTATCGTATTGCTCCGAAATAGACTAAGAACTAAGATTTATTATTTTTATCGTAACTTTTAAGAGCGTATAAAAGCACAAAAACCGAAAAGACAAATATTATACCCGCAATAATTTGTACGATTTTTATTCCGTAAGATTTTACCACAGGCGATATATCTCCGGAAATAACATATCCGCTCCAATATCTCGGGTCAGCCGCCATAGGAGTTGCCGTATTCAAATAATTCAGTTTTGCCGCTCTTAAAGCTTTATTTTTCATTTCTCCTTTCGACAAATATTCATAGAATTTTGCCATTATTTCGTAAGCCGAGTTATCATTTACATTCCACAAACTGTAAACAACGGACAATACGCCGGCTGTAAGAAAACTGCGTGCTAAACTGTAAACGCCTTCGCCGCTGTATAAACGCCCGCGTCCGGTATTGCATGCACTCAGCACCACCATGGGCGAACATATATTCAACGATTCTATTTCATATGCAAACAGCAAACCGTCTTCGTGTGAGATACCGGGTTTGTCCGAAAAAGCCAAAAAAGAAAATTCTCTTTCGGTATCTTCGTAAGAAGCATGTCCGGCAATATGAATAATTCCGCATTTGCCGAAAACTGTTTTCAGACTGTCTTCGAGAGCCGAAGAACCGGTATATGCTTTACCGTTAAAATAACCGAGAACGGATTTTATCTCGTTTTGTGTTTGCTTAAGGTTTCCGAAATTTTGCCTTAAAGGATTATTTATACTGTCGTTATAAACCGGAGCAAAAGCATAAACGAAAGTATCGAATTTTCTTTTGCTTCTTCCGAACAATAAAGGAGAAGAATAAGCATAAGAAAAGCAATATTTATAAATAAGATAATCGGGAGCCGAATAATTTATAATTTTCTGCCGCTTAAATTCCGGCTGCAAAGCATCGAAAGATATAAAGGCAATTTCTTCGTCGGGAACAATAATAATATTTTCGGTTTTTACGGTTTCGTCAACTTCTTTAAATAAATCAAGATATAAATCGCAGCATATTTTATTAAAGTTATTGAAAGATTTTAAGGTATTAATTTCCGTTATGCCGCTCATTCTGTCGGTATATGCTTTTATATTGTCGTAAAAAACTCCGTTAATATTTTTTTTAAAGAATCCGAATCGATATT
>JAADDR010000107.1 GCA_013153865.1 Chlorobiota bacterium | reverse complement strand
GTAACCGGTTCGGCGGAAACAATATTTATCGCAAAAACCGTAAGTAATAAGTAAAGAAAAATTCTTTTCATAATAATTATTATTTTTTTTTGTTAATAAAATTTAAAGAATAAAATTAATACAGAATTATAATAAATGCAAATATTATTTTTCGTAAAAATGCATTTCTTTAAGATATTTCCATGCTCGTTCGGGCATATAAAACCGAACATCTTTTTGTTCTTTGACGGCTTTTCTTATAAAGGTTGCAGATATTTCGAGTAAAGGTGCGGATATTATTTCAATATTTTTTATTTCGCCGTTTTCGACATTTTCGGAACCGGGACGAGGATAAACTATAATACGGTAATTATCTGCTATTTGCATATAATTTTTCCATTTATGAAAATGTTGTAAATTATCGCTTCCCATAATAAGAGAAAATTCTTTTTCGGGATATTTTTCGCGTAAATATGTTAATGTATCGATTGTATAAGAGGGTTTGGGCATTTTAAATTCTATATCGCATGCTTTAAATCCGCCGAAATCGCCTATTGCCTCTTTCACCAAAGCCAATCTGTGATAATCTTCAAGCAGGTTTGCTTTTTTCTTAAACGGATTTTGAGGACTTACGACAAAAAATATTTGTTCCAAATCGGAATATTCCAAAATATAATTTGCCATAATCAGATGCCCGTTATGCACGGGATTAAAAGAGCCGAAAAACAAACCGATTTTGTTTTTTTTGTATTTGTCGGCACCGTGAGGGTCGGGAACAAAGATGTCCGTTACTGTTTTGTCGAAATCCATTTTTTATTTAACGTTAAAATCAAACATTAACTTGTTTTCGATATAACCTTTTAAATTATCTCCTATATGCACCTCTCCTACTCCGGCGGGCGTTCCGGTAAAGATTAAATCTCCTATTTTTAAAGTAAAAAATTGCGATATGTAGCTTATTATTTTGTCAACGGAAAATATCATATCCGCCGTATTTCCGTTTTGAACCGTTTTTCCGTTAAGTTCGAGCTTAAAATTTATGTTTTCGGGCAAATCTTTTTTATTAATGAATACGGAAGATAAAGGAGCCGAATGTTCGAATGCTTTTGCAATTTCCCAAGGATGTCCTTTTTCTTTGCACTTTTTTTGTAAATCTCTTGCGGTAAAATCTATTCCGAGTCCTATTTCGGAGTAGTAACGATGTGCGAATTTTTCTTCTATATATTTTCCGAGCCGGTTTATTTTAATTACTATTTCGGTTTCGTAGTGTATTTCGTTTGAAAATTCGGGATAATAAAAATCTCTGTTTTTAAGAAGTAATGAGGTTTCGGGTTTCAGAAAAAACATAGGTTTATCGGGAACTTTGTTGTTAAGTTCTTTTGCGTGGTCGAGGTAATTGCGTCCTATGCATATTATTTTCATGTCCGTATTTTATTTTGTAAGTCCGGATTCACGCAGTTTTATTTCCGTTAATACTTTTTTTGTATAAAGCGGAAAATCGGCATTCATCATCCATGCATAATATCCGGGTTCTTTTTCCAAAACTTCTTTTACGGTTTTCCCTTTGTGTTTTCCGAAGTTAAAAACTTCTTCACCTTTTGAGTTATAGACTATACGCCCCATTAAATCGACACTTTTGCGATGATAGGATATTTTAGAAAGTTCTTCTATGTCGTTTTTAAGATTTTCGTATTTGTCCAGTTGTGCCTGTAATACTTCGTATGTTGCCATTGTATCGGCTTCGGCGCCATGAGCTCCTTCCAAATCTTTTTTGCAATAAAATTTGTATGCCGCCGATAAAGTTCGTTGCTCCATTTTATGAAAAATTACCTGCACATCTACAAAACGTCTGTTTTTTACGGAAAAATCGACGTCTGCTCTTAAAAATTCTTCCGCCAAAAGCGGAATATCAAATTGATTTGAATTATAACCCGCCAAATCGCAACCTTCTATAAATTTGGCGATTTCTTTTGCCACTTGTTTAAAAGTCGGGGCATCTTTTACGTCTTCGTCGGTAATGCCGTGAATTTTAGATGCTTCTTTCGGAATCGGGACCGTAGGATTTATCCTGTATGTTTTACTTTCGGTGCTTTGATTCGGGTTTACTTTAAGAATTGCTATTTCCACAATTCGGTCTTTGCTTACGTCAACTCCGGTTGTTTCGAGGTCGAAAAAAGCAATCGGTTTTTTCAAATTTAATTTCATTTAACTTTGTTTTTATCTGAGTTCTGCACCGAGTTCTTTTTCAAAAACATATTGCAGTTTTTTCATTATTTTGTCTATTTGCTTATCTTTTAATGTTTTTGTTTCGTCTTGAAGAATAAAACTTACGGCATAAGATTTTTTGTTTTTGCCGAGTTTTTCGTCTTCGAAAACATCAAAAATACTTACTTCTTTTAAAAGTTTTCGTTCGGTTTTGTAAGCGAGCTCTTCTATTTGTGCAAATTTTACGTCTTTATCGAGAAGTAAAGCCAAATCTCTTTTAACGGCGGGAAATTTTGATATAGGAGTAAATCCGGGAGCATCCGGTAAATATTTCATTAAATTATCCCAAATAAAGTCGGCAAAATATACATCTTGTTCGATATCGAAAAGCGAGGCGTATTTATTTCCGATTTTTCCGAATTCGACCGCCGTTTTCCCGTTCAACGAGTATTTTAAACCGTAAGCAAAAATTTTATTTTCCGTTTCGGATATTTTAAATTTTTTAATATCGAAATTTAATCTTTTAAGAACTGCCTCCGTTCTTGATTTAAGATAATAAAAATCAGTTTTTTCGGCAGGCGTGTTCCAGTTTATTTTTTGTTTGTTTCCGGATATCGCAAGTGCCAGATGTTGTTCTTCTTTATATGAATTTAAAGGATTTTCGGATTTTTCTCCGGAATACGAATAAATATTCCCGAATTCGTATAATTTAATATCCGGATTTTTATAATTAATGTTTCGTATAACGGCTTCGAGCATACCGAACATTAAATCTTGTCTTAAAACATTTAAGTCGTTGCTCAGAGCATTAAGAATTTTAACCGATTTTCCGGTATCAAAATCTTCTGTTTCTTCGTAATATTTTGATTTTGTAAGCGAATTTGACATTGCTTCGGAAAAACCCGAAGAACTTAAAAAATCGGATATTTTATTTTTCAGTTTATCTATATCGGGTTTAGGTGCGTAAGATAAAGTTGATTTTACGGAACCGGGAGTTTCCACGTTGTTATATCCGTATATTCTGAGAATTTCTTCGACAATATCGGCTTCGCGCATAACATCTACCCTGTAAGGCGGCACTTCGAGATTTAATATTCCGTCTTTTTTGTCTTTAATTTTAATTTCGAGACCTTCTAAAATATTGTCGATAATGTTTTCGGGTATTTCTTTGCCGATAAGTCGTTTTATGTTTTCGTATTTAGCTTTAACTTTAAAATCGGGTATGGGTTCGGGATATACATCCGTTATTTCGGAAGAAATTTTGCCTCCGGCAATTTCTTTTATCAGCAATGCCGCACGTTTTAGAGCATATATTATGTTATTCGGGTCAACACCTCTTTCGAAACGGAAAGATGCATCGGTTTGCAAAGCGTGCCGTTTGGAAGTTTTGCGAATGTAAACCGGATTAAAGTAAGCACTTTCGAGGAAAACGTTTACGGTATTGTCGGTAACACCCGATTTTGCACCTCCGAAAACACCCGCTATGCACATAGGTTCTTCGGTATTGCAAATCATCAAATCATCTTTATGCAGTTTGCGTTCTTCGTTGTCGAGTGTAATAAAAGGAGTACCTTCCGGCATTGTTTTTACGATTACTTTTTTGCCGGTAATTTTATCCGCATCGAAAGCATGCAAGGGTTGCCCCGTTTCGTGAAGGACAAAGTTGGTAATATCCACGACATTGTTTATCGGTTGCAGACCTATTGCTTTAAGCCGGTTTTTCAGCCAATCCGGAGATTCTTCCACTTTTACTCCCGAAAGGGTAAGTCCCGCATAACGTTTGCATGCGTCGGTATTTTCTATAACAATCGGAATTTGTAAATCGGTATTATCCGTTTTAAATTCTTCTACGGAAGGTTTTTTGTATTTAATGTTTTTTCCGATATGATTAAAATATGCGGATATATCCCGCGCTACGCCTATATGTGAAGCTCCGTCGGCACGGTTGGGGGTAAGTCCGATTTCGAATATAATGTCTTTTTCCGGTTTAAAATAATCTTTTGCCGGAGTTCCGGTTTCAATATCTTCGGGCAAAACCAAAATTCCGTCATGAGAAGTTCCGGTTCCGATTTCGTCTTCGGCACAAATCATACCTTCGGAAACTTCGCCTCTTATTTTTCCTTTTTTTATTGTTATTTCGTCATCGTTAAAGTAAAGTTTTGTTCCGACTGTTGCCACCACTACTTTTTGTCCGACTGCTACATTTGGGGCGCCGCAAACAATCGGCAATATTTTTTCGTTTCCGACATCTACCGTTGTTATGCTGAGTTTATCGGCATTAGGGTGTTTTTCGCAAGTTTTTACTTCGCCGATAACAAGCCCTTCCAGACCGCCTTTTATTGTTTCGAATTCTTCCGTTCCTTCTACTTCGAGTCCTATATCCGTAAGAATACGCGCGAGTTCGTCGTGAGGTAAATCAATATCGATGTATTGTTTGAGTTGGTTGTATGATATTTTCATTTTTAATGTTTATTTCAAAATACGATTAAAGCGCAAAAATAAGAAAAGGAAGTCTATCGGCAAAACTTCCTTTCAAAAGTATATTTTTTACATCATTTTGTTAACCTTTTGTTAACCTTTTTATAAAAAGAGTTAAAATAAAAAGTCTTTTATTTGCAAATAATTAAATTATTCACCAAAAACAAAATAAAATGTTAGAAGAATTATTATCAGGTTTAAAAGACCAAGCACTCGGCGCAATCAATGACAATCCGGAAATTCCTAATGAAAAATTAGATGATATTTTAAAAATAGCCGGAGAAGTAACCAAACAAGAAGTTGCAAAAGAAACTGCAAATTCGGGACTTGAAACAATTATGAATTTATTTTCAAAATCGGAGAATAATTCACAAGCAAACAGTCTTCAAAACAATATTTTAAACAGCGTTATTTCGTCTTTAACTCAAAAATCGGGTTTAGGAGAAGGTGCGGCAAAAGCGGCGGCATCTGCTGTTATTCCCATGATATTGGAAAAAATAACACATCAAAACAGTGCTACTCCGGACGATGATCCTTCTCCGTTAAATGATATTTTCGGTTCCGTATTAAGCAGTGCTTTAACGGGAAGTTCGAAAAGCAGCGGAGGAATAATGGGAGCATTAGGAAGTCTGTTTAAAAAATAGGATTTTCATAAACAACAACTATCTTTCTATATACTACTCTATTTTAAAAATTAAGCCGGTTTTAAGCCGGCTTGATTATTTTTTTAAGCGTCTATATTTGCATAAGTGGCATTTTCTTCGATAAATGCTCTGCGAGGAGGAACGTCGTCGCCCATAAGCATTGAGAAAACACGGTCGGCTTCGGCACCGTTTTCAATGGTTACCTGCTGTAATATTCTTGTTTGAGGGTTCATTGTCGTTTCCCAAAGTTGTTCGGCGTTCATTTCACCGAGACCTTTATAACGTTGAACGCTTACACCGCTTTCTTTACCTTTCCCGAGTTCTTCTATTGCTTTCAGTCTTTGTTCTTCGTTCCAACAGTAAATTGCTTGTTTTCCTTTTTTTACTTGATATAAGGGCGGAGTTGCTATATATAAATAACCTTTTTCGACAAGTTCTCTCATATATCTGAAAAAGAAAGTCATTATAAGTGTAGTTATATGGCTTCCGTCAACGTCGGCATCGGTCATTATTATAATTTTATGGTAGCGAAGTTTTTCGAGATTAAGAGCTTTACTGTCTTCTTCCGTTCCTATCGAAACTCCGAGAGCAGTAAATATATTTCTTATTTCTTCGTTTTCGAATACTTTATGCTGCATTGCTTTTTCGACATTCAGGATTTTACCTCTGAGCGGCAGTATTGCTTGAAATTTACGGTCGCGCCCTTGTTTTGCCGTTCCGCCCGCCGAGTCTCCCTCTACAAGATATATTTCCGTGTTTTCGGGATTACGGTCGGAGCAGTCGGAAAGTTTTCCGGGTAAGCCGGCACCGCTCATAACATTTTTGCGTTGAACGAGTTCTCTTGCTTTTCGTGCGGCGTGTCTTGCTTGTGCGGCGAGAATTACTTTATTAACGATTTGTTTGGCGTCAACGGGATTTTCTTCGAGATAATTTCCGAGCATTTCGCTGACGGCTTGGTCAACTACTTTGCTTATTTCGGAATTTCCGAGTTTTGTTTTTGTTTGTCCTTCGAATTGAGGTTCTTGCACTTTAACGGAAATAACTCCGGTAAGTCCTTCTCTGAAATCGTCGCCGCTTATAGAGAATTTAAGTTTGCTCAGCATACCTGAGTTTTCGGCATAATTTTTAAGAGTTCGGGTAAGACCTCTTCTGAAACCCGTAAGGTGTGTTCCTCCTTCGTGCGTGTTTATGTTATTAACGTATGAATGAATATTTTCGGTAAAGGAGGTATTATATTGCAAAGCGATTTCGACCGGCACACCGTCTTTAACGGTAGAGATATTTATAACTTCGGAAATAAGTGGTTCGCGAGTTTGATCGAGGTATTGCACAAATTCTTTCAGCCCTTCTTCGGAGTAAAAAGTTTCGGTTTTAAATTCTCCGTTTTCATTTTTTTCTCTTTTATCCGTTAAATTAATTCTTACGCCTTTATTAAGAAAAGACAGTTCTCTCATACGAGTTGCCAAAATATCGAAATTATATTCCGTAACTCTGAAAATATCGGCGTCGGGAATAAAAGTAATTTCCGTTCCGTGTTCTTCGGTTTCGCCTTCGACAACAATGTCTGACAACGGTTTACCTATGGAATATTCCTGACGATATATTTTACCGTCGCGATATATTCTTGCTATCAGTTTTGAAGACAGGGCATTAACACACGACACCCCTACTCCGTGTAATCCTCCGGAAACTTTATATGTATCTTTGTTGAATTTACCTCCGGCATGTAATACGGTCATAACTACTTCTAATGCCGATTTACCTTCTTTTTCGTGATAATCGACAGGGATACCCCGCCCGTCGTCTTTTACGGTTATTGAATTATCTTCGTTTATCCAAACATCTATTTTTGTGCAGAATCCGGCAAGGGCTTCGTCTATAGAATTATCCACTACTTCGTAAACTAAATGGTGCAACCCTCTTTCGCCTATATCTCCTATATACATTGCCGGTCTTTTCCTCACTGCTTCAAGCCCTTCGAGCACCTGAATATTATCTGCCGAATAGTCGTTATTATTATTTTTTATCTTACTTTTATCTTCCATAAATATTATTTTTATCTTATCTTTTTTCTTTTGAAACAAGATTGCGAATTTACATAAAAACAGTATAATAATAAAAATTATCAAGGAAAAGTTTTCAACATATCAAATGAGTTATTATTTATTTTACGAACTGATTATCTGAATATTAAACTTAACATCTTGATATTCGAAACCGTAATAAAGTCTTAATGAAATAAATATTGTTATAACGTAAAGAGTTATTGATTATGAAAAAAGAATCTTCTTATTGTTATAAATATCCTCGTCCGGCATATACCTCTGATTGTCTTGTTTTTGTAAGAACAAACGGAATTATTAAAATTTTGCTTATAAAGAGAAAGAATAATCCTTTTAAAGATTATTACGCATTACCGGGAGGTTTTGTCGATGAAGGCGAAACATCATATAAAGCTGCGATAAGAGAACTTAAAGAAGAAACGGGATTAGAAGTCGATAAAGTAAACTTTTTCGGTGTTTTCGACACACCGGGCAGGGATCCGCGAGGGTGGACAATAAGTGCAGTTTATTATGTTTTTATCGAAGATAAAGTTGCAAAGAAGTCAAAAGCCGGAGATGATGCCTCCGGTATAAAACTTTTTTTGCCGGACAAATTACCGAGCTTAGCTTTTGACCATAAGAAGATAGTCGAAAAAGCGGTAAAGAAATTAACCCCAATTATTCACAAATAATCGGGAGTTGAAAGTTCAAAGTGTTACGGCACAGTTTAGACAGAACAGCATAACCCAAATTCGAGGCTGCAAAAAATAAGTAAAAACACCCCTAAACTTTTTACTTTTAACTTCGAAAAATTTATAAATTTTTCGGGTTGAAATTATAACAATTTTCGTCTTACGGGCATTGTCATACATCTTGCTCCGCCGCCGCCTCTGGCGAGTTCGGAACCCGGCACGGTAACTACAATTTTTTCGTAATCATTAACATCTGTTTTTCCGGATATTACATCATTTGCTTTTACCGGTTCGAAACCGTTTTTTACGAGTTCTTCGAGAGTATAATTATTTCTTTCGTATCCTATTATTTTACCCGGAGCAAAGGCAAAGAAATTTGCACCGCTGTGCCATTGTTCGCGTTCTTGATTTTTAATGTTTTTACCTCCGCACAATACAGGTTCTACGGGCATTCCGAGTTTGTTAAGTATTTGCGGAATATTTGCTTCTTCGGTAATCGATTTTATTTTACCGTTTTCTACAACTAAATGCAATGTTGCAAATCTCGTAGTTTTCATTATAAGCGGTTCGTACACCATGCATTTATCGTTATCAAGCATTGTAAAAACCATATCAAGGTGTATGAAAGATTCCGGGGTTTCCGGAAGTTCCTGCACTATTATATGTCGCGGATATTCGCGGCTTTCAATCTTTTTTGCTATGTAATCAATTCCTTGAGAAGATGTTCTGGTACCGGTTCCTATCAACAGGATATCTTTTCTCGGTACGATTATATCTCCTCCTTCCATACGTATTTCTTTACCGAAATGACGACTGTTTTCCGGATTATCGGTTCGAGCGATAAAATCGGGGTGAAAATCAAAAATCGCCTCCATAATAAGAGCTTCTCTCTTGCGTATTTTGTTTGCCATACGATTAATAAGAACGGTATCGTTAACTGCCGAAGATGCATCTCTGGTAAAGAAAAAGTTATGTAAAGGATCCAGTCTGTAAAAGTTATGATTTAAATAGTCGGTAAGAGAATTTACTTGTACCGGAACTCCTTCGATAAGCAATTCAGCCAGTTTTTCCGGTGATTGTTCGAAAAGAAGGTTTTCAATGTCCTGAACATTGCAACTGCCGGTAATACGTGCCGTTAAAGTTCTTTTTATATCATTATTTTTCAGTATATCGGTCAGAAGGTCTTTAACTTCGAATGTTTTAGTAACTTTTGACAATACTCCTTTTAATTGAGCATATTCTTTTTGTGCTACCGAAAGGTTAAGTATATCGCTGTATAAAGCTCTTTCGGCATTTTCGGGAGTCATATTCTCGACTTCGGGTCCGGGAGTATGTAATATAACGCCTTCCAATTCGCCTATTTCGGATTCTATTTGTATTTTTATTTTGTTTTTGCTCATTATTTCCAGATTTTACGTTTGTTTAATGCTTGTCTGTATCTTCTTGCGTATATTTCGTGTTGCCGTGCATTTGCAGAGAAATTATGATAGCCGGAAAAGTCTTCTTTTGCACACATAAATATATAATTGTGATGTTTATAATTCAAAACGGCATCTATCGATGATTTATCCGGCATATTAATCGGCCCCGGAGGCAATCCGGCATACATATATGTATTATACGGAGAATCTGTTTCCTTATCTTTGTTTAAAACTCTTTTTTTTGAAAAATCACCGGAAGCAAAAATCAAAGTCGGGTCGGATTGCAAGAGCATTCCTCTTTTGAGTCTGTTTATATATAATCCGGCAATTGCGGGTCTTTCTTCGGGATGTGCCGACTGTTCGGCTTGAACTATCGAAGCCAAAACGGTAACTTCTTTTTGTGTGAGATTAAGTTTTTTTGCTTTTTGTTTTCTTTCGTTGTTCCAGAATTTATCGTATTCTTTTTTCATTCGTTCGACAAATTTTTCGGGAGTTATATTCCAATAAATTTCGTAAGTATCCGGAATAAACATTCCTATAATATTTTGCTTGTCGAAGCCGAATTGTTTTATGTAATTTTCATCCGTAAGCAGACTTATTAAAGTTGCCGAATCGAGTTCTAATTTAGACGAAATTTTGCCGGCAAAGTCGTTAATTGTGCGTATGTTATTGAAAGTAAGTTTTACGGGGGTTTGCTTTCCCGAACGAAAGATATTTACTATTTCGTTATTAGTCATACCGGGTTTCAATATATATCTTCCGGAGTGTACTTTTTTAAATTTTTTAAGTGATGCCGTTTGCAAAAAAGAGTTTAAATCTTCCAATACGTCATTACTTGCAAGGGTATCCTTAAGCTCGGAGAGATTGCAACCTTCAGGGATATAAATTACGGCACGATGTTTTACGTTTTCTTTAAAAATATCTTTATAGACCGAGTATCCGTATAAACCCGAAGCAGTAACAAGAACGAGTAAAATTATGATTACAATTTTGATTTTTCCGGTATTCATATTCCGTTTTTAGACTTATATTGATTGCAAAAATATAATTTGCACGTAAGAATAAAAATTTAGATTGGGTTTTAAGAATAAAAACAGAGCCGGCAGCAAAGTTATTCTACGACAAATTGAGACGTAAAAGTGTCTTGCATATCGTAAACTGTCAGAATATACAACCCTTTAGACAAAAATCCGACATTTAATGTTTTGTCTTCGAAATTATTATTTCGATAAACATTTTTTCCTTGCATGTTGTATATTTCGAGTCTGTAACTTTTGCCGTAATCCCGTTTGAAATCAATATTTATAAAATCAGATGCGGGATTAGGAAATATTTTCAGTTTTTTATTTTCAATTTCCGAAATTTCCGAAGCGGAATAACCGAATGCGGGTCTTATCATTAAACTTCCCTGTTCGGCGGATTGTATCCAGTCTCCTGATATGTTGTAAAAAACTTTATCGTTATTTATGTTATTAAAATCAAAACCTATATTGAGTTTTCCTTCGGTGGTTTGTGTCCATCCGATAAAGAAATCGCCGTTTATTTGCAAAGGTTCGTCAAATTCGTAAAAAGTGAATTTATTAATCTCGTTTTCGTATTCCGGTCTTACGCCTTCTATTGTTTTAAGAGTATCTCCGGGTAAGCCGTTTTCGTCAACATCCCAAATATATATCCAGAAATAATTTTGAGAAGCATCTTCGAAAGCTCTTGTAAAATACATGTAAACTCCCGTAAGATAATCGTCTTTTAAAGGCGAGAATTTTAAGGCAACTTTTCCGTATTTTGTTCCGTTTCCGTAAATGCCGTATCCTGCTTCTGCGCTTCCGTCGTCATATGCATAATAATTTCTGAATTTTTGTGTGTAAGATATAACATTATTTTGAACGGAATCATAAGTATCGGTTATGATTTTTGCCGTTAATAAAAAATCGGCTTCCGCATTTGAATTTAAAGGAAAATTAAAAGGCTGCGGCGAGAAAGTTACGTCGTAATCGGTAAACGGCGACGGCACGGAAGTTCCCGCATACCATTTTTGATCCGGCGAAGTTCCGGAAATATCTTCTAAGATAAAGTTAAGACTGTCGATAATTCTTGTTACATTATCATTATTTCTGTAA
The DNA here is from genome assembly GCA_013153865.1 of Chlorobiota bacterium. Classification (GTDB taxonomy): domain Bacteria; phylum Bacteroidota; class Bacteroidia; order Bacteroidales; family JAADGE01; genus JAADGE01. The sequence continues at coordinate 1,950 of JAADDR010000107.1, read as the reverse complement.
GAAACTTTAATTTTATCGGTTAATCCTTTAGATGGAGATGCTTTATAATGTTCCCACGGTACGGATTCGTAATTATTTAATAATGAATGTAACGGTGCGGTAAAGGCGATATCGTGAAAAACCGTGTCGGTTGCATTTCTGCCTCTGTTAAGATATACATAGTCTATATGCCAAAAATCGCAATTAGTCGCCAAAGTAGGGTATGTTGAAGTTCCGAAACTTGCAATATTTATAAATCTGAACATAAATCCGGCTTTCAGGTATTTATCTTCGTTTACGGGAATTATTACAGAACTGAAGTCTTTTTTCGGACTGCCGGCTTGTCTCCAAATTTTTGTCCAACTGTCTTCTTCCGGAGCATAAAATTCCAATATCAGAGAGTCTTGAACTTCGGGTTGGTCTCCTATTCCCTGCGGCTGGAAAGAGAAACTGAAATATACGGTATTATCTCCGGGATAATCGAGGTTAACAGGTAATGAAGTAAGCGAATCGGCATAAAAAACTTCGTTGTAATCGGCATATTCGTATATTCTGCCGGCAGAATCAACGGCATCTAATGTCGCCGTACCTGCCGAAGGCGGACGAAAAGCAAGAGTTCTGTTTATATATGCCTGATTATCCGACCATAAATCTGCATCGGGATATATGTCCGGATAAGAGAAGTCATCCCAAAAAGGTAATTCCAAAAGTGCTTTTTCACTTTTTTCTTTTGCCGTTTTTTGATTTATGTTTATAAGTTGAGGATTTCCGGGTAAAAATGTCGTATATTCCTGGGCAGATAAATCAAAAGTCAGTAATATCAAGATTATTGTATAAAATATGTTATTTTTCATTACGGAAAAAATTTAAAAATAAAACGTAAAAATAATCTCAATATTATTCGCTTTTGATTGAATCACTTTTTAAACTGAGCCACAAATCTATTTCTTCTCCCGGCTGAAAGACAATACCCGGCTCCGGTCTTTGTCTTATTACTTTTGCATATACGCTGTCGTCGTGTGTTTTAACGCTTTCGTCATATAATGCTGTTCCTATGTTAAGCATAAAGTCAGCAGCTTCGAGTTCTGCTTCTTCCAAAGTAAGACCGTAAAGATCCGGAGTAACCGTATTTCCCATATCTTGAGATTTTCCCAAAACAAGTTCTATCTCTGCTCCTTGAGGGATATCTGTTCCGGGTTTTATTTCGACATGTTTATATTTTTGTTTTAAAACGACATTATCAAAAATAGACGGTTCGTATGTAAGTTCGCCAATACGAAGCCCGTATGTTTCTATATCCGCTTTTGCCTGAACCAGTGTTGCATGAACAAAATTCGGCATTTTAATTATTTTAGGCAAAACAGATTTAATGGTAACGAATATGCGTCTGTTTTCTTTAACTTTTATATCCGGGGGAGGATTTTGGTCTATTATTGTTCCTCTTCTTCCGGGTCCGTTATATACAGAATCTATTACTTCTATTCTGAGATTCTTGGCTTCTGCTGTTTTTGTTGCTTGTTTAACCGTCATACCCGAAAAATCCGGAACGGACAGGGTTTCGCCGTGATGAGTAGATATATTCAGAGCAAAAAATACTCCCGACAGTATGATAATTATAAGCAATATAGCTGCTCCGTAATGCATCAAAAACTTTTTTTGAAAAACAAAAGATGCAATATTCTTTAATTTTGACATATTTCAGGGTTTTCAATCTCAATAATATCGCAAAAATAGTTAAATAAATTGAATTTATATAATCAATAAAACAGTGTTGTTTTTATTATAACCGAAATTATTAATGTAACTTTGCAAAAAATTTAATATATGACATCCGGAAAATTTAAATATAATCCAGAAACTCTTGAGTTTGAGAGTAAGGAAAGATCTAAAAGAGAGAAGTTACTTATTGATTTTTTATCAATCCTTATAGGTGCAATATTTATAGCTGTATTTATATTTTTTACATTCGTA
>JAADDR010000069.1 GCA_013153865.1 Chlorobiota bacterium | reverse complement strand
CTTTGCATCAATAAATTATAATGCTCTGTTACCGGTATTTAACAGTAATGTAACACCTCCTGCTTATTCGGACTTAAAAGAAAAGAAATATACCGTTTTTGTAGTTACGGGTATAGGTAATCCGAAACCTGTTTTTGATTTTTGCCGCAATACCGCTGAAAACGTAAACATAATTTCATTTAAAGACCACCACGGATATACGGAAAAAGATATTTATGATATTTGCAAAAAATTTAACAACTCCGACTCCGAAAACAAAATAATAATTACTACGGAAAAAGATGCCGTAAAACTCCGGGCTTTAAATATTTCAGATAAAATATGTAAAGATAATTTCTTTTACTGCCCCGTAAACATTAAAATATTGAATAACGAAAAAGAAGAATTAGACAATCTTATCCTGCGTTTTACGGAAAAAAGCAGTTCGCAATACCGTTTTTTGACATCAAAAAAGAAATACTAAATAATCAGCATTGCATCACCGTATGTTCCGAATTTATACCCTTCTTTTTTGGCAACTTCATATGCATTCATAATTTGTTTATAACCGCCGAATGCCGCAGCCGAAATTAAAGGTATGGATTTAGGAAGATGAAAATTGGTTATCATTGCATCCGGAAGTAAAAAATCGTACGGAGGAAAAATAAATTTATTGGTCCACCCGCTGAAAGGTTTTAAAATACCGGTTACGGTTACCGAGCTCTCAAGTGTTCTTACCACCGTTGTGCCTACGGCACAAATTTTATGACCGCTGCGTTTTACTTCGTTAACAGCTTCTGCCGTTGATTCGGAAACAAAAATTTGCTCGTTATCCATTTTATGTTTTGTAAGATCTTCAACATTAATGGTTCTGAAATTCCCTAATCCTACATGCAAGGTTATGGATTCTGTTTTTATGCCTTTTATTTCAAAACGTTTAAGAAGTATTTTACTGAAATGCAATCCTGCGGTAGGAGCCGCAACCGCACCTTCGTGTTTTGCAAATACCGTTTGATATCTTTCGGCATCTTCGGGTTCTACCTCTCTCCCGACAAAAGTAGGAAGCGGTGTTTCGCCGAGATCTTTTAATGTTTGCCTGAACTCTTCATATTCTCCGTCAAAAAGAAACCTCAAAGTTCTGCCTCTTGACGTGGTATTATCTATAACTTCGGCAACAAGGGTTTCCGAATCGCCGAAATATAATTTGTTTCCGATTCTTATTTTTCTTGCCGGACTTACCAATACATCCCACAAACGTTGTTTTTTGTTTAATTCTCTTAATAAAAAAACTTCTATTTTTGCTCCCGTTTTTTCTTTTATTCCTTTTAGTCTTGCCGGAAAAACTCTGGTATTATTGAAGACAAACATATCATCTTCTTCAAAATAATCAATAACGTCTTTAAAAATTTTGTGCTCGATATCCCCGGTATCTTTATGCAAAACCATAAGGCGGGAATCGTCTCTGTTTTCGGCAGGATATTTTGCTATAAATTCTTGAGGTAAATCGTAAACAAATTGAGATAATTTCATAAAATATTTATTTTTTTAGAGAAAAGACCTGCAAAATTACAATTTTTTTTGAAAAAAATCAACTGTTATTGCATCATCAACCGAAAATTTTCCGATTTTTGTTCTGCGAAGAGCAGTAAGATGCGCTCCGCTGTTAAGTTTTTTTCCTATATCTCTCGCAACAGCACGAATATAAGTTCCTTTGCTGCTGTTAACTTTTATTTCTACAAACGGAATATTTATTTTTAAAATTTCTATATCGTAAATTTCTATTTCCGCAGGTTTTAAATTAAGAGACTTCCCTTTTCTTGCACTTTCGTAAGCTCTTTTGCCTCCTACCCTTTTTGCGGAAAAATCGGGAGGTATTTGAAGTTGTTTACCTTTAAAGCTTTTTATTACGTTTATAATATCCGTTTCGGTAAAATGGTCTGTCGGAAATATTGCGTCAACATCGGTTTCGGTATCAAAAGAAGGCGTTGTTTCTCCTAATTTAATTTCTGCAGTATATTCTTTGGGTAAATTTTGAAAATTATGTATCTCTTTGGTTTTTTTCCCCGTACAAATAATTAAAAGCCCGGTTGCCAAAGGGTCTAAAGTTCCGGCGTGTCCGACTTTTATTTTAGGAATATCGTATTTATACTTCAGCGAACTTCTTATTTTATTTACAACGTCAAAAGATGTCCATTCTATGTATTTATCAATCAATAAAACTTCTCCGGCAAGAAAACCTTCTTTTGTATAATTTTGTTCCCGCATATAAACTCTTTTAACTTATTTGTAAATCAACTCCGGCAGCCAAAAGTATTAAAATTAAAACACCGACAATAATACGATACCAGCCGAACATTCGAAATCCGTATTTTGTAAGAAAATTTATAAAAAATTTTATTGCAAACAAAGCTACCGCAAACGCAACAACATTTCCGAATATCAGTATATCAAAATTATCGGCATTGAGAGCTTCGTGATTTTTGTAAAGTTTATAAAGAGTTGCCGCAAACATTGTCGGCACGGCAAGAAAAAAAGAAAATTCAGCCGCTGTTTTACGCGTTAGTTTTTGTGCCATACCGCCTATAATTGTTGCCGCAGAACGCGAAACTCCGGGTATCATGGCCAAAACTTGAAACATTCCTATAAAAAATGCTTTTTTATATGTTACGGTTTGATTTTTATCCGTTTCGGAAAACAAACGGTCTGCAAATAAAAGAAATATACCGCCTATAATTAAAAAAACGGCAACGGTAACAACACTTTCCAATAATATATCGATATAGTCTCCCAACAATAAACCGAATACGGCAGCCGGCAAAAAGGCAATAAATAATGTATAATAAAATTTTAAATCTTTAAAAAAACGTTTGCGGTATAAAACAACTACCGATAATATTGCACCGAGTTGTATATTTATTATAAACAAATTTACAAAGTCGTTACTTTGTAAACCCAATAACTTTTCGGTTATTATCATATGTCCGGTAGAAGAAATCGGAAGAAATTCCGTAATACCTTCGACTATTGCGATAATTAATGCTTCTAACCAACTCATTTCGCGTATTTATTCTTTCTCCGTATTTTCGTCGTCTTCTTTCGGTTTTTTCATTATGGCGTAAATTTCGAAAACAAAACCCGCCAAAATAATAATCGGAGATAAAATAATTCGCCTGAAACTGAAAAGTTCTTTACCGTTAAAAACATTCGGGTCGTCGGATCCTCCGCCTATCATAAGAATAAAACCCAAAATAACCACGGCAAAACCTATAGCCAGCATTATATAATTTTTTTTACCGAGGGCAAAACCCGTATTTTCCGTATTTTTTTTCATTCTCAAACTGTTTTTAAATTCCGGTCGCAAATATAAGAAAGATTATATACTTAAAAGCATTAATATTCAAAATACAAATCATCCGTTTTAAGTTTCAAATATTTATCAACTGCAAATTTACCGGAAACGGCGGTAATCAATATACCGAAAGCAAAAATAAATATATCTATTTCCAAAATTCCGTCAACGGTAATGATGTCGGCAAAATTTTCTTTCAGAACCAAAACCGTTCCGGTTAAAACCAAAGACGAAACGGCAGCACTTATAATACCGGAAAAAATACTTTTAATTATAAACGGTCTTCTTATAAAGCGTTTGGTGGCACCTACAAGTTGTGCTGTTCTTATAAGCAATCTTTTGGAAAATATCGAAAGTCTTACGGTATTGTTTATTAAGCTTACGGTTATCATCAAAAAGAAAACGGAAATAATTAATCCTACGACGGTCATTTTTTTAATGTTCGTATTTATAAACGCCACCAAAGATTTTTGATAATAAATATCTTTAATAAAACGAAATCTTTTAAGTCTTTCTTTAATAACCTTAATACTGTCCTCCGAAGTATATTCCGGTTTTAATTTTACTTCTATAGAATTAGGTAAAGAATTATATCCTAAAACCTTAGTAAAATCTTTTCCGAGCTCCTGCTTCATTTCGACAGCTGCCTGTTCTTTAGATACAAATTCCGCCGACACACTGTATTCGGCAAGTTCCAAAGCATTTTCCAATCTGCTTATCTCGGAAGGTTTGGTATTATTCTGAATAAAAACCGTAAATCCTATATTTTTTTTTGCATAATCCGATAATTTTTTCGCATTAAAAAGCATTAAAGCAATAAACCCGAGCATTATTAAAACCATAGTTATACTCACGACCGATAAGAAATAAGCCCCGCGAACTCTCCATACGGAATTATTGTTGTTTTGTCCGGATTTCATGGCGTAAATTTAAATTCAGATGATTTTTTCGTAAAAATATTAATTTTATTTGACTTCCTGCTCTTTAAAACAAAAATCAATAAAATTTTCTTAATATTGCAAATATTAATAATTGTTTTACAAATAAAACATGACAATTTTTATATTATTATGCATTCGGCACGGTAATCGCATTTTCTTTTATTAAATTTTACGGAAATAATTTTTTTATATGTATAACAACAGACAATCTTTTTTATCGAATATTCCGCCCGCAACACGAACAATTTTGCTTATCAATGTGCTTATGTTTTTAATAAGCAAAATTGCGGCAATAACATATAATATAGATTTGAACAAAATATTGGGTCTTTATTTTTTTAAATCAGATTTGTTTAAACCTTATCAAATAGTAACCCATATGTTTATGCACGGCGGACTTATGCATATTTTATTCAATATGTATGCTCTTTGGATGTTCGGGCAAATCCTGGAACGAACATGGGGAACAAAACGTTTTTTTTATTATTATTTCATAACCGGTTTAGGTGCGGTTTTTTTACATTCGTTCGTAGAATATTTGCGTTATTTAAGCATAACATCCGGTATGCCTCCGGAAGCTGTTAATACCGTATTATATCAAGGAGCCGAAATATTGGCTTCTTCGAAAAATTACGTCGATCCCGGAATGGGACAGCTTAATCTTTTATATCATATACCTACGGTAGGCGCCTCCGGAGCAATATTCGGCTTACTGCTTGCATTCGGAATAATGTATCCCGATACCGAATTATATGTTATGTTTATTCCGTTTCCGGTAAAAGCAAAATATTTTGTTATCGGATACGGTATTATAGAATTAACAGCCGGATTAAACAATGCCGTAAGTGACAATGTGGCACATTTCGCACATTTAGGCGGAATGCTGTTCGGTTTTATCTTAATAAAAATTTGGCAAAAAAAAGCAAGATTATGAATAATTTGAGATATGAGTTAAAAGAAATGTTTAAGCACGGCTCTATGCTTACAAAGTTACTGTTTATAAACATAGGAGTTTTTGCGGCAGGGCTTATTTTATTTTTATTTGTTCCGGTGCAATATGTTGCTGTTCCCGGCAATTTTAAAGAGTTAATCTTTCGTCCGTGGACTCTCGTAACATATATGTTTATCCACCAAAGTCTTTGGCATCTTTTGATGAATATGTTATGGTTATTTTGGTTCGGAAAGTTATTTTTAACTTATTTTAACGACAAACAATTGGCTGCGGTATATTTATCGGGAGGTTTTGCCGGAGCATTTTTTCATATTGCGGTAAACATGTCGGCGGCATCCGGACAACAAACAACGGTAATAGGAGCTTCGGCAGCTGTTATGGCAATTGTTTTTGCGGTTATATCTTACAAACCGAATTATATAATTTATTTAATGTTTATTGGTCCGGTAAAAATAAAATATGTGGGAATATTTGCTTTACTTATAGATATTGCCGGATTAACAGGTAATTTAAAAGGCGGAGGTGACGGTATCGCACACCTTGCTCATCTCGGCGGTGCGGCATTCGGATTATGGTTCGGTATTGCGGCAAAAAACGGAAAAGACATAACTCGAGGATTTAATAACATGCTTAATAATTTATTTTCTCTTTTTACCGAAAAAAGAAAAACAAAAATAAATTTTAAACATGATAAATTCAATCGTAAAATGCCGGATAACGATTGGGATTATAATACTCGAAAAGCCGAGATACAAAAAGAAACCGACCGCATACTGGATAAAATATCAAAATACGGTTACGACAGTCTGACAAAAAAAGAAAAAGAATTTTTATTCAGACAAAAAAAGAATTAAAATAATTGAAAAAATATGATGTAACAATAATCGGAGCCGGAGCTTCCGGAATGCTTGCCGCAATAAGTGCGGCAGAGGAAGGTGCTGACGTTTTGCTTATCGAAAAAACGGGTCGCGAGGGCAGAAAAATGCTCATATCCGGCAAAGGAAGATGCAATATTACAAATTCTGCTTACCAATCGGTTTTTTATAAAAAAATATATCCTAAGCCCAAATTTTTAAAATATGCTTTTTCTCAATTTTTTTCAAAAGATATTATTGATTTATTGGAAAAAAACGGTTTAAAAACCAAAACAGAGCGCGGCGGAAGGGTTTTTCCCGAAAGTGATAAAGCAAAAGATGTTACGGATACATTACTGAAAATTATAAAATCATACGATAATATTGACATTCTGATAAAAACAAAACTTATCGATATTTTTACCGAAGATAATATCGTTAAAAGCATTAAAATAAAAACCGAAAATAAAGAAAAAACAGTTTTTTGCAACACTCTTATTTTAGCAACGGGAGGTAAATCTTACCCGGCAACGGGTTCTTCCGGCGACGGGTTTGTTTTTGCCGAAAAACTCGGGCATAAAATAATCAAACCCTTACCTGCTTTGGTACCTTTAGTTACCGAAGGTAATATTACAAAAAAATTACAAGGTTTAAGTTTAAAAAACATAAACGCTTCTTTATTCGTAAACGGGAAAAAAACAAAAGAAGAATTCGGAGAAATGTTATTTGCTCATTTCGGTTTAACCGGACCGGTTATATTAACTTTAAGCGGATTTGCCGTCGAAGCTCTTGATAAAAATTTTAAAACGGAAATAAATATAGATTTAAAACCGGCATTGAACGAAACCAAACTCGATCTGCGCCTGCAAAGAGAAATTAACGACAACGGCAAAAAACAAATCAGAAATGTCATGAAAAGTTTATTGCCGTCAAAACTGATTCCGGTTATTTTGCAAATTGCCGAAATAGATGAATTTAAACCTTGTAATCAAATCTCTTCAAAAGAACGAAAAAGAATAAAATTTCTGCTTAAAAATCTAAGATTTAACATCACGGGACATCGCGGGTTTAAAGAAGCAATAATTACAAGAGGAGGCATAGACACAAATGAAATAAACTCGAGAACCATGATGTCCGAAATTATTAAAAACCTGTATTTTGCCGGAGAAATAATAAATCTTGATGCCGAAACAGGCGGATATAATTTTCAAATAGCTTTTTCGACCGGATATCTTGCAGGAAAATCAGCGGCAGAAACAAGTAAAAATCAATAATCCCAAAATTCGCGTTTTTTGTTGAGTTTTTCCATCTCTCGCAATGTTTCTTTCGGAATATTCTTTAAGAAATCCGGATGTTGTTCTATTGCATAAGATATTTTTTCCACTATTTCCTCAACAGTCTCGTTTTCGTAATCTATATCAAGAGGTTCTTTTATGACCATAGTTTGCAATATACCTTTTTTCTTGATATATAAACCTTTTTTATCAAACGAACGTCTGAATCCGTCGATAACGATCGGCACCACCACCGGTTTGTAATTTTTAATTATGTGTGCCGTTCCTTTTCTGATAGGCATCCACGGTTTTGTCGTTCCTTGAGGAAAAGATATTACCCAGCCGTCATTTAATGCTCTTCCTATATTTTCCGTATCGGAAGGATTTACCGGTCGTTTTATTTCTTTACCTTTTTCGCGCCATGTTCTTTGCACCGTTATGGCACCGGCATAAGCAAATAAACGCGGAAGTATGCCTTTTTTCATTGTTTCGGTTGCGGCAACAAAATACATGTTAAGTTTGGGTCTTCGCAAATATTTTATCGGTTTTCTTATATCGTCGGCATTTCCGTTAAGCGAAGCGTTAAAAACATGAAACATGGCAGCAACATCGGCAAAATATGTTTGATGATTGGAAACAAACAAAACTCCTTTATCCGGCAAACTTCTTATAACATCCGAACCTTCTATTTTTAATTTATTGAATTTTCCGTAACGTCGCCACGAAATATAACCTAATATTTTGATTAAAAAACGTTTTAAAAATAATGCCTGACCGAAAATATTTTGTTTATACAAAGCCATATTTAAAAAAATATATGCGAAAATATAATAAGTTATAAAACTTTAAAGTTTTTTAACTTTTTTTAATATGTCCGGAACTATTTTGAAAGTATAAATAAAAATTTTACTTTTGATTATTGAACCAAAAAAAACGCAATGCTTACAAAAGAAGAAAGGCGATTTTTTAAAAAATATAAAATTAAAAGAAGAGGATACAAACGAAAAGAATCGGTTATAAAACGAAAAAATAAATTTAAAGATAAAGTCGTAATTATAACCGGTGCATCTTCGGGTATCGGAAAAGCTTGTGCTTTCGAATTTGCCGCCAACGGTGCCAAAATTGTATTGGCTGCACGACGGGAAAAAGAACTTAACGAAGTTAAAAACGCAATAATTGAAAAAGGCGGCGATGCAATAACGGTTGTTACCGACGTAAGAAAAATCGGCGATTGCGAAAATCTTATAAATCAAGCCGTAAAACATTACAAAAAAATAGACGTATTAATAAACAATGCAGGCATATCAATGCGTGCTTCTTTCGAGGAATTGGATTTATCCGTTATTCACGAATTAATGGATACTAATTTTTTCGGTGCCGTTTACTGCGTAAAATTTGCTTTGCCGTATCTTCTTAAAACAAAAGGAACCGTTATAGGAATCTCGTCCATTGCGGGTCTTACGCCTTTGCCGGGCAGAACGGGTTACAGCGCATCAAAATTTGCTTTGGACGGGTTTTTAAATACTTTGCGTCTCGAAAACAAAAAGAAAGGTCTTAACGTATTAATCGTTCACCCCGGATTTACGGCATCAAACATCAGAAATACCGCCCTCGACAAAGACGGCAATCCGCAAAAAGAAACTCCCCGCGACGAAAGTAAGATGATGTCGGCGGAACGTGTTGCCGAAATAATTGCCAAAGCAACATATAAGCGCGAACGCGACCTTGTGCTTACCGGACAAGGGAAACTTGCGGTATGGTTGCACCGCAACTTCCCGGCATTTACCGACAGAATTATTCTTAATGAAATGTCAAAAGAACCGGACTCTCCGGTATAAAGGTTATTCAATAAAAAATTTTAATATTTTACGTTTTTTTTCGGAATACGGCGGATATTTTATCGGCGGGTCGAACCAAAAAGGTTTTTTCAGCACACTTTTAAAATTCGAAAATGTTTCAAATCCGCTGTATCCGTGATAACGCCCCGTTCCGCTGCTTCCCGTTCCGCCGAAAGGCAAACGGTGATTCGTGAGATGCATTATTGTTTCATTTACCGCTCCGCCGCCGAAAGGAAGTTGCCGCAGAATTTTTTCCGTGTTTTTTACGTTTTTCGAAAATACGTATAACGCCAAAGGTTTGGGTAAAGATTTAACTTTTTCGATAACATAGTCCGAATTTTCAAACGCAATAACCGGCAGAAGCGGACCGAAAATCTCGTCTTGCATTATTTTATCGTCGAAACTTACGTCTTTTAAAATCGTAGGAACGATAAGACGTTTTTCTTTATCGGAATGTCCTCCGGCATAAACTTTTTCTTTGTCGATAAGACTTATAAGCCGGTCGAAATTCCTTTCGTTAATAATTTGCACGTAATTTTCCGGAATGCCTTTATCGAAATTAAATTGTTTTTCGATTTGTATTTTTAATTCTTCAAGAAGTTGTTTTTCGATTTTTTTATCAACCAAAATATAATCCGGTGCAACGCATGTTTGCCCGGCATTCAAAAATTTCCCCCAAACAATGCGTCTTGCCGTTACTTTAATGTTTGTATCGTTTAATACGAATACCGGACTTTTGCCTCCGAGTTCCAAAGTAACCGAACTCATATTTTTTGCGGCGGCTTTATAAACAATTTTGCCTATCGGAACGCTGCCTGTAAAAAATATTTTATCGAAAGGTAAATTTATAAGTTTTTGAGCTGTATCGGCTCCGCCTACAACAACATGAAAAATTTCCGGAATAAAATATCTGTTAAATATTTTTGCCGTAACAGCCGAAGAATTAAATGAGAGTTCGCTCGGTTTAAGTATTACGGTATTACCTGCCGCCAAAGCCGAAATTACAGGAACCAAAGATAACTGAAAAGGATAATTCCATGCTCCTATAACAAGCGAAGTCCCGTAAGGTTCCGGCAAAATACGGCTTTTACCCGGCATGTTTGCAATATCGGTCTTTACTTTTTTCGGGCTCATCCATTTTTTCAGTTTTTTTATTGCCAAATTAAGTTCGGCATATATCAACGAGAGTTCTGTCGCATAAGTTTCGAATTTTGATTTCGAAAAATCTTTGTATATTGCTTCGTAAAAATATTCCTCGTTTTCAAGCAATGCTTGTTTTAATTTTTTTAATTGTCGGATTCTGAAATCGTAAGGTAATGTTTGTCCCGAAAGAAAAAAATCTTTTTGGGCGGCAAAAAGGTTTTCCGGAGTCATGTTATCTGAATAAAATTAAAAAACTGAAAAATTTAAAGTATTAATGCAAAGTTAATAAAAGCAAATCGTTTTTTCTATTTTTGTATTTTATTTCTAAAATAAAAAATTATGAACGTATCGATTGACATAAGTTATTATCCTTTAAAAGTTGAATTTAAACCTCATATATTGGATTTTATTCACCGTTTGCAGGATTACGGCAATATAGAATTGATAAGAAACGGTTTCAGCACGCAGGTTTTCGGCGAATACGACGAAGTAATGAAAATCATTACCGAAGAAATTAAAAAGAGTTTTGCATTGCCGCATTCTGTTTTTGTTTTAAAAATAGTGAACACCGATTTATCATGATTGAATTTTTCCTGCAACCTTACAAAGATGCTTCGACAATAAATATTATCCTCGAATTTATTGCCGCTCTTTTCGGAATAATAAGCGTATTTTTTGCCAAAAAAGAAAATATTTTGGTTTTTCCCACGGGAATAATCAGCACCGGATTATATGTTTATTTGCTGTCGCAATGGAGCTTATACGGCGATTTAATTATAAACATTTATTATACGCTGATGAGTATATACGGATGGTATATGTGGAGTAAAATTGTTGACGAAAAAGACAGGCATATTCCGATAACAAAATCCGAAAATAAAGATAAACTTAAAGCATTCGGTATATTTGCTTTTACTTCGGCATTTGTTATTGCCGTATATCGATTTTATAACGTTATGCCCAATAATCTGAACTTTATCGAAAGTGTTAAATACGCTTTTGAAAAATTTACATCCGGAAATTTAAACGAAATAAGAAAAGCAACTCCGTATCTTGATACGTTTACTACCGGTGCGGCATTTGCGGCAATGTGGCTTATGGCAAACAAAAAAATAGAAAATTGGATTTTTTGGATTGCCGTTAATGTTGTTTCCGTTCCGTTATATTTTATTAAAGGATACGGTTTTACCGGAATACAATACTCTATTTTTTTAATTTTGGCTGTTGCCGGATATCGCGAATGGAAAAAAAGGCTGACACAACAAGCTGCCGTATCGCAGCAATAAAATTATTTACAAAATTTTATACTAAAATTTGCAATACGGCAACTTGTAAAAAACAGTTTTATTTATTCTCTTACTATTTTTAATCGCAAATCCTTCAACTGTTGTTCGTCAATTTCCGAAGGTGCGTCAATCATTAAATCGCGTCCGGCATTGTTTTTAGGAAATGCCATTACGTCGCGTATGCTGTCGGAACCGTTAAACAAGGCAACCCAACGGTCAAAACCGAAAGCGATACCTGCATGCGGCGGAGCACCGTATTTAAAAGCGTTCATTAAAAATCCGAATTGTTCTTCGGCTTCTTTCTCGGTAAATCCGAGATGTTTGAACATAACTTTTTGCATTTCGGTATTGTAAATTCTTACCGAACCGCCGCCTATTTCGTTTCCGTTTATCACCAGGTCGTAAGCATCGGCTTTAACGGCTTCGGGGTCGGTATCAAGCAAAACAACGTCTTCTTGTTTAGGCGAAGTAAACGGATGATGCATTGCATGAAGTTGTCCGGTTTCTTCGTCTTTTTCGAAAAGCGGGAAATCAACAATCCAAAGCGGAGCAAATTTGTTTTTGTCGCGTAAATTCAAGCGGTCTGCCATTTCCAAACGAAGTTCTCCGAGTTGTGTCAATGTTTCTTTCCTTTTTCCGGACATTACCAAAATCAAATCGCCCGGTTTCGCCGAAAGAATATTTGCCCATTCTTTTATGTCTTCCGGAGAATAAAATTTATCAACCGAAGATTTAAAACTTCCGTCTTTGTTGTATTTTACGTAAACAAGCCCTTTCGCCCCTATTTGCGGTCGTTTAACCCAATCGATTAATTTATCGAGTTGCTTTCGCGAATATCCGGCAAGACCTTCCGCACAAACGGCACCGACATATTCGGCATCGTCAAATACTTTAAATCCTTTTCCTTTGGCAGAATTGCTTATATCGTGAATTTTCATCTCAAAACGAATATCCGGTTTGTCCGAACCGTATTCTTCAATGGCTTTATCGTAAGATATTCTCGGAAAAGCATCGGCAAAATCAATATTTTTTACCGTTTTAAAAAGATGTTTTGTCATTTCTTCGAATGTCGTAAGAACATCTTCTCTTTCGACAAAAGACATTTCGCAGTCTATTTGCGTAAACTCCGGTTGCCTGTCTGCCCTGAAATCCTCGTCTCTGAAACATTTGGTAATTTGAAAATATTTATCGTATCCGCCTATCATCAGCAATTGTTTGAACACTTGGGGCGACTGCGGAAGTGCATAAAATTTCCCCTCACTCATACGCGAAGGAACAACAAAATCGCGCGCGCCTTCCGGCGTGGATTTTATCAAAAACGGTGTTTCGATTTCCAAAAAACCTTTATTGCTTAAAAAATTGCGTATTTCTTGTGCCATTTTATGACGAAGAATAATTCCTTTTTGCACAGCCGGTCTTCGTAAATCAAGGTAACGATATTTTAAACGTATTTCTTCGCCTCCGTCGGTCTCGTTTTCTATCGTAAAAGGCGGAACTTCCGATTTGCTTAAAATATTTAATTCGTTTACCGTTATTTCGATATCGCCGGTAGGCAAATCCTTGTTTTTTGCTTCTCTTTCGGTAACCGTTCCGGAAATGCTTATTACAAATTCGCGACCGATTTTTTGTGCTTTTTCGCTTAATTCCGCATCGGTTTCGTCGTTAAAAACAAGTTGGGTAATACCGTATCTGTCACGCAAATCAATAAATGTCATTCCGCCGAGTTTTCTTGTTTTTTGTACCCAGCCGCTTAATTTTACTTTTTTGTTTACGTCAGATATTCGTAATTCTCCGCAATTATGTGTTCGATACATCTTTTTTATTTTGATAAATTTCGGCAAAGATATAACTTTACGATTTATATGTCGTAAAATAAAATAAAGAATGCGGGAAAAAAATATGTTTACGGACGAATATTTTATGAAACAGGCATTATTACAGGCAAAAATCGCCGCCGATAAAGGCGAAGTGCCCGTAGGTGCCGTAGTTGTTTGTAACAACAAAATTATTTCCAAAGCACATAATCTTACCGAAACCTTGAACGATGCAACAGCACATGCCGAAATGCTGGCAATTACCGCCGCATCGGATTATTTGGGTGCAAAATATTTAAAAGACTGTATTTTGTATGTTACCGTAGAACCGTGTGTTATGTGTGCCGGAGCGGCATATTGGGCTCAAATCGGGAAAATAGTTTACGGCACCGAAGACGATAAGCGAGGTTTTTCCGTTTTCAACAAAACAATAATCCATCCTAAAACCGAAATTATTCCGGGAATTTTACAAAACGAATGCAAACAACTTATTTCGGATTTTTTTTATTCTTTAAGAGGAAAGTAGTTTCTGTCTTTTTTTATGCAACTTTTTTCATATCTTTAAATACTAATTTCAAAAACCAAATTTCAAACTTCCAATCTCAAATTCCCAATTCTGTTTTCACGCTTACCGACAAATTTTGTATTTTTACCGAGTTATCAAAAAAAATCCGGCAATGAAAAAAATATTTTCGGCAATATTCATATTTCTGTTTTTTATAAACATAAGTTTCTCGCAAAACGAAGATTTCAGGAAAGAAATTGATATTCTGCACTATACAATCAATTTAAATATTACGGATTTTCAAAATAAAGAAATTTCCGGAAATACCGTCGTGCAACTAAGCCCGCGAAAAAAAGATTTAAAAAGCATCAAATTAGAGTTATATAAGCTCATTATTGATTCGGTTTTTGTTTTTAATCAAAAAATTTCCGATTTTTCTTATAACGGCGAAATAATCGAAATTCCTTACCTGCATAAAAACAGCGAAGGCGAATGTTGCACGAAAGTAACGGTTTATTATCACGGACATCCGAGGGAAGATTTGGCATGGGGCGGTTTTTTCTTTACCGACAGTTCGGCATACAATATGGGCGTAGGTATGGAAACCGACCCGCAATCGTTCGGGCGCGCATGGTTTCCGTGTATCGACGATTTCGAAGAAAAAGCAAGTTTTGATATTAATATTACGGTTCCCGAAAAATACAAAGCCGTTTGCTCCGGAGTTTTAATTTCCGAAAAGAAAAATCCCGACGGAACACATATATTTTCATGGCAATTAAAACAAGATGTTCCGACTTATCTTGTATCCGTTGCCGTTGCCGAATACGACGAGATAAAATCCGTTTACGAAAGCATTACAAAACGAAAAATTCCCGTAAGTCTGTATATTTATCCGGAAGACCGTGCCAATGCCGAGTTTTCGTTTCAGAATCTGAATAAAGCATTACGAACATTCGAAAATGATTTCGGCGAATATGTTTGGGACAGGGTAGGATATGTTGAAGTGCCGTTTACGTCCGGTGCCATGGAGCATGTTTGCAACATAGCTTATCCGGAATATGCCGTTGACAGCACTTTGTTTCGCGAAACCTTAATGGCACACGAACTTTCGCATCATTGGTTCGGAAACCTCGTTACCTGCAAAACACCCGAAGATATGTGGCTTAACGAAGGTTGGGCTACTTATTGCGAAGCTCTTTTTAAAGAACAAGTTTACGGTAAAAAAGCATTTAAAGAATTTATGAGAGAAAACCATGTAAAAGTGCTTACCCAAGCCCATGTTTTCGATAACGGATACCGTGCCGTTTACGGAATACCGCACGATTATACCTACGGAACAACCGTTTACGACAAAGGGGCTGATGTCGCACATACCATCAGAGGATATATCGACAACGACAGCTTGTTTTTTGATGCCTTAACGGCTTACATAAAAAAGTTTTCTTACAAAACGGCTTCTACATACGAATTTAAAGATTTTATTTCAAGTTATACGGGAATTAATTTAGACGATTTTTTTGATACTTGGGTATTTACGGAAGGTTTTCCGCACTTTTCGATAAGCAATTTTACGGTTTCGAAATCCGGCAAACAATATTTATGTGAATTTACGGTAAATCAAAGAGTAAAAGCCCGTGATTTTTTCGGAAACAAAAATGATGTTAACCTTTATTTTATTGACGAAAACATAAATATCATCAAGAAAAAAATAACAATGTCGGGGATGTCGCAAAAATATGTTTTTTTGTTTGACGAAAAACCGCAAACTGTTTTTGTCGATCCGGAAGAGAAAATTGCCGACGCAACCGTTGACAATTACCAAATTTTTACCGATACGGCAAATTACGATTTTCCGTTTACCGATTTTTCGATTTTAATTACGAAATTAAAAGGTAAAGCTGCCGTTCAAAGCACCATAAACCATATTTCGCCGGTAAACGGAGAAAATCAGGATTACGAAATTTCAAAAGAAAAATATTGGGACATAAAAGGTGCCGCAAAAGGAAAATTTTCCGCCGAAGGAACTTTTTACGCTAATTCCGACGAGCAAAACCTCGGCGTCGAATTTGAAGACCTTGTTTTAATGTATCGTCCCGACGAAAGCGAAAAATTTTCGCCTCTTGATGCCGAACAATATCAATACGATGCCGTTCAGGGAATTTTTATAATCAGAAACCTGAAGTTCGGACAATACGTCATTGCAACCGAAAAATAAAAATTAAAAAATGAAGACGACAATTTTTAATTTTGCATTTTTTATTTTGTTTTTGCTTGTCTTTTCTTTTTGCTCGGAAGAAAAAAACGGGCAGAAAACAGAAAAGGCAAAAAGCAAAAAAACGCAAGATACCCTTGTGTCAAAAGTCGGGAGAAAAACCGTCGAAAAAAATGAAAAGCGTAATGTAATTGATTATTTTCGCTTGTTGCAAGAATCAAAAATGATTGATGTCGATTGCAAATTAATAAAACGCAAAAAAACATGGTTGTGCGAATCCGAGAAAAACGAAGCGGGTTTTTCAAGCCGTAAAGAAGCCGTTGTTGATATAAAAAACGGTTATATTCAAATAGTTGACGAAGGCACCGGCGGCGGCGCGTTAATAACCGAAATTGCACTTTTTAAAACAACGGACAAAAAAGATATTATCGGAGTAAATACGTATTTCGCCGACGGAATGTTACAAATGAGTTCTTTCCCGCCGACTTTTTATTCCTACAAAGACACATCTTTGGTATCGTTAAAAAATATTTTCCCGAAAACAGATCCGAATATGTTTTTTATAAAACCCTACGATTTGGAAAAAGAACTTATCGGCAGTTATTATATTCTTCCGCATTACGGAACAAACATAAAATTTTGTTTGGATTCGTCTTTTGTTTCTTTACGTGAAGAAAGTTTCAAAAAAAACATAAAAACTTATGAGTTCACATACTTGTTTGATAAAGAAAAAGGCAAATTTTTATTGAAAAAATAAAAACCTGCCTTAAATCTCCGGTAAATTTTCGGAAATTCTTTATTCTTTAATAAACTTTTTCGAAATTATATTGTCTTTTATTTTTATTTTCATAAAATAAATTCCCGGAAACAATCCGGAGACATTAATTATATTTTTTCCTTTTTCTTTTAAAATTTCTCTTCCGGATAAGTCAAAAACAACTGTTTCGTCAATATTAAAACCCGGTATTTCCACATATTCATTTGCGGGATTGGGATAAATAACGAAATCGTTATTTTCCGAAGAATAAATGCTTTCGCTCATTCCGTATTCGTAGCAACCCATATCGGGAGCATCTCCGACATATTCCAAACCTATATCCGTTCCGGCATTAATACAAGGCGAATTTTCCGACAGATGATAATCGCCTCCCGCCGCATCTGCAAAAAGAGGATCGGTTTCCATATTGTTTGCTCCGGTTGTATTATAATCGGGCATTATCATATTGCAATAATTAACCGTTCCCGTGCCTGTCCCGGCATCAATGTAAACATTATCGTCATCATATTGAGATACGTTATCGTAAACAATACAATTAACAAAATCCGCACTTCCGTAATACAGCGCCAAAGCTCCTCCGGAACCGCCGGATGCTTCGTTCCCGACAATGGTACAGTTTTTAAAAAACAAAGAGTTATCGCTTCCTAGAGTTTTAAATGCTCCGCCGTTATCATAAATTGTCGAGTTTCCCGCAAATAAGCATTTTATCATTTTAGTATCGACAACCGAATAAAACATAATTGCGCCGCCTCCGTAATTTGTTGTATTGTTTATAAATTTGCATCCGGTTATTTCGGTATTGAAATCGGAAGTAAATTTTATTGCACCGCCTTCGCTGTATCCGGTATTGTTCGTAAATTCGCAATCTGTAAATTTTGTAACGGCACCGGCTGCACTTCCCGTATTTATCGCATATACGGCACCGCCCATTCCTTCTCCGCCTACGGAAGAATTATTCGAAAAAACACAATTTTCAAAAACGGCATCCGAATTAATCATCCTTACGGCACCTCCGTGAGTATCGGGATATTCGTCTCCGGATGTTTTTCCGTATTCGAAATTACAATAAGAAAAATAACTTACGCCGTCGGCGGGAGTAACATTTCCGCTTACGGATTGCCCGAGACTTATTCCTCCCCACCCCGTCGTATGATTATCCGCAGTAAAAATAATACCGTCGTTTTTTGTGCCTTCCGCACTTAATATTCCGAGAACCGTAATTTTGTAATGTCCCTGAAAATTCACGGTAACACCGGATTCTATAGTAAGTGTTTCTCCCGAGGGAATTGTTATGTTTCCGGTAACATTGTAAGGAGAATTTGCCGTTGTCCAAGTTCCGCTTTGATTTCCGCTGACATCGGTTTGCGAAAAAAGATTTATTGTCGTAAATAACAATAAAGTAATTCCGTAAAGTCTTTTCATAATTTTAATTTTTAATTATCATTTTATAAATATCTTGATTTTTAGTATTTATTTTTAAGAAATAATTTCCGGGAGGCAAATTTGAGATATTAATCATTTTGCCGACATTATTTTGTTTAAACAAGATTTTTCCGGATAAATCAAAAATCGTTAAGCTTTTTATTTCTTCATTTATGTTTTTAATTTTAAAATAAGAATAAACGGGATTAGGAAAAACCGAAATGTCGTTTTTTTCTGTATTATTTACCGAAACATTATCCGGACCCAAAGCATAAACGGTTCCGTTATTTTGGACAGAACTTGCAAAAGCATAATTGCCGTCAATTGCCGTGCAATATCCGTATAATCCGGTATCACTTGCATCGGATGCCGAAAACATGCTTGTTCTCGCCCAAGAAGTTCCTTCTCTCACAAACAGATATACGGCACCTTCGTCGCCTTTTGCAGTATCGTATTTTTGTGCGGCAACAAGGATAAAATCTCCCGATATCGAAACATTTTTTCCGAAATAATCTTCGTAAGAACCGTTATTTTGCGTCAATTTTGCCTGTTGTTCCCATGTTTCGCCGTTATTGTAAAAAACATAAGCCGAACCCGTTGCAAAATCGTCTCCGTGAGCACCCGTTACGATGTAATCTCCGTCTATCGCAACCGAATACCCCAAAACATCATCATCTTCGGCATCATCGGCAGATAATTTTTGTAAAAATTCCCATGTTCCGGAATTGTTTTTAAAAACAAAAACGGCACCTTCGTTACTTCCGGAAACATTTGCCTGCCAAGCACCGACAGCGATATAATCTCCGCTTATGTCAACAGAATGACCGAAATAATCGTTCAGATTATCGTCGCCTTGCAGTTTGGCAATTTGTGTCCAATTTGTTCCGTCAAAATAAAAAACGTAAGCCGAACCGCTTCCGAAATCTTCATTATCGGCACCGACAACGATATAATTTCCGTCAACAGCTATGCTTTTTCCGAAATTATCGGCGGAAGAACCGTCCGACGCATAAATTTTTTGCATAAATTCCCATGTGTCACCGTTTTTCTTCCAAATGTATGCGGCACCCGTATTTCCGGTTATTCCGGCTGCCTGGTATGCGCTTGCGACAATAAAGTTACCGTCAATTCCTACCGCTTCGCCGAGCATATCGGCTTCTTCGCTTTCCGAAATTGTAAGTTTTTGTTTAAACCCCCAACTTGTGCCGTTTCTTTCGTAAACATACACAGCTCCGGCATTGTTTACGACATCGTCGTCTTGGGGAGTTCCGAAAACGGCAATGTTTTCTTGAATTGCAAGCGAAGCTCCGAACATATCGTCCGGCTGGCCGTCGGAAGCAAGTATTTTTTGAAATTCGTGTGTCGGTTGTGCCGGCATAATTATATTCAAAAAAACAAATAAGATATAAAGGGTATATTTTTTCATTTTAATTATAAATTTTTCAGTTCTTAATACTGCAGTTTGGTTCTTACAATGTCTATTTGTTCTTGTGAACCGACTACGGCTACGGTATCGTGTTTTCTTAATCTTGTGTAACCGCTCGGCAACATTACTTGATTGTTTCTCGTAACCGAAACAACCAAAACACCTATCGGTAAACGTAAATCTTTCAGTAACATGCCGTGAATATCATCCGCAAGAACTTCTATTTCTTCCGTTTCTTGATTTTCCTGCATTCCGAGTAATATGGATGTTGCATGAGGCGAGCGAACGAAATGTTCCAAAAGAGCTATAAGTGCCGCCGTGGGAGCAACAACAATAACACCTATTTCTTTAAAGCGTTTTATGTTTCCTCTTGTTTCGAGAACAACAATAACATTGGGAGTTCCGAATTTTTCGTATATTAATTCGCTTATTTCGTAAGCCGGATCCTCATCTCTCATAATTACCACCGACTCGGCGTCTTTAAAATTATATGACACCAAAGTTTCGTAATCTATATTATCGACTAAATTAACTTCTACATCGGTACAAAACGAAGCATCGACATCTTTTCTGTCGGATATTACTTTTACCGAATATCCTTCTCTTTTTAATGTTTTTGCCAAAAGAACCGCTTTTCCGCCTAAACCGATTATAAATACGTCTTTATGAAAATCGAACGAATAATCTTTTGATTTTATGTGAGCTTCTCCTCTCTTTATAATCGAAAACTTCATTAAAGGAGGTCCGGTAAATTGATTAATAACAATTACGGCAATCATAACAGCTTCGAATTCGGTTCCGAAATCGAGAAAGTGAGCGGAAATTATTGTTATAAGGCCTAAGCTGATGCCGGCTTGCGTTACGTAAGGCATCCAGCTTAAAAAAGCTTCTTTTATTTTTTCTTTTAAAATTAAACTTCCGACAAACGAAGCTCCGAAAACCGTTAAAATTCTAATTCCGAATAAAAGTATTGCCGCCGTCCAATATTTTATCAGTAAATCAACGGAAAGTGTAGCTCCTATCAATGTAAAAAACGCCGCATAAACATAATGTCCGAAATGATTGGTAAGTTTTTCGAGATTTGTTCTGTAATCGGTATAGTTAGTTACGTAAAATCCGGCAACAATACCTATAAGCAGAGCTTCGAGATGCAAGGGAATCGTAAGAAAACTTGAAGTAATTTTCGTTATAAACGAGGACAGCAAAAACATACTCCACCCTATTAAAAGTATAATCGAAATATCAATATATTCGTTTTTTGCAATTTTGAAGTTGAGTTCCAATATTTTGCCGTAAACGATACCGATTAAAACACTGAACAGCAAATCGGCAAAAACGATAATTATTTCCGATATGTTAAATTTGTTTCCGCTTACCAAAACTTCGGCAACGGCAAATGTAACCGCAAATAAAATTATTACGAAAATATCTTTTATAACAGTTACGCCGAGGGCTGTTTTAGTGAAACGCCCTCTTGCTCTCAGTTCATTAATAACCGCTATTGCCGATGCCGGCGAACTTGCAATAAAGATTGTTGAAATAAGAAGACTTACTGCGGTTTTGGTATTTTGTCCGGCACCGGACATAAAAGGAATGTAATCGGCAAGCAATAAAATAATCGTAAAGCCGAGAACAAAAATAATTACGAGTTGCGCCGTTGTCATCACGGTAATATCTCTTACTTTATCGCGAATTTCTTTCAGATAAATTTCCGTTCCGGAAGCAAAGGCTATAAATGCGAGAGAAATATCGTTAATAAACCCTAATCTGTTTAAATTGCCGGGAAGCATTTTAAGCAAATAAGGTCCGGAAAAAATACCGACAATAATAAAACCCGTTATCAACGGCAACTTTATATTCTGAAAAATTTTCGCCAGATGATTGGATGCCGTTACAATAATACCGAAGGCAACTATTACCGCAATAATTTCCGTTATTTCGTTTTCCGGAAAAATCAATTTTGTTTTTTTTGATAAAAATAAAAAATAATCCTTAATTTACGATATTGTTTTTCAGAAAGCATATATTCGTACAAGAAATGCAAAATAAATTAAAAAATAACGATATAAAACTTTTATTTAAAAAGATTGCGGCATTTATTATTCCTCTTTATCTTTTGTGGTTTTTTTATATTGAATATTTTCCGTTGTATTATAATCGTCCGACTAATACGCGATGGTATTTTCTGAAAGAGAGTTTAGAAGGCAATTATAAAATTCCGAAAGTAAATAAAATTTTTCTGGGGGAATCGCGTCTTAATGCGGGACTTGATTATACCAAAATCTCCGGATCTTACGGATTTGCTTCCGGCGGTTCAACACCGGTCGAAATGTATTATGTTTTAAAAAAATATTTAAAAAAATATCCGAAACCCGATACTGTTTTTTTATCCGTTTCGCCGCGTTTTTTTTGTGAGCTTTTTGCATTTTGGCACTTTGCCGTTCGCAATAATTTTATTTCGACTTCCGATTTTAAAGAAATAATTTCCGAGAAGTCAATGAGAACCGATGTTTTGGGAGATTTTCCGAGGTTTAAATTTTTTCTTTACAAAGCAGATTACCTTACATATTATCAGGATGATGTTTTATATAATAATGTTTTTTCGGGATACGAAGAAAATAAGAAACTGATAGAAAAAATGCAAGAAATGAAAGGAGGCAGACCGCATCCGGGTTTGAAAGATTCGTGTTCCGCACTTAACTACGAAACCGGTTACGATAATTTTATGCCCGATAAATTACTTGTAAATTATTTTGATAAAATTCTCGGCACATGCAAAACAAATAATATTATGCTTATATTTTTTTCTATGCCCGTAAACAAAAGCTCTTTCGATGCTTTAAGTCCGAAATTTGTTTCGGGTTACGAAAAATTTATGAAAAAATATGCAAATAAATATCCGGGATTTATTATCTCGGACAGTCTTTATGCTTATCCGGATAAATTTTTCGGAGATGCTTCTCATTTGAATATCAAAGGGCGAGAGTTATTTACCGAAAAGTTTACTAAAGGTGAAATATTCGAGTTTTAAAACCGGTTACAAAACGGCATATGAAATTTTATAATACAGTAAAGAAAAGTTTCCGCCTATTCCTTTTTTTATTTTTTTATATTCCGATATTGTTTTCTTCAGTTCGTTTTTATTTTTGATTTCTATATAATAATCTGCGGCGGCATTTATTATTTTTCTTTTTTGTTTTGTCGTTAAATCGTTATGAAGATGCAAAAAATCGTCTGACTCTTCGGTATATGAAATCATGTTAAATTTATCTTTGTTTTTTATGCCTATAAGTGTATAAAATTCGTATTGTTTTATACGATCGGGCAAGGGTTGGGTGTTTTTTTGCCGGTATAAGCGAATATATTCATTAAGCAAATCGTCCGTTTCGTACAATTTTTCCGACAAAGTAAGGTCAAACAGAGCGTTAAACTTTTCGAAAGTTTCGGCTTCGGATTTTTGCAATAGTTTTTTATATGAATTTTCGATATTTTTAACGTTTGCACCTTCCGCCGCTATTCGAAAAACATGTTCGGTATTTTTATTGTTTTCGTCGGGGAAAAAAAGTATTTGCCTTGCCAGAGTAAATACCGATTTTGCATATTGTTCCGTTTTTAAATAGCCGCGGGCCAATTCAATATAAAAAAGAGTTCCGAAATCATTGTAATTATCCGGGTTTTCGGTTATTTTGTATGCAACGAGTTCCGCGTTTCTTAAATTATCCTTTATAATTTCTTCGTTATCTTGTTTGTTTATAAGATAAAGATATTGATATTCTGCTTTAAGGGATTGAGAAAATGCAAAAAATCCGAATTGAAAAATTATAATCGACAGAAATATTATTTTTTTCATTTTTTTAAAATTGAAGAGATAAAGAAAATGCAGGTATTGATGTTCCGTTAGGATTATCGAGCATTCCGAGATTCATTTTCATGTTGTATTTATATCGAATATTTTCTTGTTTTTTTCTTAAAACGTGTTGTCCGTGTATCCAGTCATACAAATATGTTCCGAAAATTACGGCAAAAGCTCCGTATGTAAGTATTACGTCGGTATCCGGAGAATTATCCCTGATGTCTAAAAAATTATCTAAGCCGAAGTCTATATTTCCTTTTATGCCCATATATGCCAATTCCCCGAATGCAGCAGTTCTTAATGCAAGTAAGGTATATCCTTTTTTGTTGTCTTTTGCGTAAAAATGGACATATCCGGGAACAATTGCCGCATACATCATGTCTTTCATCCGCAGTTCTCTCGATAAGATACGGTATTCGTCCATACTCATTTGGGTATTTATATCTTCGAATTTAAACTTGTCATTTTGATTTTTATGAAAAAAATCTATGTCTTGGGCTTGCAGCAGGGTTGCAAATGTCGTAAAAATCAAAAATACGGTTAATTGTTTTGTCATTATATTCATTTTTTGAAAAACAAATGTAATTAAAAATACTTGTTTTTAAGAGTTTTTTGTATCGACAATTTTATAAAGTTTATCGTTTCGTCTGACGATTTCGTCAACGGGCATTGAAATTTTTTGCCCTTTTACAACTGTTTCTACGGGTTTTTCGTCAAAACGAAGTTCTTTTACGGTCATTTGCAAAACGCCTGTAGTCGGTCCGGTTATCATTATTTCGTCGCCGGTGTTAATTTCTCCGGCTTGTATTAAAAATTCTCCTACTTTTATTTTTTTGAAACAGTTTGTAACTTTTCCGATAAATATTTTTTGTTTTGTTGCTTTCGAGCCGTAGTCTTTACTCCATTCACCGAGTTTTCTGCCGAGATAATAACCGTCCCAAAATCCGCGATTAAAAACGGTTGACAAACGTTTTGTCCAATTATCTATTTTTTCTTTTGTATAAGTATTTTCGTAAACGGCATCAACGGCTTCGCGATAACATTCGGTTACGGTTTTTACGTATTCGGCGGGACGTGCCCGACCTTCTATCTTTAAAACTTTAACTCCGGCATCCAATACTTTGTCCAAAAAATTTATTGTCATTAAATCTTTGGGCGACATAATGTATTCGTTGTCTATTTCAAGCTCGAAACCTGTTTCTTTTTCTGTAACGATATATGCTTTACGGCAAGTTTGCAGGCAAGCTCCTCGATTTGCCGACGAGTTTTGCTCGTGCAGACTTAAATAACATTTTCCGGATATTGCCATACATAAAGCTCCGTGTGCAAAAATTTCAATACGAATAAGATTTCCGGAAGGTCCTTTTATTTGCTCATTTTCTATTGTTTCCGTTATTTTTTTAACCTGTTTAAGACTTAATTCTCTTGCCAAAACCATAACATCGGCAAAGTGCGAGTAAAATTTTAAGGTTTCGATATTGCTGACATTCACTTGCGTGGAAATATGAACTTCGACATTTTGCGACGACGCATAATTGATGACGGCTTGGTCGGAAGCAATAACGGCGGAAATTCCGGCATTTTTTGCGATATCGATAATTTGTTTCATTAAATTAATGTCGTAATCGTAGATTACGGTGTTAACGGTAAGATAGCTTCTGACATTATTTTCGTTGCATCGTTTTACGATTTCTTTTAAGTCTTCGGTTGAGAAATTATTTGTTGATTTGGCACGCATATTTAACTGCTCGATGCCGAAATATACCGAATCGGCACCGGCATTTATTGCCGCCGCAAGCGATTCGAACGAACCGACCGGAGCCATTATTTCTATTTCTTCGCGTTTGTATTTCACGTTAAAAAAATTAAAATTGTTGTTTTAAAACGATATTTAACGCTTTAACTTCGTCTATCAACGGTTTAACGGTTTCTTCTTTAAAATCGATAAAGTCCGCATAATCCGTTTCTTGTCTCCAATCAAAAAGATGAGAAAATAATTTTCCGTATTTTTTATCTAAAATCCCGGATTTAATATAGTTTTTATAAAATTGAATTTTTATTCCGTTGTGTGTAGTTGCTTTAATATTATTTTTATACAACAAAGCACTTATAAGGTAAAAAGAAGAATAGTAAAGTCTGTTAACGCAAGAATTCCACCTGCCGTTTTTCGCCAAAATTAAAGCATCTTCAAATATTTCTTGAAATTTTTCTATTCTGTATTTTATGTAATCGTTTTTTGTTCCGGACATTACAACAAAATTCCTTCTTTTTTTATATTATCGTATAAAGGCGTGTGTAAATGTTTATCGTGCCATTCTTGTTTTGAAAAAACAAAGGTTGAAATAGGTTTTTCCGTTTCGAGTTCAATTTCAAACATTAATTCTCGAAATAATTTTTCGGTTTCTCTTGAAATATTTGAAGAATTAAGCAAAATAAGCACATCCCAATCGGAATTTTCGGTTTCTTCGTTTCTTGCCTGCGAACCGAAAAGAATAACTTCGGCATTTTTATCTTTTTCCGAAATTTTTTTCTTTATAAGATGTAATATTTCTTTTTTCGTTTTGCTCATAATTACAAATATACGCCTTTTTGTAAAATTTTACCCTTGAAACTGTTTCAAAAAACGTAAATCGTTTTCGAAAAACAGGCGTAAATCTTTAATTCCGTATTTCAGCATGGCTATTCGTTCTATTCCCATTCCGAATGCAAAACCGGTGTATTTTTCGCTGTCGATATTATTAGCTTCCAAAACGTTGGGGTCAACCATTCCGCAACCGAGAATTTCGAGCCAACCGGTGTATTTACAGACGTTACAACCTTTTCCGCCGCAAAGCGAACAAGATACGTCAACTTCGGCGGAAGGTTCGGTAAAGGGGAAATAAGACGGTCGGAGACGAATTTTAGTTTCGTGTCCGAAAAATTCTTGTGCAAAATATTCCAATGTTTGTTTAAGGTCGGCAAAAGATACGTTTTCGTCGATATAAAGTCCTTCGATTTGATGAAAAATACAATGCGCTCTTGCCGAAATTGCTTCGTTTCTGAAAACGCGTCCGGGCGAAATTGTTCTTATGGGCGGTTTTTGATTATCCATTACCCTTACTTGAACCGATGAGGTATGTGTTCTCAAAAGAATATCCGGATTTTTTTCGATAAAAAAGGTATCTTGCATATCTCTTGCCGGATGTTCGGGCGGAAAATTAAGAGCGGAAAAAACATGTAAATCGTCTTCAATTTCCGGACCTTCCGAAATCGTAAAACCGAGCCGCGAAAATATTTCGGTAATTTCGTTTCTTACGATTGAAATCGGATGTCTCGAGCCGTTTTCGAAAGAATCTCCCGGAAGGGTTAAATCCAAGCCGATTTTTACTTCGTCTTTTGATTTTAATTCTTGTTTTAATGCATTGACTTTATCGGTAACTAAATTTTTCAGTTCGTTTAATACTTGTCCGAATTCTTTTTTTTGTTCGGCGGGAATGTTTTTAAATTCTTTGAAAAGTTCGGTTACGGCACCGCCTTTTTTTGAGAGATATTTTATTCTGAAATTTTCAATTTCATCGATGTTTTCCGATGCAAAATTTTTAACTTCTTCAAGCAGTTCTTTGGCTTTATTCAGCATTGTTTTTATTTTTTATTCCGTTATTATTTTTATTTTCATTTTAACGTCTTTAAGAGGTCTGTCGTTGCGGTCTGTTTCCGATGCGGCAATTTTGTCTATTACGTCAAGTCCTTCGATAACTTCGCCGAAAACGGTATAGTTTCCGTCAAGATGCGGTGTTCCTCCGATTGTTTTATAAATTTTTCTTTGATTTTCGGGAATTTTATAGGGTTTGTAATCCTGTTTTGTTTTTATTTCTTCAAGCAGTTTATCAAAAGCCGGTTTATTTCCGGTCATTCTGTATTGTGTTGCAAGTTTGTTTATTTCCGGATGCGAAGAAATATAATTTCCCAAAGATATTTGTTCTTCGAGAGCATTAAGTTCTTCGTCGGTAAATTTTCGTCCTTGCACGATATAAAATTGCGAACCGGATGATTTTTTTTGCGGATTTACCGCATCACCTTCTCTTGCGGCGGCAATTACACCTTTTTTATGAAACAGTTCCGGAACAAATTCGGCATCAATTTGATAACCGGGACCGCCGTTTCCCAGCATTTTTCCGGCAGGTGCGTCTTTGGAATCCGGATCACCGCCTTGTATCATAAAGTCTTTTATTACGCGATGAAACAACAGTCCGTCATAAAATCCGCTTTTTACAAGTTTTATAAAATTTGCTTTATGTTTCGGTGTTTTATCGTATAATTTAATTTTCATATTACCGTAAGGTGTTTCGATTAAAACAAGTGTATCCGGTAAAGTTGATTCATTGAAAGAAGTTTCGATTTTATAATTTTCGGAGACTGTTTTGTTTTCCGTTTCGGAATTGCACGATAAAAAAGACAGTGTTAAAATTATTGTTAAAAAAAGAGAGAAATAAGAAGTTCTCATTTGGTCGAATTTTAATTATTATATAAATTGCAAAATTAATATTAAATTTTATTTATTGAATAATCTTTTATTTTTCATCTTATTATAAAAAACACTAAAAATTTTTAAATTATGAAAAAATACGTTTTATTTTTAATTTTTGTATTTGCCGTGAATATTCTTAATTCTCAAAACAAAACAAATATTATTGAAAGTAATAATAAATTTACTTTTGAATTGTTTTCTATGGTTGCCGACGAGCAAAAAAACATATTTTTATCTCCGTTCAGTGTTTCTGCCGCATTGGCAATGACCTACGAGGGAGCAAGGGGAAAAACAAGAAAAGAAATGTCGGAAGTCTTACATTTTCCTGAAAATGCGAAAGAAATTAATGAGTCTTACAAAGAGTTAATATCAAAAACACAAAAGACAAAAAATCCGGAATATTATCTGTTTAATATTGCAAATTCGGTTTGGGCTCAAAAAGATTTTAATTTCTTACACTCTTATTTTGAAACCGTAAAAAGTTATTATGATGCGCAAATAGAAGGCGTTGATTTCAGAACCGCAAAAGACAGGGAAATTGCCGTTAAAAAAATTAATGATTGGACAGCAAAAAAAACAAAAAATAAAATAAAAAATTTATTGGATAATTCGTCGGTTGACGGAGATACAAAAATGGTTTTGGTAAATGCCGTATATTTCTTGGCACAATGGGATAAAAAATTTAACGAAAAAGCGACACAAAAAGATATTTTTTACGCTTTAAACGGAAAAACACAAAAAGAATTTATGTATGTAAACAACAGAATGAAATATGCCGAAACCGACAAATTTAAAATGGTTGAAATTCCGTATAAAGGAAAACGCGCATCGATGATAATTGTTTTACCGGAAAAAAGTTATGATTTTTCACTTTTTGAAAAAGAGTTCGGTTATGATGATTTTAAAAATTTATACGAAAAAAGCGAATATAAAAACATAAAACTTGCCGTTCCGAAATTTAAAACGGAATATAAAACGGATTTAGCCGAAACATTGTATAGTGCCGGTATGAAACATGCATTTACGAATCGTGCCGATTTTTCGGGAATGACCTGCAAAAAAGAATTGAGAATTGATAAGGTTATACATCAAACATTTATAAATATTGACGAAAGCGGAACGGAAGCCGCCGCCGCAACAGCCGTAATTATGAAACGCATAACTTCGGTAAATCCGTCCGGAGCAATAGAATTTAAAGCAGACCGCCCGTTTTTGTATTTCATAAAAGATAATACAACAGGAAGTATACTGTTTATGGGAAAATTGGCGTTTATGTAAAAGAATGACGACAAGGATACTAAATATCAGAATAAAACAATTTATAAGAGCAATACTTCAAATCGGGATTTTACGGGCAATATTTTTATTGATATTGTCCGTATTAATTTTATTTTACGTCTTTTCGAATATTTCCGAAAATAAAAACACGGAAATCATTATCGGTGCATATTCTTTAATTCTCTTGTCGATTCATGTTAAAAGAAAGGATAAAACATTTTTAAGCATTCATTCGGAAAAACCCCGAAAAATCTTTTTTGTCGAATATTTTACGCTTTCCGTTCCGTTAATTATTTTACTTGTTTATTTCGGACAAATTATTTATGCTGCGATGCTTACAATTTTTATATCAATCATTCCTTTTATTGAAATAAATATTAAAAAAACCGGACTTAATACCGTTTTTCAAAAACTGATACCGGATGATAATTTCGAATGGAAATCCGGAGTGAGAAAAAATTTTTTTATTCTTGTTTTTATCTGGTTTACCGGCATTTTAACATCTTTTTACGTTGCAAGTGTTCCGGTCATAATATTCATTTTCGGCATAATAATATCCGGATTTTACGAGACCCCCGAATCGTTGCCTGTTTTATCGGCAAAAGAATTAAACGAAAAGCGTTTTTTAATCGACAAAATAACTAATCATATCAAGTTGTTCTCAATTTTAATTATTCCGCTTATCGTTTTGTTTATAATATTTAATCCGGAATATTATTATATCCCTTTAATCGAATATTTGATTATTTCCTGTTTTCTTGTTTATACAATTCTATTAAAATATGCTTTTTACCGACCGGACAAAAAATCGGAAGCAGTGCGAATATTTACCATGGCAGGAATTGCCGGAATTTTTATTCCCGTATTAACTCCGTTGATTTTGTTGTTAGCGATTAAATTTATGTTTTCGGCACTAAGTAATTTAAAACTTTATTTACATGATTTTAATTAGCGAACTTACAGTATCATACAATAAAGAAACAGTAATCGAAAACTTGAATTTAAGTATAAAAACAAATCGTATTCACGGTATTGTCGGACTTAACGGTGCCGGAAAAACGACATTGCTGAATTCAATCTTCGGAATAAAAAAACCCGACAAAGGGGAAATATTATTCAATAATAAAAAACTGACAAAAAAAGATACAGCTTACTTACCCGCCGAAAATTATTTTTATCCGAACATCACGGGAAGAGAGTATCTAAACTTATTTAAAAATAAAAATTTTGATACGGAAAAGTGGAACAGCTTATTTTTATTGCCGCTGGATAAAATAACAGAAACGTATTCAACCGGAATGAAAAAGAAACTTGCCGTAACGGGAATATTAAAAAAAGACAAACCCGTAATGATTCTCGACGAGCCGTTTAACGGGCTCGACACGGAAACAAGCAGAATAATACGTTCAATTTTAATGAAATACAAAAACACCGGCAAAACAATAATAGTAACATCTCATATTATTGAAACTCTGACAAATATGTGCGATTACATACATCTGCTCGAAGATAAAAAAATTAAACTTACAGTTGAAAAAGCGAATTTTAAAACATTTGAAGACAAACTGTTTAACTTTATCGAAAATAAAAACAAAACACTAATTGACGAATTAATACCAAAAAAACGATGACGATAAAACAAGCACAAAACAAAGTTGACGATTGGATAAAAAAATACGGCGTAAGATATTTTAACGAGCTTACCAATATGGCAATTTTAACCGAAGAAGTAGGAGAGGTGGCAAGAATTATAGCCCGACAATACGGAGAACAATCGTTTAAAAAATCGGACAGAAACCCGGAACTTGCCGACGAACTTGCCGACGTGCTTTTCGTTCTTATTTGTATTGCCAATCAAACAGGAATAAATCTGGAAGATGCATTTAAAAAAAATCTCGAAAAGAAAACCGAAAGGGATAAAAACAGGCATTTCTCAAATAAAAAATTGAAAAAATAAACACCTTGATTACATTTTTTTTACCTTTGTGCACAAATTTAACCGGCCTGTAGCTCAGTTGGCAGAGCACGTGACTCTTAATCTCGGTGTCGCGGGTTCGAACCCCGCCGGGCCGACTTCTTTTAAAAAATATTTAATATGGATATAAACAAAATTCTTGATTCTTACGATTTAAACATTAATGACTCTTTCGCAGAAGCAGAAGTTAAAAAAATAACTTCTAATATATCTTCGATATATAAAATCGAAACATTAAAAAAAATATTCGGGTTTATTGACTTAACAACTTTAAACCATACAGATACTCCGGCAAGAGCGAAAAGTTTTGCCGATAAAGTAAATAATTTCAAATCAGTTTTTCCGGATATGCCTAATGTTGCCGCAATATGTGTTTATCCGACATTGGCAGAGCATGTTAAAAAAAACCTGAATGTCGAAAACGTAAATATTGCCTCCGTTGTGGGAGGATTTCCTTCCTCTCAAACTTTTATCGAAATTAAAGAAGCCGAAACAAAAAAAGCAATCGACAAAGGTGCAAACGAAGCGGATATGGTTATTTCCGTCGGAACATTCCTCAGCGGAGATTATAAAACCGTTTTCGACGAAATAAAAACCTTAAAAAAAGCAGTCGGTTCAAATCATTTAAAAGTTATTCTCGAAAGCGGCTCTCTCGAGAATCTCAAAAACGTTAAAAAGGCATCTGTTTTAGCAGTCGAAGCGGGAGGCGATTTTTTAAAAACATCCACCGGAAAAACAACACCGGCGGCAACTCTCGAAGCTGTTTACGTTATGGCACAAACAGCTAAAGAATACTTTAAAAAAACCGGCAAAAAAGTCGGGATAAAGCCTGCCGGAGGTATTTCCGACTCGGAAACGGCTCTAAAATATTATGCGGTAATGGATGCCGTTCTCGGAGAAGAATGGCTGACTCCCGATTTATTCAGAATAGGAGCAAGCAGCTTGGCTAACAATCTTTTAAACGATATTATTCATATGAGCTCGGAAAAAACCGAAGACATTAAATATTTTTAATCGTAAAACATAAAAAATCCGGCAAATGCCGGATTTTTTTAATACTCTGTTTTATCTTCTTTATTTTTCCAATCCTCAAAAGCTTTAAGAGCTTCATCTCTCAACAATTGAATATTCGGTATTTTTCTTTTATCGTAAGGTAGTTCTATTTCTTCGTAAATAAAAGAATCGTCAAATCCTATTGCTTTTGCGTCTTGTTTAGTATTTGCAAAATACAACTTATCCAAACGAGCCCAATAAACTGCCCCGAAACACATGGGGCACGGTTCGCAAGAAGTATAAATTTCGCATCCCGAAAGGTCAAAAGTTTTTAATTTTTTTGCGGCTTTGCGTATTGCCGAAACTTCGGCGTGAGCAGTAGGATCGTTATCTTTGGTTACACTGTTTGATGCCGATGCAATAATCTCTCCGTCTTTAACGATAACGGCTCCGAACGGTCCTCCTCCGTTTTTTACGCTTTCGCGAGACAGGCGAACAGCTTCTCTCATAAAATCTTCTTCTTTCTTCATTCCGTTTGTTTTTTATACAAAGATAAAAAGAAATTTATTTTAAACGGCAACGACTTCTTTAATTTCCGGAATAGCATTTTTTAAAGAGTGTTCTACTCCGAATTTTAACGTTTGAATACTCATTGCACAAGTTCCGCACGCACCGGTAAGTTTTACGAAAACCCTTAAATCATCCGATAAATCGACAAAGTCTATATCTCCGCCGTCGGCTTGAAGATACGGACGCACTAATTCCAAAACCTCTTTTATTCTGAAAATATAATTATTTTTTTCTGATTCGGTCATATTTAATTTATGATAAAAAAAGTAAATTTATGCTCCGCAACTTGCATTAGGATCTATTTCAACTTTTTTGGTCGGCTCCAAGGTTGCATTTCTTTCTTCTATTTTTTCGGCAACGTTTTTCGCTAACTCAATAAATGCATTTCCTTCCGGAGAATTATTATCAAGAGCCGAAGGGCTTCCGTAATCTCCGGATTCTCTTATACTTTGTACCAACGGTATTTGTCCTAAAAGAGGAATGTTCATTTTTTCGGCAAGTTCTTTAAGCCCGTTTTTTCCGAAAATATAATATTTGTTGTCGGGAAGTTCTTCGGGAGTAAACCACGACATATTTTCAATAAAACCTATTACCGGAACTTCTATTTTTTCGGCTTTGAACATACTTACTCCTCTTAATGCATCCGCCAATGCCACTTGTTGCGGTGTACTTACAATTACCGCGGCGGTAACCGGCATTGCCTGAACTATGGTAAGATGTATATCTCCTGTTCCCGGAGGCAGGTCTATTACAAAATAATCCAACTCGCCCCAATCGGTATCTTTTACAAATTGATTTATTGCGGATGTTGCCATTGCTCCTCTCCATATTAAAGCATCTTCGGGTCTTACGAAAAATCCTATGGACAGCATTTTAATTCCGTGTTTTTCTATGGGAACAATTAAGTCTTTTCCGTTTACTTTTTTAATAGACGGTCGTTCTCCTTCTACTCCGAGCATTTTCGGTATAGACGGTCCGTAAACGTCGGCATCGAGTAATCCTACTTTTGCGCCTTGTTTTGCCAATGCTATTGCCAAATTAACGGAAACCGTAGATTTCCCGACTCCGCCTTTTCCCGATGCAACCGCTAAAATATTTTTAACTCCGGGTAAAATTTTTCCGTCATCTGTCCTTCCGAAAGATACTTTTTGAACCGATATTTTCGGAACGGCTTTAATATTTATCTCCAAATCTTCCGAAAGTTGTTCTTTAAGAATTTTTATACATGCTTTTTCTATCGACTTTACAAACGGATTGTTTTTCGGCAAAGTTAACGAAAAGTCTATCTTATTTTCTTCCGAACTTAATGATCCTACCGCATTTAAACTTATCAAATCTTTTCCGGTTTCCGGGTCTTTTACTTTCGATAATATGTTTAAAATTTTATCTAAACTGTATTTCATTTTTTTGTTTTTAATAAATCTTAATAAAAATTAATTCGCAAACTTAATATTTAGATTCATTCTAAACAAGCATTTGTCGAATTATTTTTATTATGCCGAATTATAAAACAAAAATAAAAATCGGAATATTACATTTTTTTTGCTAAAACAACTGATAATTTATACGCTTCGGTATTTCCGTTTACATCAAACACTTTAAAATAAA
The DNA here is from genome assembly GCA_013153865.1 of Chlorobiota bacterium. GTDB lineage: Bacteria > Bacteroidota > Bacteroidia > Bacteroidales > JAADGE01 > JAADGE01. Next base: position 7,937 of record JAADDR010000069.1, on the reverse strand, counting down.
CAATATATGTTCCGGCGGCAGCTCGGCTTCCGTTTTCTTCCGTGCCGTCCCAAACAACAGTTCCTTCGGTTGACAGCAATAAATTATTCGCAAGAGTTTTTATAATTCTGCCTTTAGCGTCAAAAATATAAATTGTCGCAAGGTTATCCGGGGTATCAAATTTAAAATTAATATTTGCATAATCATTGTAACCGTCGTTATCCGGAGAAAAAACATGTGGAGTAATATCTATCGGGGTATCAACGGGTGTCGGATTTTCGGAAAATTGTGAATTTTTATATGCGGGAGTGGCAAAACCGACCAGTTCCGATGCCGAATGCCAATTTGATTCGTCTTGTGTCGGTTTATCATAATTTACTCGTTCTAAAGATACTCCTTCGTTATCATCAAGCAAAGGAAGGTGCATGTCTTCATTATACGAAAATTTGTCGATAACCGCCGTATCTTTATAAAGTAAAACAACGGTTCCTTCATCATCGGGATATGAAGGAAATTCCGGGAGTTCAAAAATATTATCGGAATTTCTGCTCATATAAAAACGTAAAACGCCTTCGGTACTAAGGGTAAATGCGGAATATGTTCCGGATTTAAAATATTTGTTTTCGGAAGACAGCGGAGAAACTGATATTATACTGTCGGGAAAATCAGGATCCTCCGATGCAAGTTTTAAATTAATCAAATCAATATCATAATCCGAACGATTATATAACTCCACAAAATCATTTCCTTCCGGAAAAGGATTAAAAAGAACCTCGTTTATAACAATATCATTCGGTTTAGGTATGTAAAACAAAAAACTTAAAGTCGTATCGTTCATATAATTTCCGTTAATATCCTTTATTCCCGATATTTTCAGGTTTAATGTTTCTCCGTCCGGAAAATTATCGGAAAATTGTAAATGAACAACGGCAGAGTCAAGAGTTTCTCTAACTGCAAATTCCGGATTTCCCGTATCCCCGTCACAAAAATAATTTGAAACATCAACAGCCGAAACAAATTCCGGAGTTTCGGAAAAAACAAGTTTTAAACGTTTTTCGTCTTTTACCCAAAGTTCTTTAAGATAAATTTTATGATACGTAAAGTCATATCCTGTTGTTTGCATTATGTTGCCGCAATTATCGGAAATATTTTCAATTATTAATTCGTAATTTTGCTTATCGGTAAAATTTCCGGAAAAAAGCAAATGTACTTTTGTTCTGTCATATTCGTCAAGATATGCCGTTTCGGGATTTCCGATACCGTTATTAACACTGAAATTATAAATATCGGAAGCGGTTGCATAATTTATGTTTTCGGTAAAGTTAAGAATTAAATAATTTGAAGAAACAATCTTTACGTCAACAATATCCGGAGGTAAATTGTCTCGATTAATTGCATAAACGGAATTTCGTTGTCCGGGGGTTCCTCCTGCCGGGTCTTCGGATGCTCTCCAATTATTTTCTTCTCCGCAAAAATTTGCGGGGTCAATACGTTCCAAAGACCAACCGCCGTTATCTTTATCGGTATTTCCGTACCATTCGTCAGAATATGTAAGCTCTTCCACAACGGTTTGATCTGGCATCATAACTTTTAAGTTTCTGCCCGATGCAATAATATCCGAAGATGTTAAAATCGGAACAACCGTTCCGTAAGGAGAAAACAACGGTTCGGATTCTTCTTCGCATAAAATAAGATATTCTCCGGATTTTAATGTTATGTAAGGAAATACTCGCTCGGTTTGTCCTTCGGACAAAAATATCCAATTTGTTAAATCAATATCGTATTCCGATGTGTTGTAAAGTTCGACATAACGTTCGGCAGGCAAAGAAACCGGGGCAGGATTTACGTCTGCCATTATTTCGTTGATAATTACATCGAAAGGTGCAGGAACATAATATATAAAATCAAGGTTTGATTCGTTCATTATATTTCCGTTAATATCTTTTACATTTTCAACGGAAACAGTATATTCTTGTTTTTGAATAAAATCCGACGAAAATAAAAGATTTATCGTTTTATCGTCTGATGTTCCGATTGTTGCGGCTTGCGGATTTCCGATACCTCCGTTTACAAAATAATTTGCCGTATTTTCACCGGAAGCAACATCAATCTTTTCGGAAAAATGTATCCGCAATTGATTTGCCGACATAACTTCGACGGAAACCGGATAAATTAAGTAATATTCGAAATTCCCGGAATAAGAAGACATAACATTGTCGCAATTATCGGAAATATTTGATATTTCAAGATTATTACTTCCTTCCGGGAAGTTTTCGGCAAAAACAATGTTTACTTTCGATGCGTCATCGGGGTCGGATATTGCCGTTACCGGATTTATTGAAAAGTTAAGCGTATAATATGACACATTCTCCGCTTCTTCGATTTTTACTTTTTCGGAAAAATTTATTTGTAATTCTTTTGACGAAACATAGACAATACTTGTCACCGAAGGCGATGTATTATCAGGGTTATTTGCGTAAACCGAATTTTGCCTTCCCGGTGTTCCGCCGGTATAATCTTCCGTAGCAATCCAATTATCTTCTCCTCCGCAAAAATTTGCGGGGTCTATACGTTCCATCGACCAACCGCCGTCATCTTTGTCGGTATCGTGATACCAATCTTGAGAATATGTGATATCCTCAATAAGCAAATCTTCGGAATTTTTTATTTGAATACGTTTATCCGTAATGGTAAGTTCCGAAGGATTTAAAATTCCTATCGTTATACCGTAAGGAGAGAAATCGGACTCTGCAATATCTTCGCAAATAATTGCATAACCGTTTGCCGCAATTGTTTTTGCCGGAAATATTTTCGGGGAATCCGTACCTATCGTCAAAGTCCATCCGGATAAATTAATATCATAACCCGAATTATTATAAATTTCGATATATTCATGTGCGGGAATTGCTTCCGGAGCAGGATTTACATCGTTCATAATTTCATTAACTACAATATCAAAAGCTTTAACTTCATAATAAGAGAAAGGTAAGTTTGCCGGATCGGCGGTATTTCCGTAAATATCCTCAATGTTTTCAACTGAAAGAGTATAATCTTGTTCCGAAACAAAATCGGAAGCGAAAGACAAGTGCACAATTTTATTGTCTTCGGTATCGACAACTGCGGAAGACGGATTTCCGATACCGTTGTCAACAGAATAATTCGACGTATTTTGTGCCGAAACTTCATCAACTTTTTTACTGAAAAAAACATCTAATGTATTCGATGATACGGGACTTGCCGAAACAGCCGCAATCTGCACATAAGAAAAACTTACGGTTTCGCCGGAACAGGCATTTCCCGAAACATCTTCAACATTATCAACGGTAAGCGTATAATTTGTATTATCGGTAAATGTTCCGGCAAATGTTAATTCCGTTTGTTTGTTGTCTACGGTATTCAGAGTTGCCGAAACGGGGTTTCCGATTCCTCCGTCAACAGTATAATTTGCTAAATTTTCCGCAGTTGTTTGATCTAAGTTTTCATTAAAATTAACAATAATGGTATTATCTGAAACCGCCTCCGCCGAAATAACAATCGGAGGTGTCGTATCCGGCGGACCGGTAACGGAAATATCGTCTGCGCGAAAATCCGTAACATGAGTAGAAGAAAATTCATAAAAAATACCGAGAAAATTTGCGGTTGAAAAATCAGTATCCGTTCCGTTACCGACTTCAACCAAATTATCAAAACCTCCGTCGGTATCAAGTTCTACTGTCCAGTTTCCGTCGGACGAACGAGTTATTTTTATTCCGGCGGGATTTGTTCCCACGGTATTTTCCCAATTAATTTCGGTATTTACGACAACGGATAATGCTCCTTCGGAAATCTTCCACAGATAAAAAATATCATCCGAACCGGTAAAGTTAACACCCGCCGCATAACCGTTAATGTTTCCGCCGTTATACATTTCTAAAGCGTCGGCATCGGCAAACAAGAAAAACGCCCAATTGTTATACCCGGAAGGAGAATAATCATGCTTTACTTGAAATTGCCATGTTGTTGTTCCGGAGGTTATATCAATTCCCGAAAAAGGCAAAGAAATTTGATCTTCACCGTTTCCGCCGTCGGCTACATGTTGCAACGAATAAGTTCCGTTAAGGGGATTATCGGTTGTTGCATCCCATGTTCCGGCAGAGCTTTGTGTCCAATCGGAAATGTCTCCGTCTTCAAAATCGTCTGAAATTTGAGCAAATAAAGTCGTTGACAAGAAAAAAAATATCGGGAATATTAAATTTTTCATTTGTTTTAAATAAAGTTCGAAATAGAATTATAATTTTGCTTAATTTTCAAAATTAATACTTTTGGATAAAAAACAATTTAACTTTAAAATAAAAATTAAATGAAAGTTGTAATTGCCGGTGTTACCGGTTTGGTAGGAGAGATGTTGTTAAAAGTTCTTGAAGAAAGAAATTTTCCGGTATCGGAACTTATTCCGGTTGCTTCGGAAAAATCAAAAGGTCAAAAAATTGTTTTTAAAAACACTGAACATCAAATAGTAAGCATTGAAGATGCTTTAAATAAAAAACCCCAAATTGCGATTTTTTCCGCCGGTTCCGATGTTTCTTTAAAATATGCACCGTTGTTTGCCGAAAACGGAACATTTGTTATCGATAATTCTTCGGCATGGAGAATGCATCCGGACAAAAAACTGATAATTCCGGAAATAAACGGAAATTTATTAAGCGAAGAAGATAAAATAATTGCCAATCCTAATTGTTCCACAATTCAAATGCTGATGGTTTTATTTCCTCTTCACAAAAAATATAAAATAAAAAGAATCGTGGTTTCAACTTACCAGTCGGTAACCGGAACCGGTAAAAAAGCCGTTCGGCAACTAAAAGACGAACGCATCAATATTCATGAAGAAAAAGCATATCCGCACAGAATTGATTTGAATTGTATTCCGCATTGCGACGTATTTACAAAAAACGGATATACAAAAGAAGAAGACAAGCTCGTAAACGAGACGCATAAAATTTTAAGCCGGGATATTAACGTAAGCGCAACGGCAGTTCGTGTTCCGGTAATCGGCGGACATTCCGAATCGGTAAATGTCGAATTTGAAAATGATTTTGATTTGGAAACCGTTTATAAACTTTTGGAAGAAATGCCGGGCGTTACCGTTTACGACGAACCCGAAAACAACATTTATCCCATGCCTGTAATTGCCGAAGGTAAAGACGAGGTTTTTGTCGGGCGTATAAGACGCGATTTTTCGCAGGCAAACAGCTTAAATTTATGGATAACGGCGGATAATTTAAGAAAAGGCGCCGCAACTAATGCCGTTCAGATTGCCGAATTGTTAATCAACAAAAAAATTATAAAATGAGGGTTGTAATCCAAAGAGTTTCAGGATGTTTTGTAAGTATAAAAGGAGAAATAAAATCCAATGTCGGAACGGGCTTATTGGTTTTATGCGGATTTGAAAACGAAGATACGGAAGAAGATTTAGTTTGGATGTCAAAAAAAATATCCGGGTTAAGAATTTTTAACGACAATAACGGTGTAATGAACCTTTCGCTCAAAGACATAAACGGCGAAATGATGATTGTAAGCCAATTTACGCTTCATGCGAAAACAAAAAAAGGCAATCGTCCTTCATACATAAAAGCCGCAAAACCGGAAATTTCCGTTCCTTTATACGAAAAATTTATCGATTTATGCGAAAAAGAAACCGGAAAAGAAGTTAAAACCGGAAAATTCGGTGCCGATATGCAAATTTCACTTATAAACGACGGTCCGGTTACCATTATCATCGATTCTAAGAACAAAGATTTTTAAAATTGATTTTTTAACTTTTTACAAATACTTCTAAATATGAAAAAACTGATTTTTGCGGTAATAATTTCCGCAACGATATTTTCTTCATGCTGCGACAAAAAAGAAACAAACAGAAGCAAAGAAACAGTAAACGAAAAAGATTCAACGGTGTATTCCGTATCGGAGCATCAAAGCATGGCAACCTTATGGTTTCAAAAATCCGCCGAGGCAAGGGCTTTATTTTTGCAGACCTATAATTTTGCCGAAAAATTACTGACCGAAAAATTAAAAAAAGATCGCTTTAAACTAAAAAAGAAAAAACCCAAAGCAATAATCGCCGACATAGACGAAACAGTTTTAAATAACAGCCCGTATAACGCAAGATTAATAAAAACCGGCACACATTATACTCCGGAAACATGGACAAAATGGGTAAACGAAAAAAAAGCAAAAGCACTGCCCGGAGCACGAGATTTTTTCAATAACGCAAAAGAAAAAGGAGTTGAAATATTTTATGTTTCGAACCGAAGCGTAAAAAACATTAATTCGACAGTCGAGAACCTTAAAAACGAAGGGTTACCTTTTGCCGATAAAAAACATGTTCTTCTAAAAGATAAAACTTCCGATAAAACCGCAAGACGCGATTCGATTTTAAAAAATTATGACGTAATAATGTATTTAGGCGACAATTTAAGAGATTTTAACGAAAACTTTAAATACACAAAAAACGGAAACAGAAACGACTCGGTTAAAACACAAAAAGAAAAATTCGGAGATCTGTATATAATTTTTCCCAATCCGATGTACGGCGAATGGGAAAAAGCCGTTTACGAAGGGAATTTCGGCATAAGCGACCTCGAAAAACAAAATATGCGCCTAAAAGCTTTAAAAGAAAATTAAATACCGGCTTTATTAAGCATTTTTTTTAACAACATAACAAGCTCTTGCTCTGCCGCGGCATAAGTAAGAGCTTTTTTTTGCCTGAATATTAAGAGAATATTAAAACTCTTTCCGGTTTTTTCGTAAATAATAAACTTATTTTTCCTGTAAGCTTCTCTCAAAAGTCTTTTTATTCTGTTTCTGGCAACCGCCGATTTAATGTTTCGTTTGGGAACGGCAACGGTAAATTTATTATTTTCGCTTCTCGAAACAGAATATCCCAAAGAAAAATTCTCGGAATACAAAAATATCCCGTTTTTAAAAATCCGGGATATTTCTTTACGGCTTTTAAGCCTTTCGTTTTTCGAAAAACGCCGGTTTCTTACTGTCATTTATTATTTTCTAAAATAAACTTTTCTATAGCCATTGTCATAGAAGGATATTCTTTTGTAGGAGCATTAATATCAAGACGCAAACCTGCTTTTTTAACGGCATTTGCCGTAGATTTTCCGAGAGCTCCGATAAGTCTTCCGTTTTGCTCGAAATCCGGAAAATTATCAAACAAAGATTTTATTCCCGCCGGACTGAAAAAAACAATCACGTCGTAGTGAATATCCGATAAATCCGATAAATCGGCACTTACTGTTTCATACATAACCGCTTTTGTAAAACTGAAACCCGCCGCTTTTAATTTTTTGGCAATTGTGGGTTTATGCGTTTTTGCCACGGGAAGTAAAAATTTTTCTTTTTTATGCTTAACCATTAAATCCAACAACTCGTCAAATGTTTTTTGGGCATAAAAAATTTTACGTTTACGATAAGTAATATATTTTTGAAGATAATAAGCTACCGATTCCGTTACGCAAAAAAACTTCATGGTTATCGGAATGGTAAGTCGCATTTCTTCGGCAATTCTGAAATAATTATCTATCGCCGTTTTACTTGTCATTATAACAGCCGAATGTTCGAGAATATTAACTTTTTGTTTTCTGAACTCTCTGACGTCATAACCTTTAACTTCTATAAAAGGTCTGAAGTCAACTTTAACTCCGTATTTTTTTTCCAAATCGAAATACGGGGATTTTTCATTTTGAGGAGCCGGTTGTGAAACTAAAATTTTTTCTATTTTCAAAACGTAAGGATTTTAATCGTTTATTATTCAGTTAGTTGTCGTCTGTAAAACGGTCAAAATTTTAATAAAATACAAAACAGGAATAATTTCAACGGTGCAAAGGTATAAAAACAAGTATAAACTATTCGTGTGTTTTTGTAAATTTATTTTAACATATCTGAAAATTCTAAGCAACCAAAAGATACCG
>JAADDR010000011.1 GCA_013153865.1 Chlorobiota bacterium | reverse complement strand
ATATTTTTCGAGGTTAAAAAGATAGATTGATGAAGATATTGTAATTACGCAGTAAAAAATCCATGCAAATCTTCCTACGCTTCTGAATTGTTTTATAAGGGGAATCCAATCCGTGATAAATCTTAATCCGGCTCTGAAAGGTAATGCCATCGAGAAAAGTAATGTTAAGATTGATGCAAGGATGATTATTTGCAGATTTTTGTTTTCGATAAAATCAAGATCAAGTCGTATTTTATGATTTTCCGACGATTTTTTTATCGAACGTATCAAGAAAACGGTTACGGCAATAATTGACGTTATTCCGATATATGCCCAACCTTCCCATGTTTGGTGTATATTTAAGATTTTATGCCATAAAGGGTTCAGAGGCGGGTGGTTAGCAATAAAAACGGTATCCCAATCGGCACGATAGAAAAAAAATCCCCAAGGATTATCGGTTCTTCCGGGATGATTGTCGGTAAATGCTATGAAATATCTGAAAATTAAAAGAGGTAAAACGGATTGCACGAATATATATAAAAAGTATATTTTGTTTTTGTAAGTTGTTTTTTTGTTAAAAATAAAGTCAAAAATATAATAAGACAGAAGGAAACTTGCGGCTATCATTCCGAGGTAACCGTGAATAAAAAAAAGTATAAGTATATATATTGAAATTACGACAGAGAAAAATATTTTTTTTGAAGTTTCGATAAATTTAAGAAGCAGAAGCCATGTAAGCGGAATAAAAAAAGAATATGACAGAGCCAGATGTCCCAAAAGACGAAACAATTGCGGCTGCATAACCGTAATTCCGAATGCCGGAAGAACGGCATAAATTTCGTTAACTTTGTATTTAACAAGAATTAACCAAACAAAGATTGCCGTGAGCAGCAAAGAAAAAATCATAAAAAAATTAATGATGCCTATTTGATAATTTACAATATCCGGAAATACGGCTTTAAGATTTCTTATAAGCAATGTAAAAACCGGGTGGCAATCGGTATATAAAAAGTGTTCTCCGTAAGGATAGTTAAGACCCTGAAAATTTACGGCGGAAGTATCGTTTACGTTATGATATGCGTATGTATAGTAATTTTTGATGCCGTCGCCTTTCGGATTGAAAAGGAAACTGTTCGGCGAGAGCAGTATTTGACCGTAGTAAAAGAAAATAAACGCTGTTGATATTGTAAGTATCAGTAAAAATCCGATTTTTTTTTGCATTTCGGTATTGTTTGCTGTTTTTTAACGATTTATTTAAAAGCAAATTTTGCGATTAATTTCAATGATTGTTTTACAGTTCCGGAGATATTCATTTTACTTTCGCTTTCTTTTCTGTCGTATCTTAAAATCATAGGTACTTCTATAACTGCCGGATTGTATTTTTTAAGTTTTAGCAGGATTTCCGCCATTCCGGCAAATCCTTGTTCTTCGATAAATTTATCTTTAAAATCGGATAATGCTTTTTTTATAAGTGCCGGGTCGTATGCTCTGTATCCGCATGTATAATCTCTTACACCTTCCATTCTTATAAAAGTTCTGTAAAGCATTCCCGCACCGTAGCTCATTAATATTCTGAATTTGTTTAATCCTCTTATTCGCGAACCTTCGCGATATCTCGACGCAATAACGATTTCGGCACCTTCTGCATTTTTTTGCAGCATTAGAGGTATAAGTCCGGGATTGTGGCTGTCGTCGGCATCCATGGCTATTAAAACATCGTTTTCGGAGATAAGAGTCAATGCTTTTTTAAACCCTTCTTTCATAGCATTTGCCAGACCTTTATTGGGTTGTATGTCGTGTATGTGCAGCGGATAATTCGATTTGAAACTTTGTGCGATTTCGAGTGTTTTATCTTTGCTTCCGTCGTTTACTACAAGAATTTCACCGTTAATATCGAAATTATCGAATGTTTTTACTATTCTATTCAGAAGTTGAGGTAAAGATTTTTCTTCGTTATATGCCGGAAGCATAAGCAAAACTTTTTGTTTCATTTTTTATGATTTGCGGTTGTTTGTTAAATTTCGTTAATGTTTTTTGTAATAATATCAAGAATTTGTTGTGATGTTGTTCCGTTGCCGTAAGGATTTATTTTTTGCTTCATATTCTTGTATGATACTTTGTCGTTTAATAAGTTGCTTGTTTCTTTTATTATTAATTCGGTATTTGTTCCGGTAAGTTTAACGGTTCCGGCTTCTACACCTTCGGTTCTTTCAGTTTCGTTTCTTAATACCAGAACGGGTTTTCCTAACGACGGAGCTTCTTCCTGTATTCCTCCCGAATCCGTTAATACAAGATATGATTTGTCCATAAGCCAAACAAGTTCGGGGTAGGGAAGCGGCTCGACGAGGAAAATATTTTCGGTATCGGAAAGCAACTTGTATGCCGTATTTTTTATATTTGGATTCGGATGTACGGGATAAATAATTTGCACATCATTATTTTCGGCAATGTTTTTTACCGCTTTGCAAATATTTTCGAAAGGTTCTCCGAAATTTTCGCGACGATGAGCCGTAAGTAATATTATTTTTTTATCGAAGTTAAGGTATTTGAATTTGTCGAAAAAGATGTCTTCTTTAGTTTCTTTTATAATTTTAAGAGCTTCGAAAAGAGCATCAATAACGCTGTTTCCCGTTACAAAAACATTTTTTTCGATACCTTCGGCTTTAAGGTTTTCTTTTGCTTTCGGGGTAGGAGCGAAATGAAAATCGGCAATATGTCCGGTTAAGATACGATTTATTTCTTCCGGAAAAGGAAAGTATTTATTACCGGTTCTTAATCCTGCTTCTATATGTGCCGTTTTTACGTTTTTATAAAATGCCGCCAGACTTGCGGCAAATACCGATGTAGTATCTCCCTGTACAAAGATAAGGTCGGGTTGGGTTATGTCTATTATATTACCTGTGCCGGTAAGAGCTTTTACGGTTATGTCAAACAATGTTTGACCTTTTGTCATAAGATTAAGGTTGTAATCCGGAGTTATGCCGAAAAAATTTAATATGTTATCGGTCATTTCTTTGTGCTGTCCGGTGATACAAACTTTTGTGATAAAGTTATCGGATTTTTTAAATGTGTTAATTAACGGGGCTGTTTTTACCGCTTCGGGGCGAGTTCCCAACACAAAAAGAATTTTTTTTGACATTTAATAAATTTTGAGAGTGTTTTTTTTTACAAAGATAAAATTTACTTTTGTTTTTTTAATTTTTAAAAAATATACGGAATGAATAAATGGGAATTATTTCAGAAATTTTTAATTACGCAAAACGAACAGATTAATATCGAAAGTCTGCTTATAAATTCTCTTATATTAATCGTAATAATATTATTTCTTGAGTTTACTTATTATAAATGTGCAAATTCGCTGTCGAACAAAAAAATGTTTGCCGAAAATTTTCTTTTAACGGCATTTACCACAATGGTAATAATTTCTATTGTTAAGAGTTCTCTGGCGTTATCTTTGGGTTTGGTGGGTGCATTGTCGATAGTGCGTTTCAGAACGGCAATAAAAGAGCCGGAAGAATTGTCGTATTTGTTTTTTACCATTGCGGCAGGTTTGGGTACGGGTGCCGACCAGGTTGGAGTTACGGTTGTTGCTTCGTTGATTTTGTTTGCAATAATTTGGACAAGATTTTTCCTTACCAAAAGAAAAAAAGAATATCAAAATTTGTTTTTGACCGTATCCGACAGTTCTAAATCGGCAGAATTAAAAGAAGTATCAAAATTGATAAATAAATATTTCATAAAAAGTAAATTAAAACGTTTCAGCGATAATTCGGAACAAACGGAAATGTCTTTTTATGCCGACGTAAAAAATTTAAATCAGCTGGAAGAGTTTAAAAAAGAACTTAAAAAATTATACAATTCGGCTGAAATAAATTTCATAGACAATCATGTATAAAAAAAGAGCATTAATATTAATTTATTTGTTTGCGGTTGTAATATCTTATTTTAATTTTTTGTCTTGTAAAGATGTTGAAAAGCATAATACGGAAACAAAAACAATAATACCGGAGTTCAAGAATTTAAATGATTTTTAATTTTATTAATAAAATAAAGAATAAAAACGATAATACCGGTTATCGTTACGAGAGGAAATTTGCCGTTTCGGAAATTTCGGTTGAAGGTATCGAGAGTATAATAAAAAATAATGAGGCATTTTTTAAAGAAATATTTTATGAAAGATATGTAAACAATATTTATTTCGATACTCAGAATTTAACGTTTTATAACGATAACGTTTCCGGAAAATCGCAGCGCAAAAAATATCGCATAAGGTGGTACGGTAAACTTTCGGGGCTTATACGAAATCCGGTTTTGGAAATAAAAATAAAAAACGGAGAGGCGGGAACAAAAAAGTCTTATCCTTTGCGTGAATTTTATTTTAAAGATAAAATTAATCTTAAAGAAATATCCGAAACATGTTTTAGTGCTTCCGAATTGCCCGATGAGGTAAGAGAAGCGGTAAAGAATCTGTTTCCGGTACTTATAAATCGTTATAAGCGAAAATATTTTTTGGATTTTTCCGGGAAATATCGCATTACGCTCGACTCCGAGACGGAGTATTTTAATATCTCGGGCGGAAAAGCGGTGTTAAGCAATAAAGCAACCGGCGAAGGATACCCGATTGTTGAGTTAAAATATAATATCGAAGATAATAAAGGAGCTTCGGATATATCGTCGCTGTTTCCTTTTCGCATGACAAAAAACTCCAAATACGTAAACGGTATTTCGGTTTTTTACGGTGCGGGGTAGGGCAGGTTCGGCAGTATGAAGTTGAAAATCCGGTTACAAAGTAAATTATTCCGGATTTAAAATGATAAAAGAACCGCTTACGGAAAAAACTCCGAAATATCCCAATGCTCCGCCGGATATGTTGGATGTGGGATTATACGGTGTTCCCGTATCGTGAAAAAAGTCGGAAGTTATTTCCGCGTAAGTATAAAGATATTTGTAAACGTCTTTATCGAAACTTGAAACTAAAACCGAAGCCGTATCGTTTTCCTGAAAAGTATCGTTGTAAAAGATATATTCGAAGTTATTGCCGTCGGAATATGTATCTTCGAAAAGATATATTTCCGTACTTCGTTTTTGATTTTTATAAACGTCGAGTTTTGCATATTCCGGATAATTTGCCGAGTCTTTTAGTATGCAAGTCAGTTCGTAACCTTCGTCTTGATACGGCAGCGGATTATCGCGGTATTTAAAGAACATCGAATCTATTTCAGTCGGGGTTTTCATTTTTGCCGAGGCGGTATATGTTTTGCCTTCTGCTTTTACCGTAAGCGTGTATGTTTTATTCTGCTTGCCGAAAAAATCAGCCGAGTATATTCCGACGGAGTCTGTTTCCGGTATATTTACGATATTTCCTTCGTTGTCGGCAATAGTTATTTCCGCTCCCGAAACCGTTCGATACGTGAGCGTGTCGAAAAAGTCGGATGTTTTTGTGATAATAACAGTTGCGGGCTGAAAGCGGTCGTATAATTTTGCTTCTATTACAATTTGCGGGTCCGTATTGTTTAAATCCACTTCTATAACATCTTCGCAAGAAGATAAGAATCCTGCAAAAGATATCAGGAGTATGATTGTTTTGCGTATGTATTGCCGAATGGCCATATAAATTGTTTTTTGTTCCGGCAGTTTTTTAAAATATTTTACAATTATAATGTTTTTAAAGATAATTTCGGATATTAAAATTTAATTTATTTTTTTGATAACGGCACCGGCAAGCATGTCGGCAGCCGGCGGATAAAATCGAAACCACAATTCCGGTTCGATAAGTTCCAGTTCTCCGATTGCCGGTTTGCCGTTGTTGTCGGTTATTACGTCAACTCTGCCGTAAACGGGCAACGGATTTACGGAAGCGATAACTTTTTCGGCAAAGCGTATTTCTTCGGGCGACGGGTCGTATGTATGCACTGTTCCGCCGAAATCGTCTTGTACGCGAAAATCACCTTTTTTGCCTTTCTTTAAAACGGCATGACTGAATTTACCTTCGAAAAACATAAATGCAAGTTCGCCTTTTTCGTATATGTTGTGTTGAAATTCTTGCAGCATCATATCTTCTTCGCTGATTAATTTTTTGTAAATTTCTTCGTGTTCGTTTAAGTTATCGGCAGTTAATTTGTATGTATGTCGTCCGGCACCCGAAATTACGGGTTTTAAAACACTTTCGTTAAGGTTAAAATCTTTGTGCAGTTGTTTAAGAGTTCTTTTGTCGCCTTTATCGATAAAATATGTTTTCGGAATGTTAATTCCTTTTTTTTCCAATCCGGCAAGATAATGTTTGTCGATATTTTCGAAGATAAGTTCGGGCGGATTTATAATTTTTGTTTTTGTTTGTGTTTTTTTGAGCCAAGCCGAAAATTCTTTGAACCTGTGAAAATAATCCCATACGGTTCTTAAAAGCGTTATTTTCGTTTCCGAAAAATCAAAATCCGGATTATCCCAATAAGTTCTTGCTACTTTTAATCCTTTTTTTTCGAGTGCTTTTTTTACGAAATTGTCTTCGTTAATTGCTTGTTTTACATACCAGTCGGGATTTTCGGGTTCAAAAAACTCTTTTTTGGTCAAGATTACGACATCGTATTTTTTCATTTTCGGGTTGTATTTTTAAGGTATGCAAATTTATAAAGTTTTATGCATATTTCAGGATAAAGAATGTTTATAAGTTGTGAACGACAATTTTTGTAAATTACGGACAGTTTATTATTTTTATGAAAAAAAGTTATGAAACGTATAATTATTTTACTTTTTGTGTTTAATATTTTTGGTACAAACGTATTTTCCGCCGTTTATTTTGTTTCGGTTAACGGTAATGACGGTAATGACGGTTTGAGTACGGAAAATGCTTTTTTGACTGTTTCGAAAGCATTGTCGGTTGTTCAGCCGGGTGACACCGTTTATATTTTAGAAGGGACATATGATTTGGACAATGCTACTCAGATATCCGGTACCGAGCAAAATCCCATACTTATAAAAGCTTACGAAAATAATGAGGTTATACTTGAAGGCAGCGGCAATACTTCGACCGGAGGCAGATTCAGGTTAGTAAACGATTGGTATGTAATAGAAGGATTGGATTTTACAAACGGAGAAGCGGGTATTTCGCTGACTAGCAATGCTTCGCATAATATAATAAAAAATTGTTCGGCTCATAATTGTTATTATACGGGATTTTATTCGGCTGCAGGTGCATCATACAATACTTTTACGGATTGCGATGCTTATGATATGTATGACAGCGGTACTGACGGAGGTAATGCCGACGGTTTCGGCGTAAACGGGCAGACTTCTGTTCCTGGACCCGGAAATAAGTTTATTAATTGCAGAGCTTTTAATAATTCCGACGACGGTTTTGATGTATGGAAAGCCGGATATCCTGTCGAGTTTTATAACTGTATGTCGTATAATAACGGTTTTAACGGCGGCGACGGTAACGGATTTAAGTTGGGTGTAAATATTTCCGATAACGATAAGCATATATTAAGAAACTGTATTGCATGGAATAATAAACAAAACGGTTTTGATTATAACGATAACGAATTATCTCAGACATTGCATAATTGCACGGCTTACAATAACGGAAGAAATTATAAGTTCGATAATATAAACGGCAGCCCCGTAAAACATGATATTGTAAACTGTATTTCGGCGGTTACGCAAAATGATGATATACTTTTGCAAACCGTAATTGACGAAAATATTAATTCGTGGAATTTAATTGATCCGAACTCGGTTGATATAATTGACGAAAATTTTATCAGTATTGATGATAATATTATTACCGGAGAAAGAAATCCTGACGGTTCGATTCCGGAGAGTGATTTTTTACGGCTTAAACCCGGAAGCATATTTATTGATGCCGGAGTTGACACGGGATTGCCGTATTACGGAGATGCTCCGGATTTAGGTGCTTTCGAAAGTGATTTTTCTGCCGTTAAAGATAATTATGTAAAGGATGAGGTTTTCGTTTATCCTAATCCTTATAAGGATTATTTATATATATGCGTCGATAATGATAAATTATCGGAAGTTTATGTTTATGATATTGAAGGCAAAGAGATAATATCAAAAAGTTTTTTTAAAGAGATTAAAATTACAAATAAAGATTTAAAGCAAGGTATTTATGTTTTATATGTTATAACAAATAACAAAGTTTTTGCAAAAAAAATAATATCATCATATAACTAAATTAATATACGGCAAAATTTATCTTGATTTTTGGTTTTTATTTGTTACAGTTTATGTAAATCGTGTCCCATTTTTATTTTTTTTGTTTCCATATAGAAATGATTATGCGGGTTGGTTTCGACTTCGATGGGGACAACTTCCACGATTTCGAGTCCGTAACCTTCTAATCCTGCACGTTTTACCGGGTTGTTTGTCATAAGTCGTATTTTGCATATTCCCAAATCTCTTAAGATTTGAGCACCTACTCCGTAGTCGCGTTCGTCGTCGTCGAAACCGAGTTTGTGATTTGCTTCTACGGTGTCGTAACCTTGTTCTTGCAGCTTGTAGGTTTTTATTTTATTGAAATATCCTATGCCTCTGCCTTCCTGGTTCATGTATAAAACAACGCCTTTTCCTTCGCGTTCTACCATTCGCATTGCTTCGTGCAGTTGGTCGCCGCAGTCGCAACGTTTAGAGCCGAATATGTCGCCCGTAACGCAAGATGAATGTACTCGAACTAATACCGGTTCGTCTTTTGTCCATTCGCCTTTAATAAGTGCCGAATGTTCCAGTCCGTTTGATATTTGCCTGTAAGGTATAAGTTCGAAGTTTCCGTATTCGGTAGGCATTTTAACTTTTTCGCCTCGTTCTATAAGAGATTCTTTTTTGAGGCGGCATGCGATAAGGTCTTTTATGGATATTATTTTGAGGTTAAATTTTTCCGCAACTTTAAAAAGATCGGGCAGGCGGGCCATTGTTCCGTCTTCGTTCATTATTTCTACAAGGGCGCCTCCGGGTTTCAGACCTGCGAGTTTTGTGAGGTCAACCGTTGCTTCCGTATGCCCGGCGCGTCGTAATACGCCCATGTTTTTTGCTTTAAGCGGGAATATATGCCCGGGTCGTCCGAGGTCTTCGGGTTTTGTTTGGGGGTCAACGAGAGCTTTTATTGTTTTTGCTCTGTCGCTTGCCGATATTCCTGTCGTGCATCCGTGTCCTATAAGATCAACGGATACCGTAAAAGGAGTTTCGTGCAGCGATGTGTTTTGTTTTTTTCCTATCATTAGTTCGAGGTCGAGTTCGGCGCATCTGCTTTCGGGTATTGCGGCACAAATCAGACCTCGCCCGTGTGTAGCCATAAAATTGACTTTTTCGGGTGTTATGAGTTCGGCAGATGTAATAAAGTCGCCTTCGTTTTCTCTGTCTTCGTCATCTACTACTATGACTATTTCTCCGTTTTTTATTGCTTTTACGGCATCTTCTACCGTATCGAGTTTGTTTTTTGACATTTCGTTATTGTTAGTTTAACGTTTTGAGGGCTCCCATATTCCGGAATTATCACCTTTAAGATATTTGAAAAAACCTGTTGCGAGAGCCGCATTCATTCCGTAAAAGTGGGTAAAATATCTAAATAAATTGATATTAATGTTTAGTTTTTTCAACATAAAATCCGCAATCGGTACGGTAAGTGATATTACGAACAGTGTAAAAGTGAGTTTGTAAAAGTCGTAATTAAGCAATAATATGTTACTTACGAATGCGGTAAGCAGGAGGAAGGGTCCTGTCCACCGTATTACTTTATGCGAAAAAAAATAGAAAGCTTTTTTTGTGAAAGGTTTTTTGAGCAGAGGCAAAAATGTTATAAGATTTTGGTAATTTCCTACGGCAATTCTTACTTTTCGTTTGTATTCTTCTTTAAAATTGCCTGTAATGTTTTGGTTTGCCGCAGCTTTTTCGGAGAATATTACGCCTCCGTTTTTTTGTATTATTTTCATGCTTACGTAGAAATCGTCGGCTTTAAAGTTTTCCGGAACTTTTTCGAAGTTGTTTTTTCTTATTGCGTATATTGCTCCGAATACTCCTATTGAGCATTTTCCTGTTATTCCTTCGCGATATTTCATAATCATTTCGTTGCGCATGTATATGTGTTCTTGTATTGAAACATCGTCGGGATTTTTTTTGTTGTTTTCGAGTATTCCGCCCACGGCTTTTATTTCCGGATTTTTAAAGTGTTTTACCAGGTGAAACAGAGTATTTTTTTTAAAAAATACTTTTGCGTCAGTCATTATAAGTATGTTGTTTTCGGCTTTGTCGGTAAGTTCGTTTATGATACGGATTTTTCCTTTTCGTTCGTTAAAACGGAAAAAACGAATTTCCGGAAATTGTGCGGTATATTTTTGTATTATTTTGTCGGTATTGTCGGAAGAGTTGTCCGAGCCTATGATAAATTCGATTTTATTGCTCGGATAGTCGGTATTCAGGGTTGTTAATATTTTTTGTTCTATGTATTTTTCTTCGTTATATGCGGCGAGTATTATCGATATTCCGGGCAGGTTGTCCGATATTTCGTATGTTCGGGTGTTGTTTTGTTTGTTTTTTGAGAGTATGTATAGAATAATCGGGAATAATAGGTATGAGTGTATTATTGCCGTAGCGCTTATCCAGAATATTATTTGAGTTAACAGTTCAGAAGTCATTTTTTAATTATGTTTCTTCGGTAAAAGTTAAGTAATGACTCGGAGATTGCAAAATTATCAAAATTAACGGAAACAAAATGCTTTGCCGCATCGGATATTTGTTTTGCTTTTTTTCGGTTTGATATAATTGTATTTATTTGTTTTACAAAATCATCGGGAGTTTCGGCGATAAGTATTTCTTTTCCGTTTTCGGCATGTATTCCTTCTGCTCCTTTCGGTGTGGATATAATAACGTTTCCGCATGCCATTCCTTCTATTATTTTTATGCGCATACCGCTTCCGGAGAAAAGAGGCACCGGCATTGTGTTGTGTTCGTTCATGAATTTTATTGCATCGTCTGTTTCGCCTTTAAATATTACGTTTTTGTATGTTGAGAGATGTTTTTTGAATTTTTCGGAAATGTTCCTTCCGGCGAGTGTAAATGTGAGGTCGGGGTATGTTTCTGAAAGTTTTGTCCAAACATTCTTGAGGAACCATAATAATCCTTCGATATTAGGGGTCCAATCGAGCGATCCTAGGTGAAAAAGTTTTATTTCGGAAAAGTCTTGTTGCTTTGTGTTGTATTTTTTTGTGTCGATTCCTGCCGGTGATACGTGTACGGGTTTTTTATTGCCGAGTTTTCTGAATATTTTGCCGTCGCGTTCGGTTATCGGTATTATGCAGTCGTATTTATCGAGAAAAGATGTTTCGAATTTTTTTAATCTTTTTACGAGTATTTTAAGGTATGTTTTTTTTACCGGGTTTTTTTCTTTTTTGAGGTTAAGTTGCCAGATTTCGTGTTCTATGTTGTGAGCCCTGAAAGAGATTGCCGCATCGGTATGTTTTTTTATTGTTTTAATGTATGGCATCATGTAAAGACCTTCTATTTGTATTATGTCGAATTTTTCTTTTTTCAGAGTGTTTTCGAGATTTTTTTCGAAGTCGGGCGACATGAATCTTTCCGCTATGTACGGTTTTTTTGAGAAAAGCAGGTTTTTAATTAATGCCGTGAGTTTTATGTCGGTGTTTATGTCAACTGCATGCAGAGAAATGTTTTCGGGCAGGTGATGTTTTATTTTTTTTATGTTTGCATAGTGTTTTTTTGTGTTGAGACACAGTATGTTTACTTTGTTTCCGGCTTTTGCGAATCCTTCGGCAAGAGCTGTAACGGCTATTGATCCTCCGTCTTTGGGAGGGTATGGAACTTTATTGAATATTTGCAGTATTTTCACCGGATAAGTTTATTTGCCTAATTTCAGAATGTTTTCTATTGTTTTCAGAATATTTTCGAGTTTATCGGTGTTTACTATTTTTGAGTCTTTAGATGCTTTATATGTAATGAATACTCCGAGGGGAAAAAGGACTCCTGATGCCAGCCATGCTCCCGCAAATACGGGTACTACGCTTTCTTCGGCGGCTTTTCGCCCCATTACCATAAGTATATAGTAGAACATAAACAGAACAACCGAAACTAAGAACGGCAGTCCGAATCCTCCTTTTCTGATAATTGCTCCGAGCGGTGCTCCTATAAAGAAGAATACCAGACATGCGAAGGATAGTGAGAATTTTTTATACCATGCAAGTTGGTGTTTTCTGAGCCATTTAAGTCTGTTCATTAATGATTGTCCGTTGTTTTCGATATTTGATCGTGCTATTTTAGCGTCTTTTTTTGCAGCCGTAATGACGTATCGTTTGTCTTTGTTGTCGAGTTTGTCGTATATGCTGTCGAGGTTGAGAGGGGCTGTTAGTTTTTCGGGTTCGAGGTATTTTAACGGAGAGTATTTTTTCAGTTTAACGGAGTCTTTTTTGTTTTTTGCTTTCGGGTCGAATTTAAAGTAGTTGTATTCGGTAAGTCTGTTTTCGAATGTGTTTTTTTTAGTTTGATATTCTTTGTTCAGTGAGTCTATAACTATTGATAATTGAGAGGTGTTCATAATTTCGTAATGTTTTTTGAACATTCTTTCGTTGCTTTTTTTAAAGGAGTTGTCGGGCAGTTTGAAAATGAAGGTTTCTTCGGTAAATTCGTCTTTTCTGGCGGGATATTTTTTGTTTTTCGGGTCTTTTTCTTTCATTTCGTTGTAGTTTATGCCGTTATAGAGCATAACAATCATGTTTTTTTGGTCGGTTGTAATACTTATTTGTCCTGAATCTGCAACTGTTACTTCGTTGTTTCCTTTTCGTTTGGTATGGTTGTATATCATAAAGTCATACATCATTCCCGTATCCGGATTTTTTCTGTCCACTTTTATGCTGTATCCTTCTATTTCGTTATTGAAAACACCTGTTTTGATGCTCATTTCGGGTCTTTTTCGCGAAATGTCATACATTAATTGTGCGTATTTCAGGTTTGTATAAGGTAATACGTTGTTTGAAAAGAAGAATGCTCCTATACTAAGCATTATAATAAAGTAAATAAGAGGGCTCATAATTCTCCAAAGCGAGATTCCGGAAGATTTCATTGCCGTGAGTTCGAAATGTTCGCTAAGATTTCCGAATGTCATTACGGATGCAAGTAATACGGCGAGAGGCAGAGCCATGGGTACTAACATTGCACCGGCGTAATAGAGCATTTTGAGAATTATTATTACGTCGAGTCCTTTTCCTATTAGTTCGTCTATCCATACCCAAATGAACTGCATCAGCAGGAAAAACAGTGATATGGCAAAAGTTACCATAAATGGTCCTATGAATGATTTTATGATTAAGATATGAATTTTTTTCACTTGAGTTTTATTTTATACGCGGCAAAAATAATATCCGGAGTTTGATATGGCAAATATTTAATTTGCGGTAAGAATGTGTTTTTGCGAAGATGTTTTATCCGGGCATGTAGGGTGTGCTGTATATTGCGGGATATTGTTGTTTGTTTTAAACGCCTAAAGTATGTTTTAATCCTTCTATTTGTTCGTTCCACATTCCTATTATATCTTCTTTTTCGCCGGGTTCGGCAAAGTCTGTTATTTTAAGGGCGACATCACCCGTAA
>JAADDR010000079.1 GCA_013153865.1 Chlorobiota bacterium | reverse complement strand
AGCGCAAAAACAAAGCGAAGCTTTGGTTGACGAACAGGGATACGATTTTATTCAACGCATTGCAATAGCTTCTTATGCTCTCGTAATGTATATTTTGCAACTTTTTTTACCCCTGAAACTTTCGGCAATTTATCCTTATCCGGATATTATACGCCAAACTCTTACCCCTGTTTATTATTTTATGATAATTCCTGCGGCGGCAACGGTTTTTTTATTTTATTTTTTAATTAAAAACAAGAAAAAAGAACTCGTTTTTGCTCTCGGATTTTTTTTAATAAACATATTTTTGCTTTTACAGTTTATTCCGGTAGGAAGTGCCGTTCATGCCGACAGATACGCCTATATTCCCTCAATAGGTTATGCCGTTTTTATTGCATATTTGTTGTTTAAAGTTATCGAAAAATACAAAGCCAAAAAAATACTTGCATATTCTTTATTCGGTTTTTATGTATTGATTTTGGGAATACTGACTTTTAAACGTTGCGATATATGGCAAAACAGCGAAACATTATGGGAGGATACCGTTAAAAAATCGCCGACATCGGTTGTTGCACAAAATAATCTCGGAAGCTGGAAAGACAGGCAAGCGGCAAAAGCTTTAGAAGATTTGCGTTTTAAGGATGCCGAAAAATACCGAAAAGAAGCAATTTCTTATTTCACGAAAGCAATAAAAGGAAAACCGGATTACAAAAATGCATATTACAATCGCGGAGTTTCGGAATTAGAACTCGGAAAACTTGTTAAAGACACAAACCTTATCAAAAAAGCGGTAAAAGATTTTACAAAAGCTCTCGAACAAGACGCACAATTTGCCGATGCATATCATAACCGGGCAAATGCCGAATCGGAACTCGGAGATATCGATGCCGCAATCAGAGATTTTAATTTGGCGATAGAGTTTAATCCCGAAGATGCAAATTACTACACCAACAGAGGTGTTGCCGAAGGCAAAAAAGGTAATGCCGCAGAGGCAATAAAAGATTTTAACAAAGCTATAGAACTTAACCCCGGCGAACCGGCGATATACTCAAATCGCGGAAAAGCAAAAATGATGCTCGGAAAAATCGACGAAGCGATAAAAGATTACGATTATGCCGTAAAACTCGACCCTTCGCAATATACGGCTTTTCTTAACAGAGCTTTGGCTAAGCAAAAAACAGGTAAATTTAAAGAAGCCTTGTCGGATTTTAATAAATGTATCGATTTAAATCCGGAAATGTATGACGCATATTATTACAGAGCCGTTTTATATTTGGATATGAACCGTAAAGATAATGCTTGCAGCGATTTGAAAAAAGCATATCAAAACGGTATCGGTTTTGCCGGAATTTTACTTAAAAGATATTGCGATGAATAAAAAAAAGCCCGAAAAAGTTATTTTTACGTTTTCGAGCTTTTTTCGGAAATTTAAAAAATTTAATTTCCCGAAGACGAAGATTGTTGTCTTAATATTTCGATAGTCGTTTCTAAATCTTTTATGCGTTGTCTTAATAATTCGTTTTCTTTTCTGAGGTTTTCGACGGTTATGTCCGTTACGTCGGATTTTTGTGTTTCAAAAACTTCTTTGTCTGTCGTATTATCTTTTATATCGGTTTGAACAACATCCGTAACGAAATATTTTGTGTCGCCGAGCCACGGAAAAGTTTTAAAACGTTCCATATAAGTAAGTTTAACGTTTTTTCCCTGAAGATTTTTCAGTTTTTGTATGACTTCGGGCTCATTGTCCTGAACCGAAAAATTCCATAACGGTTGCGTGGCTTCCTGGCTTATTTGCCCTTCCCAAGTTTTAAAAATAACACCTTTTTTGCTGAATTTTACCAGCTCGCCGGCTCTGTAACCGTGACTGAACGAAAAGAAATAAATAAAAGCGTAATATCCGGAAAAACCGAGTATGATAATTGCCGAGAGAATTAAAAGAAATTTTTTCATCGAATTGGATTTTTTTGTAAAAAGAAAAAATAAGAGTTTTTATAAGCACAAAAATAATCAAAAAAAATCAATTATTGTTATAAACAACATAAAATACTGATAATGACACTTTTGAATGTAGAATAAAGTTAAAAAATATTAAATATTAACATTTTCGGTAAAATAATCTCTTAAAAACGAAACCGCCGGCACAATTTTTTCGTATAGAAAAGTAAAAAAAATCGATATTGAAAAAATTTATATCAATAATTGTTTTTGTTTCAGGTATTATTCCTTTTTTAAATGCTCAAAGTTATGAGCTTTTTAAAGGGGATACCGTTAACGTTATTGATAAAAAAGGGTTTAAACAAGGATACTGGGTTGAGCATAAACCTTTCGGTGAAGAAAAAATCTCCGAAGGAAATTATGTTGACGGTAAAAAGGAAGGTATTTGGAAATCGTATTATCCGGGCGGGACATTAAAATCCGAAATAACTTACGTTCACGGAAAAAAATACGGAAGAGCAAAGACATATTTTGAAAACGGAAATACGGCGGAAGAAGGTGTTTGGCTTATTGATAAGTGGGTAAACAAATACAAAGCATATTATCAAAACGGTAAACTTTCTTATGTTTGGAATTACAACGATTACGGAACACGTTCCGGGTATCAAAGATATTACTACGAAAACGGAAATATAAAGATTGAAGGAAATTGGGAGAACGGAAAAGAATCCGGTATTATTCGCGAGTATTATCCCGACGGGTCTTTGCGTTCCGAGAAAATTTTTAAAGACGGTAAAACAAGCAGGGATTCTATAACGGTTTACGAAATAAAAGAAAAAACGGTTGTAAAAACAGATTCTTTACGTAAAAATGCTTTCGAAAAAAATATTGCGGCAAACCAAAAAATTGAAGAAGATTCTGCCGACATACATTTCGAATCTCCCGACAGTTTGGGAATATTCGAAGGCGACGGGCATCATATTTTTTATAATAAATACAAAAAGAAAGATAAAGAGGGAAGTTTTAAAAACGGATATTTAATAGACGGAAAACAATATTTTTACGACGAAAAGCAAAGATTACTGAAAACCGCCGTTTATAAAGACGGTAAAATAATAAAGATAATCGAAAATACTAAAGGCGAATAAAAACCGTCTCGAAAATTTACTTTGCGGTGCCGGTTTATATCGGCATTTTGTATTTTTTTTGAGACGGTTTTTTAATTCTTTTGAGCAGCGCGATTTTCAACCGCATTTAGAATATCCGCAAGACTGACATTTAAGGCATCCTTCTTCGTAAACCAACGAATCGGAACCGCATTCGCTGCAAACGGAACCTTTTTTTGCTTTTGTTCCGTCCGGAATATACATTTTTAATGCTCTTACTACGCCTTTTTTCCAGCTGTTTATCGATTCGGTTTCGAAATGTAGCGATGATATAAGGTTAACGGCATGTTCTACCGGCATACCGTGTCTTAAAAGTCCGGAAATTAATTTGGCGTAATTCCAAAATTCCGGATTAAATTTATAAGATAAACCTTCTATTGTAATGTTAAATCCGAATTTGTTTTTGTATCTGAAGTCGTATCTTTTTCTGCCGTCTTCAAAACGGTGTTTTATAATTTCTCCGGATGTTACGGTTTTCGGGACGGGTAAAGCGTCTTCTTCCGAGCGTCCGGTAAAAATTTCGTAAGGTTTTCCGTCTTTTATTCCTATAAAAGCAATCCACTCTTCATCGTTGTTACTGAATCTTACCACATCGGCTTTTAATATTCTCGGACGTTTTTCGTGTTTTTGTTCTTGTTGTTTTTCTTTTTTCTTTTTATTGTCGGCAGAAACCAAAACACCGTCGCGCGAACCGTCGCGATAAACGGTTACTCCTTTACATCCGCTTTTCCATGCTTCGGTATAAACTTCTCCCACTAAGTCGACGGAAACATTATTCGGCAGATTTACGGTTACGCTTATCGAATGGTCAACCCATTTTTGAACTTTTCCTTGCAGTTGCACTTTTTTTATCCAGTCAACATCGTTGGATGTTGCTTTATAATAAGGTGATTTTTTAACCAGTTCTTGTATTTCTTCGTTGCCGAGAGATTTTGCGTTTTCGGTATCTATACCGTTTACTTCCATCCACTTTAAAAAATTGTGATGAAAAACGTTATATTCTTCCCAAGAATCACCGGTTTCGTCGGTAAAAGTTACGTTTACGTCTTTATCGTTCGGGTTTACCTTTCTGCGTCTTTTATAAAAAGGCAAGAATACGGGTTCTATACCGGAAGTTGTTTTTGTAAGAATACTCGTCGAGCCGGTGGGGGCTATGGTTAAAAGAGAGATATTTCTTCTTCCGTATTTTACCATGTCTTCGTAAAGAACCGGGTCGGCTTCTTTTATCCTGTTTATAAAAGGATTGTTTTTTTCTTTTTCCGGGTTGTAAAGTTTAAAAGCACCTCTTTCTTTTGCCATTTCAACCGACGAACGGTATGCTTCGAGAGCCAGTGTTTTATGAACCAAAACCGAAAAATCGGTGGCATTGTCGCTTCCGTATCTTAAGTTAAGAGCCGCCAGCATGTCGCCTTCGGCGGTAATTCCCACACCGGTTCGTCTTCCGAGCACGGCTTTATTTTTTATGTTTTCCCATAGTTTTCTTTCTGTTCGTTTTGTTTCTTCGTCTTCGGGGTCGTTATCTATTTTTTCGAGTATTTTATCTACTTTTTCAAGTTCTAAATCTACTATATCGTCCATTATGCGTTGTGCATAACGTGCATGTTTTTTAAATTTTTCGAAATTAAAACTTGCTTTTTCCGTAAACGGATTGTCAACATAAGAAAAAAGATTTACGGCTAATAACCGGCAACTGTCGTAAGGGCAAAGCGGTATTTCTCCGCAAGGATTTGTTGAAACGGTTTTAAAGCCTTGGTCGGCATAACTGTCGGCAACAGATTCGTTAATTACCGTATCCCAAAAAAGAATACCCGGCTCTGCCGATTTCCAAGCGTTATGAATTATTTTTTTCCAAAGTTTTTTCGGGTTAATTATTTTTTTGATTTTAGGGTTGTCGGAATCTACCGGATATTGTTGTTGATACGGTTTATTTTCGGCAACGGCTTTCATAAAGTCATTATCTATTTTAACCGAAATATTTGCTCCGGTAACTTTTCCTGATTCTAATTTTGCGTCTATAAAATGCTCCGCATCGGGGTGTTTTATTGATATTGAAAGCATTAATGCTCCGCGTCTTCCGTCTTGTGCAACTTCTCTGGTTGAGTTAGAATATCTTTCCATAAACGGAACAACTCCGGTAGATGTTAATGCACTGTTGCTTACCGGACTTCCTGCCGGTCTTATATGTGAAAGATCGTGTCCTACTCCGCCTCTGCGTTTCATTAACTGAACTTGTTCCTGGTCGGTTTTCATTATACCGCCGTAGCTGTCTGCCGGTTTTTCGGCTCCTATTACGAAACAATTGGACAGCGAAACGGTCTGGAAATTATTTCCTATTCCGGACATGGGGCTTCCTGCCGGAACAATGTATTTAAAATTTCTTATAAGTTCGAATATTTCGTCTTCGCTTAACGGATTCGGGTATTTTTTTTCTATGCGGGCAATTTCTTTCGCTATTCTGCGATGCATTTCGTCCGGTGTTTTTTCGTAAAGATTACCGAAAGAATCTTTAAGAGCATATTTTGTTGCCCAAACACGTGCTGCCAGTTCGTCGCCGTCGAAATATTTTTTTGCGTGAGGAAAAACTTCTTCGTAAGTGAAACCTGTTTTTTGAGACGCAGAGTTGAATACCGTAATTTGATCTTTTACTTGCATTATTACTTAAATAAGATTATGGTTGTTGAAAAAATGGTAAGAACAAAAATATATTAAATCAAAGACGAGTGAAAGTTGCGTTTTTAAAAATTCCGGTTAAAAATTTGGTTATCAACCGGTAAATCTGTTAATAACTTTTAATGATTAAAAAAAACACGAAAATTTTGTTCTTATTAAATTTTACAAAACACTATAACACAGGCAGATACAAAACCAATAAAAAAGACCTTAAACTCTTTTTTTAATATTTTCCGAATTTTTCCCCGACGCCTTTAAGCATAACTTCGGTAAGTGCTTCCAGGTCGTATTTTGTTTCCAATCCCCAATCTTTTTGTGCTTGTGTGTCGTTTATACTTTGAGGCCAAGATTCGGCTATTTGTTGCCTGAAATCAGGTTTGTAAGATACTTTAAAATCAGGAATGTGTTTTTTTATTTCTTCGGCGAGTTGTTCGGGCGTAAAGCTTATGCCTCCGACATTATAGCTTGATTTTACGCTTATTTTTTCTTTAGGTGCGGTCATAAGTTTTACGGTTGCGTCAACAGCATCTTGCATAAACATCATAGGTAATGCGGTGTCTTTTTTTAGAAAACATTCGTATTCTTTTTTTTGAATTGCATCGTAAAAAATTTCGACGGCATAATCGGTAGTTCCGCCTCCGGCTTCGGTTTTATAGCTTATAAGTCCGGGGTATCGTATGCTTCTTATGTCTAAATTGTATCCGGTATTAAAGTATTCGCACCAGCGTTCGCCGGCAAGTTTACTTATTCCGTAAACGGTTGACGGTTCGGTAACGGTAAGTTGAGGGGTGTTTTGTTTGGGTGTTGTCGGACCGAATACGGCAATTGAACTGGGCCAAAAAATACGGTGAACATCATCCGCTACTTTTGCCAAATCAAGAATATTAAGCAAACTTTGCATGTTTATATGCCATGCTTGAAGCGGAAGTTTTTCGGCATTTCCGGAAAGCACGGCGGCGAGATGATAAATTTGGGTTATTTTATGGCGAATTACGAAATGTATAAGGCGCTTGTCGTCCATAACATCGAGTATTGCCGACGGACCTCCGTCTTTTAAGTCCCGGGGAAGGTCTTTTATGTCGGTTGCAAAAACGTGTTCGTTTCCGTAAACTTTTCGTAATGCAATAACTAATTCCGAACCTATTTGTCCGGCAGCTCCTATTACTAAAATATTTTCCATAATTGTCCCTGAAAATTTTTTTCAAAATTAGAAAAAAGAGTATAAAAAACAGAAAAAACAGGCATTATTATTGTCGTAATAAAAAATATTTTTACTTTTAAGGAGTTATAATAAAAAAATATAAAATTATGAAAAAAGGAATTTTAATAATTATTGCAGCATTTTTATCTTTTACGTTTTATTCTTTTAAAGCTCAAGCTCAGGCGGAAGATATTGTCGGAACATGGAAAACAATTGACGACGAAACCGGAAAAGCAAAATCTTATGTTAAAATTTATAAAGCCAAAAACGGATTTTATTACGGAAAAATAACAAAATTATTGGATAAACCGCAAGACGAAAAGTGCGATAAATGTAAAGGAGCATTAAAAGACAAACCTATTGTGGGCATGGTAATTTTATTAAAAATGAAACCGGGTGACGACGGTTTGGAAGGAGGAAAAATAATGGATCCGGCAAACGGAAAATTTTATCATTGTTCAATGAAATTAGACAAAAAAAATCCGGACAAACTGGAAGTAAGAGGTTCTCTCGACAGTTGGGGATGGGCAGGAAGAACGCAATATTGGTACAGACTTAAATAAATTACATTACACGATATTATTTTTGATAAAAGCTGTCTGAAAAAATCTTAATTTTCAGACAGTTTTTTTACTGTTCCAATTTTTGTTTTTGAATATAGTCTTCCAGCACTATAAAAATCCAAAGTCTTGCCCATGAAATTGTTTTTTCTCCTTTTAAAAAAGCATTCCAAAGAGAAATAA
This sequence comes from Chlorobiota bacterium, assembly GCA_013153865.1. Classification (GTDB taxonomy): domain Bacteria; phylum Bacteroidota; class Bacteroidia; order Bacteroidales; family JAADGE01; genus JAADGE01. The sequence continues at coordinate 6,049 of JAADDR010000079.1, read as the reverse complement.
TATTTTCTTCGTTAAAAAAAGAGCGAGAGGCGATACTTTTTATTCGAGTATCGGAAAACCGGAATAATTCGTGTTTCAGCCAATGTTCCCAAGGCAATAAAAATCCCATTTTCGGGCGGTTTACAACTTCGGAAGGTAAAATATTCAAAGAATCGGTAAGAAGTTTTTTCGGACTGTGCGGATATTTGTATTTATCCCGGATTGTGTGTGCGTATTCAATTAATTTGTAATCCAAAAACGGAACTCTTACTTCCAAACTGCTTGCCATGCTCATTTGGTCGGTATCTCTTAATAAAACGTTTTGCAGGTATGTTTTTATTTCGGCTTGCGATACCGCACTCAGCAAAAAACCTGAATTTACATTTATTTCGGATATTATTTTCCGGACTTTATTTTCCGGTATTTCACCGGAAGAAAAAATTCGTGAAATTTCTTTTTCGGTAAAAAGCAGACGCGAAAGAGGATATATATTTTCGAAATCGAAGTTTTTGAGTTTTAAAAATTCGGCGGCTTTTTTTGAGCGAATGTCTTGTTTTATTCCGGACAAAACGCCGCCGCCGGTTTTGCGTATAAAAAAAGGTATTTTTGAAAGCAGTTTGTGTTGATGAAAACGAAAAACTTGTTTAAAAACATCGTATCCGGCAAATACTTCGTCGCCGCCCAAACCGGATAAGGCAACCGTAATACCGGCATTTTTTGTTGCTTTTGACACGACAAAACTGTTGGGACCGTCGCCGCTCGGATGGTCGAGATATTTTAACGCTTCGGGCAACATGTCGAGAAAATCTTCCGGTTTCAGAAGTATTTCGGTATGGTTTGTTTTGAATTTTTCGGCAATGATACGGGCATATTTTCCTTCGGAAAATTCGGGATTTTCGAAATTAACGGAAAAAGTATTTATTTTTGATGAGGATAAGCGGGACAAAATACCGGTAATGATGCTCGAATCTATTCCGCCGGAAAGGAATGCTCCGAGCGGAACATCGGAAATCATACGTTTTTCGACGGCTGATATTACTAATTCTTCGATGTTTTTTTTAATTTTATCGTAAGATTCCGGTTCTCGGTTTTCGGCAAATTGCAAATCCCAATATTTTTTTTGCGATATTTTGCCGTTTTTTATTTTTAAATAATGTCCCGGCATTAACATATAAACATCTTCGATTATTGTTTCGGGAGCATGAACGGTTTGATAACGAATATAGTCGTAAATACCCGGAATATTTATCTTTCGCCGAACAAAACCGGAAGCAAGCAAAGATTTTATTTCCGACGAGAAAACAAATATTTTTTCCGATTTATGAAAATATAAGGGTTTTATACCCAAACGGTCGCGGGCAATAAAAACCGAATTTTCTTTTTTGTCGTAAATTGCGAAAGCAAACATTCCTTCAAACCTGTTCAGGCAGTTTTCTCCCCATTTTTTGTATGCGGCAAGAATTACTTCGCTGTCGGTTTCCGTTTTGTAAGGATAATCGTTTAGTTCGGATTTTAAAGTTTTGAAATTATATAACTCGCCGTTGTAAATTAAAACATAACGTCCGGAATTATCGAACAAAGGTTGCGAAGCGGCACCGGATAAGTCGATGATTGAAAGTCGCCGATGCCCGAATGCGATATTGTTTTCGATGAATAGTCCTTCATTATCCGGTCCGCGATGTTTTACGGCATCGTTCATTTGTCTGATACTTTGCGAAAGATTGTTTTCTTGCCGAAAATCTATTATGCCGTTAATTCCGCACATGGTTTATTTTTTTGTGTTTAAAAATTTCATAATCGTATTTGCCCAAGTCTCGGAAGTTATTTTTTGCGATTTTTCACGGCTTATTTTGCTCATTTTAATTAACTCTTCTTGAGATAAAGATATTATTTTTTTTAATACGCGTTTTAAGTCTTCTTTATCGCCGGCTTGAAAAATAAAACCGTTTTTTTCGTTTTCGAGAAAAATTTCGGCTGCACCGACTTTATCGGAACAAATCAGCGGAAATCCGGCAGTTGCCGTTTCGTGTACAACAACTCCCCAAGGTTCGAATTTACTCGGAAGAATAAAGACTCCGGTTTCCGAGATTATTTTCCCGATATTTTCGGGTTGGACAAATCCGAGATGTTTTATTTTCGGATGCTTAATTCTTTTATCAAACAATTCTCCTGTTCCCGTACAAATTAATTCCCATTCGTTCGGTGTGTCTTTTTGCAGTTCAGCGAAAGCTTCCCACAATAAAAAAATATTTTTTGCCGGAATATATCTTCCCGTGAAAAGAAATTTTTCAGGAAAATTATTTTCTTTTAATGTTTTATATTTTCGATAATATTCCGAAAATAAATTTGTATCGGCAGAATAAAAACCGGTGTAAATATTTTGTTTTTTGAAACCGAGTTTTTCGGCATATTTTTTTTGCGAATTTCCCGGAACCCAAACATAAGAGAAGCGTGTTTTTAAGAAAAAAGGAGACATTAATACCGCAATGTATTGTTTAAGGGTTCCTTCCCATCTGTTATCAAAAGTTAAAATAACGGGGGTGTTTTTTTTAAAAAAAGATGCAATTTTAAGGTATGCTTTATCTCTCCAACCGCTTACGATAATTATTTGCGGATTTATTTTCTTTGCAAGATTTAACAGTTGAGAAGGGGTATAATCATTTCTTTCGTAAAATTTTATGTTTTCGGTATTTTTAAAATTAAAAGGTGCTTCGTTGTTTACCGGATATCTTACAATGTGTACTTCGATATTTTTTTTTAATAACGCACGAATTCCGGCAAGAAAGTATCCGGCAATTTCGGTGTAAAGGAATAATATTTTAGGTTCAGGCACTTTGTTTTTATTTTAAGAGGTTAAAATTCCGGCAAAAATAGTATTATTTTTCGGCGTTATTTAATTTATATACGGCAAAAATAAAACCTAAGAATAAAGGAAATAAAATCGGTTCGTAATTTCCAAGCATAGTTGTTGCAACAGAAATTAAACCGAATAAATATGAATTATACAGAACATAATATTTTTTCAGAATATGTTTTCTGTTTACCGTTACCATAATTATTACCGCTAAAAACAAAAGAATTCCCGTAATTCCCAAATCGGAAAAAATTGTTACCCAGCCGGAATCTATTTTGTTTATACCCTTGCTGTAAACCATTTCTTCACTTGAAAAAACATACATTCCCGGACCGAAACCCATTATCGGAAGAGCGGCTTTTGACATTATGTTATTTAAAACCGTTATTTCTCCGCGTTCGACTATTTCTTCTTGAACTCTGCCTATTGTTCTGGCTTCGAGAAATTGCAGAAAAGAAATTTTTTCGTAATTTCCTTCTCGTTCTATTAATTGGTTTCCTATCAAAAACAGAGCAACAAGAACATAAAAAGAGCGGATTATTATTTTGTTTTTCAGACTTAATAATTTTAAAATAAAGCCTAAAAGCAGAGCTAACCCCAGTCCTATTAAAACAGCCGACGAATAAGTTTGAATAATGACAAATAACGAAAGAATAAGCATAAAAGCATGGTAACGTTTGTTTTTGTTTATAAAACCGTTTAAGTATTTATAAAAAGAAACAAAAAAATACGGCAGCAAGAAGGAACCTAAAGTTTTCGGTTCGCCGGTAAAACCGTATATTCTTGTCATAATAATTCCTTTTGCACTGAATTTGGCAATTTCGTTATTTTCTCCGCTGCTTCTTATTATCGGCATAAAAGGGATATCGGCTTTTAAAAAAAGAAAATGAATAAATCCTATTATGATTATAAATTCGGAAATTTTCATGTAATATTTATCCAGACGAAGTAATGTGTTATAATTTCGTGTTACAAAAGGAATAAAAACAATTAACGAGAAAGTTGAGAAATATGTATAAAGTTGAATGATAGGTCTTAATAAAGGACCTTGCAGCAAACCGGTGTTAAAACCTTTATCCGGAAGATTAAACAGAGCATTAACAAATCCTAAAAAAAAGATTACAGAAAAAGAGATATATACGGATTTTTCGGGGTTTTTAGGTTTTATTCTTGTCAGTAAATACAGAAAAATAATCAGATTGACAACTTTAAAAGGAAACCAAAGAGTGCCCAATAAAAAATTGAATCCGTGCAGGCCCATTGCAATAAATAATGTCGGTAAAAGAAAGAACGGTTTTCTTTGAATATAAAAATATAAAGAAATCAAAAATATTAACAGATTTACAACTTGGGCAATAAATATCCAATCCATTATTTTATAACTTCATAGTTTACGTTTTCGCAATACAGTTGCGGTTTGTTTACGGCTATTTTAAGAGCTTTAAAAAAACCGGCAAATGATTTTCCGGCAGCAATAAATACCGGATAAATTTTTTTAAGGTTTGAAATATTAAATATTTGCCGCCATAAAATTTGAAAAATATGATGGTGAAGGTGGTAAAATTTAATTGTTTTATACCTGAACAAACCGTTTAAAATAAAATACCATTCTCCCGTAATGTGATGCATCGGATGAACGCCGGCATTATAACCCCAAGAACGGACACCGCCGGTCGGTTCTCCGATATGGATTAAACTTGCTTCAGGATCGAAATTCATTAATCCGTATTTTTTTGTTAGACGTAAACAAAAATCAGTTTCTTCCCTGTGAGCGCCTTTTACGTAATTAGCATCCATTCCTCCGACAGAAACAGCATATTTTTGAATAACGGATAAATTACAAGATGCCCCGTTTCGAGTTTTACAAGGTTTATTAAAGTTAGGCGGGAAATATAACCAACCGTAATCAAGATTTCGGCTTAATTTATGTCTTTCGTTTCTTTTTTTTCTTTCGACAGAGAGAACTTGCCCGAAAACACCGCATAAATTCGGATTTTTATCGTAGTTTGACAGATGATTGTTTAAAAATTGATTATTTTCAATAATAATATCATCGTCCAAAAATAAAACTATATCGAATTTTGCTTCTTTTAATCCGATGTTTCTTGCTAAACTGGCGTTAGGTTCTTCTAAAAAAAAGATACGTAAGTTTTTGATGCCTGATGTTGTTATTTCCGAAAGAAAACGGTCAGAGAATTTGGTTTGTGTTATTATCAAACATTCCCAGAAATCTGAGTTCAGATTTTGTTTTGCTAAATCTTTTAATGTCGAAATAAGATTTTTTTCTCTTCCTAAAGTCGGAATAACAACGGAAATTTTATATTTATTTTGCATAGACAGAATCTGTGATATCCGAAATTTGTTCGGCAGCTTTTATATATGTAAAGTTTTTTGCGTAAAGTTGTCTTTCTTTTGCAAAGTTATTTTTATTTTTATTTAATTCAATAAGACCGGATAAAATTGAATTTATATCGGAAGGATTAATTTTTATACCGAAATTTTTACCGATTTCCGGCAAAGAGGTTATGTCTGAAAATAAAACATTTTTTCCGAGAGCGTACGCTTCTATTACCGGTAATCCGAATCCTTCGTATAATGAAGGAAACAATACGGCATTACTTTCTTTTATATAACCTTTTAAAGTTTTAAATTCCTGAAACGGCAAACGAATAACTTTTTGGCTTAGTTCTTTAACGGTTTTTTCAAATTCAGGATACGGGAAAACCGGTTTGCCGGCTATAAGTAAATTCGGAAATGAAGGATTTTCGGAAATGATGTTTTTGTATGCTTTAAGTAAACGAATCAGGTTTTTACGCGGACTTATTGCTCCCCACCATATATAATATTCGCCGTATTTATTTTTTAAATCAAGAGCAGGTTTGTTGTTTATATATTTGTCGTCAAACCAATAATCTGATATGCCGTTGTAAACAACGGTATATTTTTTTTTGTATTCCGGATAAAGTTCGGATAAATCGTTTTTTGTAAAATTTGATATACAAATGGTTTTGTCAGCGTATTTAACACCGAATTTCAGAATATTTTTTTGTATTTTTTTTCCGTATCGGTTAAGACTTGAAAATTTTTCGTTGCGTATTGAAGATAAATCTGCCAGAAAATTTATTTGTTTACCTTTAAATCCTGCAAAATAATCCGGATTGCCGGGACTTATGCAAATATCTGCATTGATATTTAAATAGTTATAGAATTTTAAAT
>JAADDR010000020.1 GCA_013153865.1 Chlorobiota bacterium | reverse complement strand
AGCAGGCTTACTTTTAACCATACATTAGTGTTGCAGAGCGATATAGACAAATTATTGGAGCAATACAACAACGCAAGTTTTTTTGAAAAACTCGCCATTAAAAAAGAACCTTTTTTCAGAAAACTTACGGAAGAAGGCATTATCTACGAAGAAAAATAACATTCGGCAACATGCCTATTTTTATAAACTTAAAAAAACAAAAATTATGAAATCAAAAACAACGGCTTATCTGTTATGGTTTTTTCTCGGATTTTTATCCGCTCACCGATTTTATCTCGGAAAATTCGGCAGCGGAATATTGTATTTGCTCACACTCCAACTCGGCGGTGTAGGTTGGCTTATCGATTTGTTTTTGCTCGGCGGTATGGTTGAGCAATACAATACTTCAAAAGAACTTAAAACAATCCGCAAAGCAACTTCAGAAGTTATAAAAAAACAATAAAAAAATTGCGGAAATCAGGGTGCAAAGCACTCTCCGAGATGTTTTGCACCCTTTACGCATTTAATTAAAATTATCTGCCCGAATGATTAATCCGAAAATCTTTTTTTTAGAGTTACTTGCAAATTTCTGCAAAAAACAAAAAATGCGATACGTCAGCAGACAAAAATTCGCAAAAGCAAAGAAATGCAGAGATAAGGAAAAGTATTTTCTCGGTAAAATAAAATGAAAAATCAAATTTTTTTGCCGATAAACCCGCAGGGTTTGAATGTAAGCCGACGATATCGAATACGGTGTTAAAAATAAAATAAAATACCGCTTTGGCTTTTCTGATTTTTATATTAAAATTAAACGGATTTCGATTTTTTTAAAAAATATTTCGTAAATACTTTAAAAAATTACCCTGAAATTTAACATCCTTTTTATTTTTGTCGTTTCTATATTCTTTCATCAAGGAAATTTTTTTCCGTAAAATATTTTTTAGTGCAGGATTATTTAAACCAACTTAATAAAGCCCAAAGAGAAGCCGTTATAAATACCGAAGGACCGGCTTTAATAATTGCCGGAGCGGGCTCCGGAAAAACACGCGTACTTACGTATCGTATAGCATACTTACTGCAAAAAGGCGTAAAACCGTGGCGAATATTGGCTCTTACCTTTACCAATAAAGCCGCAAAAGAAATGCGCGAACGAATTGCCTCATTAATCGGCGAAGAAAAAGCCAAATACCTTTGGGCGGGTACTTTCCATTCGATTTTTGCCAAGTTTTTACGAAAAGAAGCCGAATTATTGGGTTATCCTTCGGATTTTACCGTTTACGATACCCAAGACTCTAAAAGTATCATTAAAAGCATAATAAAAGAACTGCAATTAGACGATAAAATTTACAAACCGGCAAATATTTACGGCAGAATATCTTCCGCCAAAAATAATTTAATAACACCGGCAATGTACGAAGCAAACCAAAATATCAGAATTCAGGACGAAAAAAGCCGGAGACCGGAACTTTACAGAATCTACAAAATTTATGCACAACGCTGTTTTAAAGCCGGAGCAATGGATTTTGACGATTTATTGCTGAAAACCAACATACTGTTTCGCAAGCATCCGGAAATTTTAAGAAAATATCAAGAAAAATTTGATTATATTTTAGTTGACGAATATCAAGACACAAATCTTTCGCAATATCTGATTATAAAAAAATTGGGCGAACTTCACAAAAACGTTTGCGTGGTAGGCGACGATGCTCAAAGCATATATTCTTTCAGAGGCGCAAAAATCGAAAATATACTTAACTTTAAAAACGATTACAAAAATTACAAACTTTTTAAACTCGAACAAAACTACCGTTCCACGCGTAATATAGTCGAAGCGGCAAACTCGGTTATCTCAAAAAATACAAGGCGAATAAAAAAAGACGTTTATTCCGAAAACGAAGAAGGTTCTAAAATAAAAATTATAGAAGCACTTACCGATAGCGAAGAAGGATTTATAACGGCAAACAAAATTTCCGAATCGGTGCTTTCCGGCGATACAAAATATTCCGACCATGCGGTTCTGTATCGCACTAACGCACAATCTCGTATTTTCGAAGAAGCATTTCGAAGAAGTAATATCCCTTACAGAATATACGGAGGATTATCGTTCTATCAGCGTAAGGAAATAAAAGACTTACTTGCATATTTTAAATTTACGGTAAATAAACGCGACAACGAATCTTTAAAACGCATAATTAATTATCCTAAAAGAGGAATAGGAAAAACAACCGTTGAGAAAACGGAATATTATGCCGAAAAAAACAATTTGTCGATGTGGGAAGTAATAAAAAAACTTTCAAGCGTCGATATCGGTCTTAACAAAAGAGCCGTAAACCAAATTCTTGCATTTGCCGATATGATTGAAGAATTTTCCGGAAAAATACATTCCGTTAATGCATACGAACTCGGGCGCGAGATAGCGCAATCAAGCGGAATACTTAAAGAACTTTTTTCGGACAAATCGCCCGAAGCACTTGCAAAATACGAAAACGTGCAGGAACTTATAAACGGACTGAAAGAATTTGTCGAAACCGCTCCGCCCGAAGAAAATACTCTTAATTACTACCTCGAATCGGTTGCATTACTTACCGACGAAGATACCGAAACCGACGAAGACCGCAACAAAGTTACTTTAATGACGGTGCATTCCGCAAAAGGTTTGGAATTTTCGGATGTTTACGTTGCAGGAATGGAAGAAAAATTATTTCCTTCGGAAATGAGCTCGTTTTCGCCGGAAGATATAGAAGAAGAACGCCGCTTGTTTTATGTGGCAATGACAAGAGCAAAAAATAACCTTACCTTAACTTATGCGGGGCAACGTTACAAATGGGGACAACTTTACGATTGTTCGCCGAGCAGGTTTATAAAAGACATAAACCCCGAATATATCGATTTCTATTCCGCTTTCGGAAAAAACGATATAAACTTTTCACATTCGCATTTTGCCGGCAAAAATATAACAAACATCGATACCGATAAAACGGCAAACTCTGGCGGAAAACCGAATTTTAACCGTAAACTGACAAAAATCGAGAATGTCAAATCTTCCGTAGTACCCTCAACATATTCGGATTTGGAAATTAAAGAAGGAGCAAAAGTAAAACACGGCAGATTCGGTACCGGAACAGTTTTAAAAGTAGAAGGAACCGGACAAAATGCCAAAGCACTCATAAAGTTCGAAGTTGCGGGAACCAAAAATTTACTGTTGAAATTCGCTAAATTAGAACCGGCAGATTAAAATACCGGCTCCGCAACTTTTAACCCGTCGTTATTTTTTTAAATAACCGATATTTAAAATTCACGATTAAAATGCTTATCTTTGCAAAATAACTCGATAAAATGGAATATAACACATCTTTAAACAAACTTATTTTACCCGAATACGGCAGAAATGTGCAAAAATTAGTCGAAAATGCCGTAGCAATAAAAGATAAAGAAGAACGCGGGAGATATATCGAAGGCATTATAAATTTAATGGGACGAATGTATCCTTATCTTCGCGATTTAAAAGATTTTAAACATAAATTATGGGATCATCTCGTTATAATGTCAAATTTTAAACTCGGAGACGATTCGCCTTACCCGCCTCCGCAAACAACCACTTTCTCCGGAACTCCCGAGAAAATTCCTTATAAATCCAAAAACTTTAAGTACAAACATTTCGGTAAAAATATAGTCGATATGCTTAAATTTGCCGCCGAAATGGAAGACGGAGACGAAAAAAGACTGCTGACGGCACTTATTGCAAACCATATGAAGAAACTGTATCTTACGTGGAGCAAAGATTCTGTTACCGACGAATTTATTTTTCAAAAAATAAAAGAACTTACCGACGGAAAACTCGAAGTTGACAAAGATATAGTATTAAGCGATTCCGGACAACTGGTAAGTGCTTCGTACAAAAAACAAATACAAAAACAACAATCGCAGCAGCAAAGGCAATATAAACGCAAGCGTAAATAAAACACGTTTAATCTAAAATCTTTTCGAAATTTATGGCATCTTTCAGAATTAAAGGCGGCTTAAAATTAAACGGCGAGTTAGTGCCGCAAGGAGCTAAAAACGAAGCCCTGCAAGTTATTTGCGCAGTTTTGCTTACATCGGAAGAAGTCAGAATAAATAATGTCCCCGATATTTTAGACGTTAATAACTTAATTCTGTTATTGGAAAAGTTAGGCGTTTCGGTAACCAAATTAAATACTTCCGATTATATTTTTAAAGCGGAAAATATTAACCCCGATTATCTTAAGACCGAAGAATTCAGGAAACAAGGCGCCCGTTTGAGAGGTTCGGTAATGATACTCGGACCTTTACTTGCACGCTTCGGAAAAGCTTTTATTCCGGCACCCGGAGGCGATAAAATAGGAAGACGAAGACTTGATACTCATTTTTTCGGTTTCGAAAAACTCGGCGCCCGGTTTAGTTACGACCGCGAAAAAAGTATTTACTCGGTAGAGGGTAAAAAACTGAAAGGTTCTTATATGCTGCTCGACGAAGCATCCGTAACCGGAACGGCAAACATCCTTACGGCTTCGGTATTAGCCGAAGGTAGAACAACAATTTACAATGCCGCATGCGAACCTTACTTGCAGCAACTCTCTAAAATGCTTAATGCAATGGGAGCAAAAATAAGCGGCATAGGATCTAATATGCTGCGTATCGAAGGAGTCGATTCTTTGGGAGGATGCACTCATACAATTATGCCCGACATGATAGAGGTGGGCAGCTTTATAGGAATGGCGGCAATGACTGCCTCCGATATTACCGTTAAAGACGTTAAACTCTCTGATTTGGGCATGATACCCGCAGCATTTGAAAAACTCGGAATATATACCGAACAAAAAGGAAATGATATACATATACCGCCTCACGAAAATTACGGTATAAAATCTTTTATCGACGGGTCTATTATGACTATCGCCGATGCTCCGTGGCCCGGACTTACCCCGGATATAATAAGCGTATTACTCGTTACGGCAACTCAGGCAAAAGGCAGTGTTCTTATACATCAAAAAATGTTTGAAAGCCGTTTGTTTTTTGTCGATAAATTAATTGATATGGGGGCTAAAATTATTTTATGCGACCCGCATCGCGCAACCGTAATAGGTCTTAATCGCGAAGTTTCTTTGCGCTCTTCGGTTATGACATCTCCCGATATAAGAGCCGGTATAGCATTGCTTATTGCCGCAATGTCCGCAAACGGCACCAGTACCATCCATAACATAGAACAAATAGACAGAGGATATCAGAATATTGATACAAGACTGAATGCTCTCGGTGCAAGTATAGAGAGAATTTAAAAAACAGACTTTACGAAAAAATCAAGACATTTTTTTCTCTCTCATAAAAGATATTAATATCTTTTTTTATGGAATTATATTTCCCTTTTCATCTTTAAGATAAATCTAAAACGTACAAAGTTATGAAAGAGAAAATAAAGAATATACGTTTCGGAAAAACATTGGTTATATACGTAACTTTTATAATTGCTTTTATTTTGATATTTATATTGTATATAGGCGAAATGTCAGTTTCGGTATAATACCGGAATATGGTGCATGTTGCAGTTCAAAGCTGTTCACTTTAAATTTATAACCGGTATTTATAAAAACTCTAACCTTAATATTTACGGTTAATTGCGGTATGTACTGTGCTTTTTGTTATGTAACGATTATTATTCTTTTTCAAATTTTAATCCTGTCGGAATTTTAACTTCTCCTTTCGAATACGGATTAATATACAATTTAATTGTGTCATTTTCATTTTCCGGTACTAAAATATAACAGTCTAACAGAGGTCCTGTCCCATAGCTTAACGGTTGGCCGGTATATCTGTTTTGTAAAGAAACGGCAGGTTTCTTATAATTCGGATTTTCTATTGAAAATCGTTGAACTAATCGAAGTTTATTTCCTTTTTCTGTTCGAAGTCTCGATAAATAATAATAAGAGTAACCGATACTTTTGTGCAGGTCTCCGTTTTTTATTGTAATAGGATTTTCAGGACTGTATCCGTAGGACGGATCTTCTGCCGGGTTGATTTCAGAAAAATATTTAGAGTTACTGACGGCACAACTTATTAATAGCAGTCCTATTGCAAAAACAGAGGTTAAAGCATATAGTTTAATACTCATTTTCATTTTTTATTTTATTGATTAAATTTTTATCTGATTGTTGCATAAAACTATATTTTATAAACCAAATTTGGTATAAAAAAGTGCATATTATTTTATGGAAAATATGTTTTTCTTTCATCTTAAAGTTAAAACAGACGAGTTTTTATTAACCTGAACCTTTAAAACTCGAAAACTGCACAAAGTAAAGAGGCTGATTTTGACAAACAGCCTCTTTTTGATTTATAATTTTATTTCGTCGAGCCAACTGCTTGCTGCATCGGCAGTATTGAATATTTTGTGAATATAATTTTCGGGTAGTCCCAAACTCTCGTACACAATGCTGTGAGCCGTTTCTAACGGTGAGTTGTATATTACGGCATGAAAAATCATAAAATCGGTATTATTCATTATTTTTCTGATTTCTCCGGTAAGAATCTCAATTTCGTCTAAAGACAACTTTGTTTTAGAACCGGTATTGTTTTGCAGAATCTTAATTTTTTTGTGTTCGGGAAGCATTTTACCGATTTGATATACGTATTCCAATCTGTTTTTTAAGTTGATTTCGTTGTTTGATTCTTCCAAAAAAATAGTTTTTGAGTTTTTATCGAAATGTAAAGTGTTCATAGAATTAAGAATTTTTTATTTCTTCTAAAGTATTTTTGTCAGTAATTTCATATTTTATACCGAAACTTTTTAATGCGTAAAGTACAGGTTTTTGCGTTATTTTTTGCCTTAAAATTAATTTTGTTACTCCTTTAAGATGCAAAAATTCGGCTAATAACATGCCTTTCTTTTTTTCGGAATTTTTATAAGGATTCTCCAAAATTTCTTCGGTTTTATCTTTTTGCATTATTACGATTTTGTCGCAACTTCCGAAATGATTGCAAACAGCTCCGTTTTCGTTAATTAAAACCGCTGTTTTTTCTGTGCTGTTTCCTTGCCCGAAATGCACAACCACTTTTTCTATAAAAGATATGTCGTTTTTTATTTTTTGTTCCAATTCGTGTGCAAAATTATGTGCTTCGCTGAGAGAATCGGTGGCTAATTCCAAATCAAGCTGTATAAATTTGTAACTTCCGGAATTTCTGCCGGTTATGACGTTAATCTTTTTTATCAGTTCTTCTTTTTCCAGAATATTTTTTATCTTTTGTATTGTATCGTTATCAATCGAAGCATCCAAAAGAACTTTTAATGATTCTTTTAATATTTCGAAACCGCTGTGAAATATAAATATAACGACAATTAATACCGCAATTTTTTCACCGATTACAAATCCGTAATATTGAGACAAAATACCTGCTAAGACAACTATGGCAGTATAAAAATCAACTTTAATGTGCTCTGCATCGGCTATTAAGCTGGGAGAGTTAAGTTTTTCTCCCATTTTTTTCTCGTATCGCGAGTAAAAGTAAGTAGTTAGAACCGTAATTAAAATAACGGATAAAGCTGCCGGAAGATTTGTAATTTCTTTGGCTTCGCCGAAAAAAACATCTTTGGCTATTTCGTAACCGGCAAAAAATATGGCAAAAGCACTTATCATTGCAACAAGATTTTCTACCTTATACAGCCCGAAAGGAAATATTTTGGATTTTTTGTTGGAAATGGTAATGCCCACAAAAACGCTTAACGATGCCGCCAAATCGGATAATGAATGTATGCCGTCGGCAGTAAGCGCCATACTTCCGGATATAAGCCCTCCGGCTATTTTTATTCCCGATAAAAATAAATTGACGAGAATAGAAAATACGGATATTTTTCTTTTTGATTTAAATATGTATTCTTTGCTTAAAGTGTTGCGGTTTGTTTCCATTTTTTATATTTTTCTACAAGTTTAAAAATATATGGCTTTTTATCCAAATTAACGGCTTCTTTTCTTTTATTGTCATATGTTCGATATTTTTTTGTTGTTGCCGTTATATTTCTGAATAATAGTGCTTTATAACTTGTGTCGCGGCGTAAAAAAATCGAAGCGCATAACTTCGATTTTTAATGTGTTTTTTTTAATAATTCTACATTTTGTAAACAATAGCATTAATGTTCATACCCGAACCTACTGATGCAAACATTATTAAATCGCCTTTGTTTATTTGATGTTTCGGGCATCTTCCTTTTAGAATATCGTCAAAAAGAGTAGGAACGGTAGCTACCGAACTGTTTCCTAATTTGTTGATGTTCATCGGCATAATGCCTTCCGGTATATTGTTGCGCATACCGTACAGTTTGTAAAAGCGTTTAACCATTGCATCGTCCATCTTTTCGTTTGCCTGATGAATTATTATTTTTTTTAAGTCTTTTATATCGTAGCCCGACCTGTCCATGGCAAGTTTCATGGCTTCCGGAACATTTATTAAGGCATATTCGTAAATTTTTCTGCCGTGCATTTTTATATATCTTACGTTTTGGTCTATGTAAGGATTATTTGATTTTCCGGCATACAGATAATAAGCTTCTTTTAAAGTATCTGTTCTTACGGAGTAAGAAATAAAACCTTCTTTTTTGTCGCTTTCACGGGCTTCTATTATTGCTGCTCCGGCGCCGTCGGCAAAAATCATCGAATCGCGGTCGTATTTATCGTTAACCCGCGATAACGTTTCGGCTCCTATAAGAAGTATTCTTTTTGCCATGCCGGTATTTATATAAGAATGTGCCTGTATGAAAGCTTGTATCCATCCCGGACATCCGAACAAAATATCGTAAGCCAAGCAATTAGGATTTTTTATTCTTAGATAATGTTTTACTCTCGACGATAAATTCGGAAGTAAGTCGGATTGAAGGTTTCCGTTATGAACATTACCGAAATTATGGGCAAAAATAATTTGATCAATACTTTCGGGATCTATTTTTGCATCTTTTATTGCTCTTTCGGCAGCATAACCGGCAATATCCGATGCTGTCATACCTTCGTCAACATAACGCCTTTCTTCGATACCCGTAATAGCATTAAATTTTTTTATTATTTCTTCTCCGCGGGAAAGTATAATTCTTTGATCCTCGGAAAAGAAATCCTGATTTAAAAATGCTTCGTTTTTAACGATTTTTTTCGGGGTATAACTTCCCGTGCCGATAATAACAGTGTTTAAGAAACTCATAATAATATTTTTTTTAGAAAAACAGTCGACAAATCTGTAATAATATTTTATAAAAACAATAAGAATCGAGCTTTTTAACATTTTTTTAGATGATTTAACAAAAATTGATATTCGGCAAATTTTTAACCCGAAAAAAATTATAAATTTTTTGAAGATAAAAGTAATGAGTTGAAAATAAAAAGTTTAGCCGGTATTTTTGCTTATTTTTGCAGCCCGAATTCGGGTTATGGTGTTCTATGTAAATTGTGCTGTAATACTTTGAATTTTAAATCTTTAACTTTCAGCTCCCGATTATTTGCGAATAATTTGGGTTAAATATAGATTTAGAATGTTATTTTTGCCGTCTCTTTAACTTTTGTAATAATGATTTTTGACATAAAAGAATATAAAACTTCTAAAGAAAGAATTGCCGAAGCCGCAAATAATCCGGACGCACCCAAATTATACGTTGAAACATACGGTTGCCAGATGAATGTTTCCGACAGCGAGGTTGTTAATTCGGTAATGATTGATGCCGGTTATGCTTTAACCGACGACGTAAACGAAGCCGATGTTATTTTTATAAATACCTGTGCCGTTCGCGATAATGCCGAGCAACGCATAAGAAACAGATTGCAGGCTCTTAATGCTCTTAAAAAAAAGAAAAAAGGACTTATAATAGGAATGTTGGGCTGTATGGCGGAACGCTTAAAAGAAAAGTTGGTTCGGGAAGAGCAAATCTTGGATATAGTTGCCGGACCCGATGCATACAGAACCTTGCCGCAACTTGTAAAACAAGCCGAAACCGGTCAGAAAGCCGTTAACGTGCTGTTGTCGAGAGACGAAACTTATGCCGAAATATCTCCGGTAAGGAAAGATGCAAATAATGTTACTGCTTTTGTTTCCATAACCAGAGGTTGCGATAATATGTGCGCATTTTGCGTGGTACCTTTTACGAGAGGGCGGGAGAGAAGCCGAAATCCCGAAAGTATTTTGCGGGAAGTAAAAGAAATTATATCCGAAGGATATAAAGAGGTAACTTTACTGGGACAAAATGTGGATAAATATAATTGGAACAACGGAGAAGTTAATTTTGCCGGACTTCTTAGAATGACAGCCGAAATAAATCCGGATGTTCGCATAAGATTTTCCACTTCTTATCCGCAGGATTTTACCGATGAGGTTATAAAAACAATGGCTGAATATGATAATATCTGCAAATATATTCATTTGCCGGTGCAATCCGGCAGTGATGCCATGCTCGACAAGATGAAAAGAGGATATACTCGCGATTGGTATCTTAACAGGATAAGAACGATTAAAAAATATATCCCCGATTGTGCGATATCAACCGATATAATTTCCGGGTTTTGCGGCGAAACCGAGCAAGACCACAAAGATACATTGAGTTTAATGGAAGAAGTCTCTTATGATTTTGCCTATATGTTTATGTATTCCGAACGTCCTAATACTTATGCCGCACGCAATTATAAAGATGATACGGATACGGAAACAAAAAAACGGCGACTTAACGAAGTAATTGCTTTACAGCAAAAATTGTCATTAAAAAGTAACGAAAAAGACAGAGGGAAAATTTTTGAAGTTTTGGTTGAAGGATATTCCAAACGTTCCGACAAGCAACTTTTCGGACGAAATTCGCAAAATAAGGTTATAATTTTCGATAAAAAAGATGCAAAAATCGGGGATTATGTTAATGTTAAGGTAAATTCCGTTACATCTGCCACATTATTGGGCGAAATTGTGAAATAATTTTATATATTTGCTTTTGCCGTATAATTTTAAAATATACTTATGAAGAGATTAGTTTTATTATCAGTATTTTTATTTTCGATTCAAATATTTGTTGCGCAAACCCGGTCGGATTTTACCGTTATAAAACAGGTAAAAACAACACCGGTTAAAAATCAGCAACTTACGGGAACTTGTTGGTCGTTTGCCACTACTTCTTTTTTGGAGTCGGAGATATTAAGGACAAGCAATAAAGAAGTTGTTCTTTCGCCCATGTATTTCGTTTATTACGCATATATCGACAAAGGATATGATTATGTTCGTCATCACGGAAACTTCAATTTGTCGGAAGGCGGTCAGGCACACGATGTTATGAATGTTATTCGCAGATACGGATTGGTGCCTCAATCGGCATACGGCGGAAAACCTTACGATTATCCGCCTTATCTCGACCATTCCGAAATGGCAAAAGATTTGCATTCGGTTGCAAAAAATGCCGTTGACGGAGCAAAAGAAGTTTTAAATCCCACTTGGATTTTGTCTTATAAGGGAATTTTAAACGCATTATTGGGAACTCCTCCCGAAAAATTTTCTTATAAAGGCAAGACATATACTCCCGTTTCGTTTAATAAAGAAGTTGCCGGTATAAATCCGGATGATTACGTGGAATTTACCTCTTATACCCATCATCCGTTTTACGAATTAATTGATTTGGAACTTCCGGATAATTGGGCACACGAGAAATATTACAATATTCCCGTCGACGATTTAACGAAGGTTATGAATTATGCTCTCGACAGAGGTTTTTCGGTTGATTGGGACGGCGACGTAAGCGAAGAAAATTGGAATAACGAAAAAGGAACGGCAACATTAAGAGATATTGACAAAAGCAGAATAAAAGATTCCGATTATCAAAAATACCGACAAAGAACATTCGATAATTTTACCACTACCGATGATCATTTGATGCACATAACAGGTTTGGCAAAAGATAAAAACGGTAATTTATATTATATCACTAAAAATTCGTGGGGAAAAGATTACAATAAATTCGGAGGTTATGTTTATATGTCGGAAGATTACGTTAAAGTTAAGACAATAGCCGTAATGGTGCATAAAGATGCCGTTCCGGACGATATAGCAAAAAAATGCGGGATTAAATAAGAATGCAAATTTATATTCAGTCGATAATTAATTTACCGGCTGAATATATATGCATCATGTTTTATTTTTTGATGTCGTAATAACATCTTTTGGGCGAATATACTTTTTCGTCGGTTTTTAATTCCTTTATAAGTTTGCTTACCTCTTTTGAGTCTATTCCGGTTTTTTCGGCTATTTCACCGGGTCGCATAGGTTTTCCGGTTTCTTTAAACGCGTTTAAGATTTTTTCTTTTTTGTCCATAATTTTCTTTTTTATAATATTAAAAAATATTTGTAAATATAGAAAAAATAAAGATAATATAAGAGTCTTAAATTTTTATTCCCGTAACCAGAATATCGTCAATTTGTTTATAATTACCGCTTCCTTCATTTAAAGTTTTTTCGAGAATATTTTTTTGTTCTTGCATGGGTTTTGACGAAATGTTTAATAAAAGTTCTTTAAAATGTTTTGTCGAATATTTTTTAGTGCAAGCAACTCTGCATTGGTCTATGTAGCCGTCGGAGAACATATATAATCGGTCTCCTTTTTTTAGTTGTATTTCGTTATTTGTAAAAGGTTTATCTTCTTTTATGAATATTCCTGCCGGCATTTTGTCGGCTTCGATTTCTGTCAATTCTTCGTTGCGAATTATGTAAAGCGGATTATATGCTCCGGCAAATTGTAATTTTTTTGTATTTGTATTAATTATGCAAAGAGCAATATCCATTCCGTCGTTGGTTCTGCTTTCAGCATTATTTTTGTTTAACGACATTTTTACTTCGTAACGCAGTTCTTCAAGAATTTGTGCCGCCGTTTGCACTTCTTTTTTTCTTATTATTTCGTTAAGAAAAGCTATTCCGAGCAGACTCACAAAAGCACCCGGCACACCGTGTCCGGTACAATCGGCAACGGCATAAACCAAAAAATCGTCTATTTGTTTCAGATAATAAAAATCTCCGCTTACGATGTCTTTAGGTTTATAAAAAATGAAATAGTCGGAAAAAAATTTACCGAATAAATTTTGCGACGGCAATAATGCCGCTTGAATTCTGCTTGCGTAGTTTATGCTGTCCGTTATGTTTTTATTTTTTCGGGATATTTCTTCATTTGCTTTCTGAAGATTATCCGCTTGTGTTTGTATTTCTTGTTTTTGTTTTTCCAGCAGAATATTTGCTTCTTGCTTTTGTTTGTAATTTTTAAATATGAAAGTTAAAAATATCGTTAAAACTATTAATCCGGCGAACATGTAGTTTCTTTGCGTCCTGCTTTTTTTTGCTTGCAAATTCTTAATTTCAAGCTCTTTGGCAAAAGTTATGCTGTCAATTGCTGCTTGCTTTTCATATTCGTATTGCATTTGCCGTTTTAATGTTATTTTTTGATTTTTTGCATTACCGATGCTGTCTCTCATTTTAACTGAAAGCTCATACATATTATATGCTTTTTTCCAATTATTTTGTTTTTTATAAATATCGGCAAGTAATGATGATGCATCTGTTATCCTTAAAGGATAACCGGTATTTTGAGCAAGTTCTAAACTTTTTAAAGCGTTTTTTTCGGCATTTATTAAATCGTTTTGCAAATAGTAAATTAAGGCGATTTTATATAAAGACTTCATCTGCCCTTGTTTGTTCTTTGCCGATTTTTGATATTCCAGCGATTTATTGAAATATATTAAAGCCGTATCATATTCCTCTTTATGCAAAAAATCAA
>JAADDR010000110.1 GCA_013153865.1 Chlorobiota bacterium | reverse complement strand
TGAAACGTCTTTAAAATCTTGTTCCGTAAAGTCTTCTGAAAGTTCGTGAAGCGTATATAAATCTATAACGGTTCCTACTGTATTTACACCGTCGGAGATGTCAAACGACGTGTAAAAGTTAACCGGTGAACGGTTGTCGTAAAAATAGTTGATTTTAATGGGATTTACGAACAGGGAAATGTCGATTTGTTTATACAGATAAAACAGGTCTGTATCGAAGTCGATATTATTCAGGTCTATTGAGGCGAGCAATGTTCCGTTTTGTTCTATTTTTGCATGTAAAGAAACGGGAGCCCAGTATGATTCTCCTTCGAGTATTATGTTTTCGTCGGAATAACTGCTGAAAGTAAATTTTATGTCGTTTGAGTCAAGATTTTCTTCCGAAGGGAATATCAGTTCGATATGGTCGGAAGATTCTTTGTTCCATTTTTTGTTTTCGATATCCCATGTGTATATGCCGAGATACCGGTCGAAATAAAATCTGTTTTCATTTTCAAATTCGCTCTGCATTTGGTCGAAGTCAATTACTTCTTCGAGTTTGTCGAGCAGAGTATCCATCCATTCTTCGTTGTTTGTTTCTTTTGCGATTTTTCTTTTTGAGTAATCGGTGAATTTTTTAAAAGTTGCATAAGCATCGCCGTCTTCAAACGACATAACAAGACTTTTGAGCTCTTTGTCGGCATTGTCTATGCCTGCTTTAGCTTCTTCGGCGGTTAATGAGTCGTCTTTACAAGATTGAAAGAAAACGGCACCGAATACGAATAAACCGAGAATTAAGATTGTCCTTTTCATTTTTTGTGCGATTTAAGGTTAATAAATTATTTTGTTAAAGTTTATGCAAATATAAATTATATTTAATCAAATAAGTTTCGTTAAATATATGTTATGCAATATTTTTATGAAGAATGTTAATTGTGCGGAATGTGTTTTTTTAAACGATAAAATTTTAAAAATATTGAGAAAATATCAAAAAAAATATTTTTTATTGCAGTGTTTTGTAAATTGCTCCTGAAGGTTTAAGTATGCTTTCTATAATGTTTATTCTTACCGGATATTTGTAAGTTATTTCTAAATCTTTATATTCTTCGATTATTTCGTAAAAAGATTTGTTAATGTTTTTTATTCGTGCAAATGTTATGTGCGGTATAAATTTTTTCGGTTTGTCGTTGCGAATTAGTGCGTTTTCGGTAAGGATTGTTTTTATTTGTTTTTGCAGTTCGTTAAGTTTGCCTTGGGTGTCTTTTATTTGTGCGTAAAGAACCGAAGGTTTGCCTTTGTGCGTAAAATATTTAAGTCCGGAAATTTTGAGAGGGATATTGTAATCTTTATTTATGAGCGGAGTGAGCAGCCGGCGTATTTTTTCTGTTTTGTTCAGGTCTGTTTCTCCGAGAAATATACAGGTAAAGTGCAGATTGTTTTCGGAAGCTGTCCATTTTATATTTCCGGCAAATTTCATTTCGTTTTTCACTTCGTTAAATAAATCGTAAAGTTCTGTCGAGCGAATAAACGATCCTATAAATATTCGTTTGCTTGTCACGTGATTTTGTTTTTTGTCAGAATTGAAAATAAATAAAAGGTTGCAGGTCGGCTGTTCGTGCCTGCCAAATAATTATAACCGCCGTAACAACGGCAATTGCTTGAATCCATACTGGAGATGCGGCGAATATTTTTTTGTATGATTGTTTTATGCCGGCAGGCAGCCAATGTATTATCATTGCGGCAAGCATTAATGCGAATATGTTTTTGTATGCTGCTATGATTTCGGGTATTTGTGAGATGTTAAATGCCGATATTATTTGGTGCATTATGTTGTTTACTGTTTCCATGCTTTCTGCTCTGAACCATATTCTTGTTGCCGTTATGAAGTTAAATGTAAGAAATATTGCGTAAAATCGTACCGCCCAATGTTTGTTTCCGGCAAAGGGGCTTATTTTTCGCCAGTATTTGTAAATTATGAGACCTATTCCGTTCAGTCCTCCCCATATTACGAATTGCCAACTTGCTCCGTGCCAAAGTCCTCCGAGCAGCATTGTAATCATGAGGTTTATGTTTGTGCGGGTTTTTCCTTTTCTGTTTCCTCCGAGCGGTATGTATAAATAATCTTTGAGCCATGTTGATAATGATATATGCCAGCGTTTCCAAAATTCGCCGGTGTGTAATGCTTTATACGGCGAGTTAAAGTTTGTCGGCAGTCTGAATCCCATGAGTAAAGCAACTCCTATGGCAACATCTGTATATCCGGAGAAATCGGCATAAACTTGAACGGAATAAGCATACAGAGCCGCAAGATTTTCGAATCCTCCGTATGTTGACGGGTTGGAGAAAACCCGGTCGATGAAATTTACGGCTATGTAGTCGGCAACAACCAGTTTTTTTATCAGTCCGTTAATAATCATAAATATTGCAAGTCCGAATTCTTCTTTGCTGAGTTCGTATTTTTTGTATATCTGCGGTATAAATTCGGAAGCTCTTACGATGGGTCCGGCAACGAGTTGCGGAAAGAAGGAGACATAAAATCCGAAGTCGATAATGCTTTTTACGGGTTTTATTTTATTTCGATAAATGTCTATTGTATAACTGATTGTTTGGAATGTAAAAAAAGATATTCCTACGGGGAGTATTATTTTATCGATTGTAAAATGTGTTCCGGCAAATTGGTTTGTCCATTTTGCGAGCAAATCTACGGGTTGTATTTGCACGTCGAAAATGTAGTTAATGCTTTCTGTAAAGAAAGCCGCATATTTGTAATATGCCAAAACTGCGAGGTTTATTGTTATGCCGAGTGTAACGAAAAGTTTCTTTTTGAGTTTGTTATTGCTTTTGTAAACGGCTTTTCCGGTGATGAATCCGGTAAATATCGAGAACAGCAGCAGCAGAAAAAATATACCGCTTGTTTTGTAATAAAAGAATACGCTTACTAAAAACAGATATGTGTTTCGCGGTTTCCGGCGGTTGTAAATCAGGGAATATATAGCGTAAACCGCTGCAAAAAACAACCAGAACCACAGCCGCGTAAAGATAAGCGGATGCTCGGGATCGAAAAGGAATATGTTTTTTATAAAATCTTGCATGTGAGTTGCCTGCGAAAGTATAAAAAATCTATGATTTTAGTCTTTTTTCGGTATAATTGTCATACATTTTGAGTATTGCGTTAAAAAGCAGTTTTCCTTTTATGGTATATCCTTTTTTTGTAAAATGTATAAGGTCGTTTTGCATTAGTTTGTCTTTATGCCACAGGTATGACGAGTTGTATCCGCCCATTACGGCGTAGAAATCCCATACTCCGCAGTTGTATTTTTTTGCCAGCTCGAGTATTACTTTTTCGGCATCTTCGGTAAAAGGCAGCGGATATGTGCGTTTGTAGTAGCAGTCGTTGGGAACCGTAAGCATTATTGCCGTTTGCGGAAGTGCATTTTTTATTTTTTCAATAAATTGAGAGTAATGTTTTTTGTATCTTTCGGGGCTGAAATTTTTTCCGTATGTGTCGTTTGTGCCCAGCGATATTATAATTAAATCGGGTTTCAGGACGTTAAGTTGTTTTTCGAGCAGGTTGCATCTTAAAAATGAAGGTATTGCGGCTCCGGATATGCCTGCATCGGTATATGTAATTCCGGAAAAGTCATTTTCCAAATCAAAGCCGTAAAGGGTAAATGTTTTTTGTGCGGTATCGGTTTTAAAAATTTTGAATTTAAAATTTGTGAGGTATTTTTCGGTTTCGATGAGGGTGTAATTTTGTTCGGGATATTCTTTTATTTTGTATTTTATGCTGTCGGAATAAAGTTTTATTTTAAGATTGTTTTTTCCGGTATCGTGAAATATTCGTATTTTGTTTATTTCGTATTTTATTTCGTCGGGGTTAAGCGAAAGTGTTATTGTTGCCGAACTGTCTTTTGTGCTTGCCGATATTCCGAGAAGTCCGAGTTTGCAGTTTTTGTGTTCGGTATTTCGGCATGTTTCCCATTTTCCGGTATATTTAAATTTGTATGAGTGCGGAGTATAAGTTTTTGACATTCCGTAAGGGAAAATCATTCCTCGTCCTCCGGTAAGCCCGGGAAAGAATTGTTGCAGTTTTTTTCTTACGATTCCGGAGTATATGCCTGCTTGTATGTGCGAACCGCCGAAGTGTATTATTTGTATTTTTCCTTCTCCCGTTAATATTGTAGTATTTATTTTTTTGATGAGATTGTTGAAGTCGGTGCTGTCGCCCGGAAATAATATTTTGTTTTTGTCTGTGCGTATGTAATTGAAGTTAAATTTTGAGTATGGGTAATCGTTTTGAGCTTTAATGTTCGGATTCGGCAGAATCAGGCATAAAATCAGGGCGTAATTTCCGAGTTTCATTTAGTTAAAGCGTTTTTATTTGTGTTTTTTAATGTATCTGTTGTATTCGAACATAAATGCGTTGTAAAACATTTTTGCTATATATCGTGCTCCTCTCGGCGTAAAGTGTATAAAGTCTTTTTCGGCAAGAGGGGGGTCGTAAAATACCCATCCGGGCATTGAGTTTTCGCCTCCCATTGCTTCGTACATGTCCCAATATGCGCAATTGTTTTCGAAAGCTGCTTTTTTCAGTGCGTCTCTTATAAGCGGTACGTTCGGGTATGTAACGTATGTGTCGTTTTCTTTTTTTGACATGTCGGCAAGTCCTATGACTATTATTGTTATGTCAGGGCTTATTCTTTTTAATGTTCTGAGTTGTCTTGAGAATGCTTTTTTGTAATAGTCGTAATTTTTTCTTACGTTGGGGACAGTATTTCCTCCGAATTGCAGTATAAGGAGTTTTGCATTGAGTTGTTTGTACATTCTGCCGAGCATGTTTAAGTCCATACGCGTAAAGATTAAACCTCCGCTTCCTCTCATTGCTATGTTGTCGACATTGATTCCGGAGTATCCTTCGAGTGAGAATCCGTATATGTCGGGGCTGTCTTCCGCTTCGAATTCGAATCGGAGTGTTTGGGGTGTTTTATCGAAGTTCCATGTTTTTACCCGGTAATCGTTTACCGGAGGTAAAATGCTTTGGTCCGTCATTTGTCCGTCGGCGAATATTTTTATTTTTACTTCGCTTTTGTTGTATCCGTAAAACATTTTGCAGCGTTTATATCTTTTTGAGGGTCCGAAGGAATACGGCGATTGAGATATTGTAATGCTTGCGTATTTCAGTAATTTGCCGGGAATTATGTCTTTTTGTCTGAAAGTTATAAGGGAATCGGGCAGCGTATCGTTAATTACCGGCGTAAATCTGGCAAAGTTTCCTGCCATTCCGTATCTTCGGTGTTTTATTACGGTGTCTCTTTTTCCGTAAACGGTGTATCTTTTCCATTCTCCCGTATATGATTGTATCATGGGTGATTTAAAGTCGAATGCTTTTATTGCGGGGACTATTCCCGGACCGGTACCGCCGAATTGAGTTTGCAGTTTGTATCTGAAATAGTCGGTTATTCGGTCGGTTTCTATTTGGGAATCGCCGTAATGAAGTATTCTTACCGGTTTTTTGCAGTTTTTTATATTTGCCAGTATTGCAAAGAATTTATTTAAACTTGAGTGTGTATTGTCCGGAAATTCTATGTGTCTAATGACCGAATCTATTTTTACCGGAACAGGTTTGTAGTAAACGTATTGAGAATCAACTTTTACGGAGTCTAAGTTCGAATGTTTTTTTTCTTTTATGAAAGCTGTTGTATCTGTTTCGTCTTCTATGTCGGTGCCGTTTATTATTTCGGAGATGTCGGTTTTTTTTTGTTCGGGAGGGTTTATGAGTTGTTCAACGGTTATGAATTTAAGGGTAAAATTTTTTGTTATTTTTATTCCTTCCGGCGGGAATATTATGCTCAGCAGTAAGAGCAAAAATAATACGGATAATATGAATGCCGATATTTTTTTTGGACTCATTCCGTTGTTTTTTCTTAATTTAAGTATTTATTCCGAAAAAAGTCGTGGTTTTCGGAGTTTATAAGTTATAAAGTTAAGTGTTAAACAAAGTGAAATTTATTTTTATTTTGTAACACTTTATATTTTTTTGTTCAATTTTTTATTAATAATCGTTGTTATTTTTTTTTGATTATAATTTCTTGTCCTATTTTAAGGTCTCTGACGTCTTCGTCAGAGAATCCGTTTATTTTTTGTATGTCGTATGCAGATACTCCGTTAAATTTTTTGGCTATAGACCAAAGGTTTTCTCCTGATTTTATTTTGTAAACCACGTATTTGCTTTTGTCGGGTTTTACAATATTTGTTTTGTGTGTTGCGGATGTATTTGTTTTTTGTTTTTCTTCCGGGCTCATTTTATTGATTTTTGCGTAGCGGGAATATTTTTTTTCGGGAACCCAAACGGCAATTTTTTGTCCTATTTGCAGACGCGTACTGCGTGTGCCGTTCCAGTATTTGAGGTCGTTTACCGAACAGTCGTACCATTCTGCTATATTACTGTATGTGTCGCCCGGTTTTACGGTGTAATATAATTTTTTGCGTCCTTTTGTGCTCGGCGGAGTGTATTTGTATGATATGTATGGTCTGTCGCTTTTTGCCGGTTTTGTAAAGCATATTTGTTCGCCGAGGTATATGCTGTCTTTGTATTGATAAATTTTATCTTCGTAATTTATGAAATCGCTTACTTTGTCAATCGGAAGTCTGAGAGGGTAAGGTTTGTAATTTCCGGGGATGATATCTCGTTTGTATTGCGGATTCAGGGCTGAGAGTTTTTCGTAATCTATGTTAAGGTATTCGGCAACTTGGTGCAGATTCAGTTTTTTCTTTATTGTTACGGTATCCGTAATTATATTCATATCTGCTTTTTTGGGAGTGATATTATGTTCTTTGTAGTAGTTCATAGAGTATAGTGCGGCTATGTATGCCGGAATATATCCTCTTGTTTCTTTAGGCAGATAGGGATATATATCCCAGAAGTTGCGTTTTCCTCCGGCACGTTTTACGGCTTTTTTTACGTTTCCGGCACCGCTGTTGTATGCCGCGATTGAGAGTGTCCAGTCTCCGAATATGTTATACATGTCGCGTAAGTATTTTGCTGCGGCTTCTGTTGATTTTATAACATCCATGCGTTCGTCAACATATGAGTTAATTTCCAGTCCGTACATTTTTCCGGTTGGATACATGAATTGCCAGAGTCCTACGGCTCCCGATCGCGAGCGTGCTTTAGGGTTTAGTGCCGATTCTATAATAGGCAGGTATGCTAATTCGAGAGGCAGGTTGTATTTGTCGAGTATTTGCTCGAAAAAAGGCATGTAATATTGTGAAATTCCCAACAGGTATCTTCGTGAAGCGGTATTTTTCATGTAGAATTTAATCCATTGTTTTACTATTTTGTTAAAAGACATGGGCACAACGGTAGGCAGTTTGTATAATCGTTCGATATATACCGAGTCGGGTACGGCATCGGGGTTTGTATTTGTGTTTTCGTTTGATACGGTTTTGTTGTTTGCCGACATGCTTTGTTTAATATACCAACTGTTTACCAGTTCGTCGAGATATTTTGTTTGTTGTGTCAGCGCATCGGCTTCTTCCGGTGATGCATCTTGTTGTTTTTGTGCATTTAATAAAAAATATTGTGTAATAATAAAAGAAATTGTCAGTAAGATTTTTTTCATCAGTTTTATTTAAAATTTAAACATAATGTTAAACCTACGGAGTTTTTATCGGGTTTTCCGTAAAGCGGCATTATTTCGGGTTTTACTTTTAGGGATAAGTCTTCGCTTACGTCAAAGTCCGACAGTTCGGCATCGACAACTGCATCGATAATGTTAAGTGTGTATACGAATATGAATATTACCGCAGATAAGTCGCGGTTTCGGCGGGAATTGTTTTTGTATTGTAAGATAACGTCGGTATCTATATCTTCGCTGAATATTGTTTCGTCTAAATCGGGGTCTATTCGTTGTTGGTATCCGAGTAAGTATATTTTGTAGCGTTTGTTGTTGTAGTTGTATAGGAAAGCTGCTGTTCCCAGTGCCGAATATACCAGCGGTATTTTCCAATATTTTTCGTTGTATGCTTGTCCGCTTCCGGGTAATAATGCAGATAAAACAGCTGCTTTTCCGGCTTTTTTTTTCGTTGCCGAATATGCCGGTATTTCGGTTCCTGTGAGTATAACGGTATCTTTGTATGTTTTATTAAAAACGGAATCGGATTGAGAGAATCCGATGTTTGTAAAAAATAAACCGAAAAAAAACAGTGTTATAAATTTAAGATTTATCATTTTTTTATGCTTGAAAGCAATTCTTTAATTTTTCGGAATTCTTCGTCGGAGGTGAATGCAATTGATATACTGCCTCTTCCGGCATTGTTTCGTTTGATATTTATGCCGCTTTTAAATATTTCCGACAAATCTTTTTTGAAAGAAACGTATTCGTCAGGCAGTTTATTTTTTGTTGTTTTTTTATTTTCTTTTTTAACCGGAAAGTTTATTTCTCTTATAAGTTTTTCGGTTTCTCTTACCGATAGTTGTTCTGATATTATTTTTTCGTATGCGTTAACTTGTTTTTTTTCGTCTTCTATTGTAATAAGTGCTTTTGCGTGTCCTTGAGTAATAAGTTTGTTTTGTATGCCTGATTGTATTTCGGCAGGCAATTTTAACAGTCTGAGATAGTTTGCCACCGTTGTTCTTTTTTTGCCTACTCTGTCTGCCAGTTTGTCTTGGGTAAGATTGCATTCTTCGATAAGTCTTCTGTAAGAAACTGCTATTTCTATGGCATTTAAATCTTCTCTTTGTATGTTTTCTATTAAAGCCATTTCGAGCATGGCGTTATCGTCGGCATCTCTTACGAATGCAATTATTTTTTTAAGTCCGATTTCTTTTGATGCTCTGAATCTTCGTTCTCCCGAAATGAGTTGAAATTTCCCGTTTTTCAGTTTTCTTACCGTAACTGGTTGTATAATGCCGTGTTCTTTAATTGATGCGGCAAGTTCTTTTAATGTTTCTTCGTTGAAGTCTTCTCGCGGCTGGAAAGGGTTGATTTCTATGTCTTTAATGTCTATTTCCGCAACTGCGCCGGTTGATACGGCTTCTTCAACAGGTTTTTTTTCGTATTTTGTAGTGTCTATTAAGGCACCGAGACCTTTTCCCAAGGGACTTTTTTTAGCCATGATTTTGTTTAATTTTGATTTCTTTCTAAAAGTTCTCTTGCTAAGTTTAAATAATTAACGGTACCCTTTGAATTGGCATCGTAGTTTATTGCCGGCATACCGTAACTCGGAGCTTCGCTGAGTTTTATGTTTCTTTGTATTATGGTATCGAAAACCATGTTTTCGAAATGTTTTCTTACTTCTGCCGCCACATGATTTGATAGTCTTACGCGTGCGTCGTACATTGTAAGCAGAAAACCTTCTATTTCGAGTTCCGTATTTATGTTTTTCTGAATCATTTGTATGGTATTCAGGAGCTTCCCTAATCCCTCAAGAGCAAAGTATTCGCATTGAACCGGAATTATTACGGAATCCGATGCCGCTAATGCGTTTAATGTTAATAAACCTAAAGACGGTGAGCAATCAATGAAAACATAGTCGTAATTATCTTTTATTTTTTTTATTACCGAATCTAAAATGTATTCTCTGTTTTCTTCTTCCAGCATTTCTATTTCGGCACCTACCAAATTAATGTGAGAAGGCATTAAATCCATTCCCGGTGTGTTTGTTTTTAAAATAATGTCTTCCGGTTTTACTTCTCCTATGAAGCAGTCGTATATGCTGTGTTCTATTTCTTTTAAATCAAAACCTGTACCCGAAGTTGCATTTGCCTGAGGGTCGAAATCTACAATTAAAACTTTTTTTTCCAATACGGCAAGACTTGCCGCCAGGTTAATAGCCGTTGTGGTTTTGCCTACGCCTCCTTTTTGGTTTGCTAATGCAATAACTTTTGACATTTTAATAATTTTAAAAGTTAAAATCTGTTCTTAGTTGCAAAAATATAATTTTTATTGATATAATTCTTTATTTGTTAATATCTTTTAAACTTTAAAACGAATATGGCGTATGAAATATCGTAATTAAAATCAAAGTTTAACCTGTTTATGTTTAGCTATAATGTTTTTTGAGAATTACGGTGCTTGCGAACGTACTCCGGCACTTTGTATGTATCTGTTTTGCCAGTCTCTGTTTCTTACGTCTTTTAAAAAATCAAACAGATGTTCGCCTATGAAAAAATCACTCAGATTTTTTATTCCGTAAGGTCTTAGTAATGCTATTTGACTTTCGGACGGCATCCATGTAATTTTATCGTCGGGATTTTTAGCCCATCCTTTTTCATGATTCATATCGGGGTTAAAAAAAGGATATTCTGAATATTTTACGCGCCAAAGGTTGTTTAATATCGCTTCTGTTTTTTTTATTGTATATTCTTTTGCATCTGTTCCTTTGTCTTTTATATCTCCCGGTACTTCAAAAACATTGTATTTTTTTATAAGGTTCTCTTTGTCGGGATTTGCTGCCGATACTTCTAATCCGATTACTTGATTTAT
Organism: Chlorobiota bacterium; assembly: GCA_013153865.1. Classification (GTDB taxonomy): domain Bacteria; phylum Bacteroidota; class Bacteroidia; order Bacteroidales; family JAADGE01; genus JAADGE01. Next base: position 3,377 of record JAADDR010000110.1, on the reverse strand, counting down.
CCAGTCGTTTACGGGGATAAAAATTATTTCGGGTTTATCTCCGGTTTCTTTTATTATAGCCGTTTGTATCAGACTGCCGCTTAGTCCGGGCATTAGGCGAAGAGCAAAATGCCATTCTTTTTCTGTTTTTGTTTGTTCCCCGAAAGTATTTACTTGGGCAAATACTTGCGAAAACAAAAGAATAGTGCCGACAGTGATAAAAACTTTTTTAAGCATATTTTAAATTTTTGATATATAACCGCAAAATACGTGCTAATATTATTATTTTATCCTTGAAATTTTATATCTATTTTTGCAGTTATTAATTTTGAGAAAAATTATTTCAAATTTAAAGATATGAAGTGTTATTTATTTAACGAAAAGATAAAAACTTTTTCCGGAGCAACCGTTATTTTAGGTAAAGAAATTAATTTTAAAGATTATTTATCGGATGATAAGCAGATAGAATATGTAAAATCACAATTTGACAAAGGTAAGGACATTGCGGAAATTAATTTATATTATGCACAATTATATTTTATTAATTTTGAAGATAAAGATAATTTAATTTCGAATAAGAAGGAAAAGATACGTGTTGCAGGCAGCAAATCGGCTTCAGTGTTTAATGCCGATAAAACGGAATCTGTAACGATAGTTGATGCAAATAGTGACTTTGATTTATTGTATTTATTTACGGAAGGGATGCTTTTGGGGAATTATAAGTTTGCACTTTATTATAAAGACAGAGAAAAAAAAGAACATTCTCTTAAAACCTTGAAAATTTATTCATCATTGCCGGATGAATCCAAGTTGAAAGAATTAGAGAATATCGTTGATGCGGTATTTATTGCCAGAGATTATGCCAATGAACCGTTTTCAAATCTTAATGCTTTACAATTTTCGGAAAGATTAAAAGACTTGGCAAACAAAACCGGAATGTCATTTAAAGTTTTAAGTAAAAAAGAAATCGAAGAGGAACAGATGGGCGGTTTGCTCGCAGTTAATAAGGGCAGTGCTTTTCCGCCGACATTTAATATATTGGAATATAAACACGAGAATGCCGTTAACGAAAAACCTTATGTCCTTGTAGGAAAGGGTATTGTGTTTGATTCCGGGGGGTACAGCATAAAACCGACAAAAAATTCCATGGATATTATGAAACTTGATATGGCGGGAGCTGCCGCCGCAGCAGGGATAATGTATGCCGTTGCCGAAAATAAATTACCTGTAAATTTAATAGCATTAATACCGGCAACGGACAATGCCGTAGATGCAAAATCGTATGTCCCGGGAGATATAATAAAAATGCATAACGGTTTGTTCGTTGAAGTTTTAAATACGGATGCCGAAGGTCGGTTGATACTTGCGGATGCTTTGAGTTATGCCGAAAAATACAATCCCGAATTGGTTGTGGATTTGGCAACACTTACCGGAGCCGCCGCTTATTGCATAGGAACTCAAGCTGCGGTTGTAACAGGAACAGCAGACGATAAAATGTTTGAAATGTTGGAAAAAAGCGGAGAAAATGTTTACGAACGTGTCGTAAGATTTCCTTTTTGGGATGAATACAAAGAAATGCTTAAATCAAATACAGCCGATATAAAAAATATCGGAGGAAGTGAAGCGGGAGCCGTTACGGCAGGAAAATTTCTGGAATATTTTACGGATTATCCGTGGATTCATGTTGATATAGCCGGACCGGCGATATTAAATAAAAAAAACGCATACAGAACAGAAGGAGGCAGCGGATACGGAGTAAGATTGTTATATGATTTTTTTAAAAATATGATTCAAGAAAAAGAAAATGGAAAATAATGAAAATAAAATAAAAGTAGGAATTACTCACGGTGATATTAACGGTATCGGATACGAAGTAATTATAAAAACTTTATTGGATAAACGCATTACGGATTTATGCATACCGATTGTTTACGGCTCTCCTAAACTTTCGGCATATCATCGCAAATCACTGAATATAGAAAATTTCAGTCTGAATATAATAAAAAGTCCTCAAAACGCTAATCCGAAACGTCCTAACGTAATTAATTGCGTTCCGGAAAATACACGTATAGAACTCGGTAAAGCAACAAAAGAATCCGGGGCAGCCGCATTCGCTTCATTGGAGGCAGCCGTTAATGATTTAATAAACGGAAATATAGACGTTTTGGTTACAGCCCCTATAAATAAGAATACAATCAGATCGGCAGGATTTAATTTCCCCGGACATACAGAGTATCTGCAAAATAAAACGGGAGCAGACGATGTATTAATGTTGATGACGGGAGAACAAATTAAAATAGGCACCGTAACAGGGCATATTCCTTTAAAAAATGTGGCTTCCGCTATTACGGAAGACCTTATTTTGCGTAAATTGCGAATATTGAATAATACAATGCTCAAAGATTTTACCGTTCGAAAACCTAAAATTGCAGTTCTCGGACTGAATCCTCATGCCGGAGATAACGGAGTTTTGGGAGAAGAAGAAAAAAATATAATAATTCCGGCTTTAAACAAGGCTCGCGACGAAGGCATTATGGCAATAGGTCCGTATTCCGCCGACGGATTTTTCGGTTCGAGAGCATATCTTAAATTCGATGCGGTATTATCAATGTATCACGACCAAGGGCTGGCACCTTTTAAATCACTCGAATTTGATAATGCCGTTAATTACACTGCAGGTTTGCCGGTAATAAGAACATCACCGGGGCACGGAACCGCTTTTGAAATTGCAGGCAAAGGTTTGGCATCTCCGGATTCTTTCAGACATGCTTTATTCTTGGCTTTGGATATTTTTAAAAGTCGAAAATTTTACGATGAAATAACAAAAAATCCGTTAAAACAAAAAGACTGACGGCTTAAAGATTGTTAAAATATCGGTTTTATGATTGTTCAATTAATGACAAGTTTGTTAATTATATCTTTTATAATACAACTTGCATATTATTTTTTTGTTTTTTCCGGAGTCCTTTTTTATAAAGATACAAATAATAAAAAAAAACACCCTCCGGTATCCGTTATAATAAGTTCGCGAAACGATGCGTTAAATTTATCTTCGTTCCTGCCTTTTGTCGTAAAACAGAATTATCCGGTTTTTGAAGTTATTGTCATGAATGACGGGTCGGATGACAATACGAACGAAGTTTTGTCGAATTTAAGCGATAAATACAATAATTTAAAATTCTTCGAAAGCGGAAATAAAAAAGGAAATAAAAAACAATCCCTTACCGAGGCAATAAAAAAAGCACGTTACGATTATTTACTTTTTACCGACTCGGATTGCCGTCCCGTATCCGACAAATGGATAAAAAACATGATTTCAAGATACGATGATGATACCGAGATTGTTATAGGATACGGAGGATACGAAACTCATAAAACCTTTTTAAACAATATGATTC
>JAADDR010000129.1 GCA_013153865.1 Chlorobiota bacterium | reverse complement strand
CGGTTTACTTATACTAAGTTCTTTAAGACAGTCAATGTAATTACTTTTTGTTTTAATCATTATTACCGGAACAGAGTCTTGATTTTTGTTTTTATACATATAAGAATTATACCATATTTTATCAAAAGTTGATTTTGAGATATTTTCTTGTATGATTTTTCCGTTTAATCTTTCCGAGAATTCGAAATTTTCAATAGCAATATTATTGCGAGCTTTATCGAGAAATTTTTTAAAACAAACGACCGGCGTTTCATTACAATCTTTATTTATTTCGTTTTCAAATAAATGCAATATTTTTTCCAAGTCGTTTATTTCGGACCGATTAAAATATTTTGCAAGCAACTTATCGTTTTTAAGCCGGAAATCGTCACTTTTACTGCAAGCTAAGCTTAATATCGCAAAAGCCGAAACAAGAAATATTTTTTGCATTTTCTAAGGGTTTATGTTTTTAGTCATTTATGTTCTAAATTAAAATAACAGTAAGACTAAAAGCTGCATCAAACAAAGATACATTTTTAAGACGTAAAAGAGAAAAAACAATTGCTCCGAACCCTTAAACGGTCAAAGGAGTTAAACTAGTTATGTAAGTTGCGGCAAACTTGTTTCGGTATTGCAAACAGGTTTTTTGAGACTTATTTAAAAAGACGTCGTGTATCGGAGACGCGACGTCTTTGCAGGCATTTAATCCGCTTTGTCGTGTAAGTAAGAGTTGTTTTCGCGTATGGATATTTCTCCGTCTTTATCCGAGAGAGTTTCTCCGGAAAAAGATTCGTCTTTATTAAGCGGATTATCGTTTATATCCAGTCCTTTTCGTTTATATGCCGGAATGTCTTCAAGTTCTTCGACATAGGACAGGTAATTTTCGAGTTTTTGTTGTTCGGATGTTTGCCCGGAAGTTAATGTTTCCGTTGTTGCGGACACCGTTTTATCCGAGGAAGTTTTTTTAATTAAGATATTTTTTTCTTCGATTTCGGATTCCTTCGTATCGATTACGGCAGAGTCGTTTTCTCTTACATAAGAAAGGTCTGCTCCGGCTGCAGGTTTATCGCCTATTATAATAACGTTTTTTTTGTGTTCGGTTTTATCTTTTTCGTCTTTTCCTATAAATTCGGAAGAGTATATTTCCGGGATATCGTGAGTTCCGAATCCGGTGGCAATAATTGTAACCACTATTTTATCGCCGAGAGCTTCGTTAACGTTATTACCCCAAATTAAATCGGCATTATTACCCGCTTCTTCCTGAACAAATTCGTTAATGTAACTTATTTCGTCCATTGTAGCTTCTTTTTCGCCCGAGACTATGTTGAGCAGTATATTTTTTGCTCCTTTAATATCGGTATTGTCAAGCAAAGGTGATGATAATGCGGCTTTTACGGCAATCTCGGCTCTGTTTTCTCCGCTTCCTTCGCCCGTTCCCATAAGTGCCACGCCGCTGTTTTTCATAACGGTTTCGACATCGGCAAAATCTACGTTTACGTGTCCTTCCACCGTAATAATTTCGGCAATTCCTTTTGCCGCCACGGTTAATACTTCGTCGGCTTTGCCGAGAGCTTTAGATCCTGCAAGGTCTCCGTATATTTCTCGAATTTTTTCGTTGTTTATTATTAAAAGAGCATCAACATGTTTTTCCATTTCCGTTATACCGTCAACTGCACTTTTAATACGTTTTCTGCCTTCGTAACGAAACGGGATTGTAACTATGCCTACCGTAAGTATTCCCATTTCTTTAGCTGCTTCGGCAATAACGGGTGCTGCTCCGGTTCCGGTTCCTCCGCCCATTCCCGCCGTAATAAATACCATTTTTGTACCTTCCGAGAGAATTGCTTTTACGTCTTCTATGTTTTCTACTGCGGCTTCTCTGCCTCGTTCGGGTCTGTTTCCTGCACCCAAGCCCTCGGTAAGAGTTTTTCCGAGCTGTATTTTTTTCTTTACCGGGCTTTTCATTAAAGCCTGCACATCGGTATTTGCGACTATAAAGTCCACTCCGGTAATACCTTTGTCATACATGTAGTTTACGGCATTACTCCCGCCTCCGCCTACGCCTATAACTTTAATGATAGTTTTAAAATTTGCCGGTAATGTGAAATCCAATAAATCGTCCATAATTATTATTTTTAAGGTTAAAAAACTTCGACTTCTTAAGATTTTATTCTTCAAATTCGGTATCTTCTTCTTCAAAAAAGTCGAGTGTTTTTTGTTTAACATTTTCCGTAAGTTTGCTAAACATATCTTTTAAACTTCCGTTTGTTTGTTTTTTTGTTTCGCTTGTTTTTTTGTTTCGTTTGTTTTTTCGTTTTTTTCCGTAAGAGGTAAAATCAAAAGTTTCGGCATTTTCGAATCCGAGTAAGATAAGACCTACAGCGGTAGATAATTTAGGGCTGTTAACTCTGGCGCCGCCTGAAGAGCGACTTTCTGAGGGTTTTGAAATTTTAACGTCCAAGCCGGTTTTGTATTTCATAAGTTGCGGTAAATGATCAAGTAGCGAACCTCCTCCGGTAAGGGCAATTCCGGCGGCAAGTTTATCTCTGTAACCTGAATTTATCAGTTCGAAATTTATGATTTGTATTATTTCTTCCATGCGAGCTTGTATAACTTTAGAGAGTTCCGTTATGTCTATTTCTTTTTGCTCTCTTCCGTTTATACCGGGTATAACCGCAATATCATCTTTTCTTGCAAATTCGCTTAAAGCGCTGCCGCATTCTATTTTCAGATTTTCGGCATGTTTGTTAAGAATTTTATATGCTTCTTTTATATCTTTTGTAATTACGTTTCCGCCGAAAGGAATAACCGCCGTATGTCTTAAAATACCGTCATAAAAAACGGCAATGTCGGTTGTTCCTCCGCCTATGTCAATTAAAGCCACTCCCGCTTCTTTTTCTTCTTCGGTAAGAACGGCTTTTGCCGAAGCTATGGGCTCGAGATAAAGAGTTTTCGGCTTAATATTTATCATTTCAAGACATTTTTTGATGTTTTTTGCCGAAGTTTTTTCGCCGATAATTATGTGATAATTGCCTGTCAGTTTTTTGGCGTGAAATCCTACGGGGTTATCGACTCCGCTTTCCGCATCGGCTTTAAATTCTTGAGGAATAATGTCTATTATTTCCTGTCCGGGTTCCAAGCTGATGCTTTTAATTTCCGAAGTCATTTTATCTACGTCGGCTTGTGTAATTCTGTGGTCTTCGTTATCGATGTAGATGCTGTGACTGTTTTGCAAACTTTTTATATGTTGCCCCGCTATGCCGATAAAGACTTCTTTAAATTCTATTCCTGATTGTTCTTCGGCAATTTCCACAGCTTCTTTAACAGCTTGCGATACTGTTTCTATATTTAAAACAACACCTCTTTTAACGCTTTTGGCAGGAGTCGGAACCGTGCCTTTGGTTAAAATTCTGATGTTTCCGTTTTCGTCTCGTTCTCCTGCGAGTGCTACGATTTTGGTTGTTCCGATATCAACGGCTGTAATAATTTCCTTCATGGTGTTACGTTATTTTAATTTTGATAATTTATTCTTTATTTTTTGTGCAAACTATTTGTCCTTTATATTTCAGGTTTATATATGAGAAATTTTTCCATCCTTCGTTATTCAGAACATCGGTATAAAAATATTTAAGATGCCGCATTTTATTTTCGTAATCGAACATGTCGCCGAGCAAAACCGTATGATTTCCGGCAAGCGGCACTAATTCGAATTCGTTGTTCGAAGTTACGTAAATTTGTTCTGTTTGAGTTTTTAAAAAGTCATCTTTTGAAATAAGTTTTACCAGATTGTATATATCTTTAAGCGTTTGGGTTATGTTTGTATCCGCAACGGTAATGTTTTTGCCGTTATATTCGTATTTTATATTTCCGTTTACGGTAATTACTTTTACCGTTCCGTTTTTTGAAAGCGGCATCAGTTCGCCTTCTTCGTCTATGTAAAAACCTTTTCCGTTTTCGGGAAATACTCTTAACAGAGGTTTTCTTTGTTCTATTTTAACACCGAGAATACCGTTAATTTTTTTAAATACTTCGGCATTTTTAACAGAGGGCAGAGTTTCTATTTTTTTCTCGAGTTTTTCGAGGTTTACGTTATCTACAGGCGATCCGATAAGATTTTCGTATTCCGAAAATATAATTTTCTCTATTGAACCGCGGTCGATTAAACGAACATCTTCTTTGCCGGAGAAACTTATATCCACACCTTTGCATAAAGTTTTTTCGGTAAAAAGCAAATATGCTACAAAGGCAATAATTATAATGCCGGTGCTTAATGATGCCGTTATTTTTTGTTTTTTATTCATTATTTTAACAAAATCTCTTTTATTTTATTTGTGCAACGATCTATATCTCCCGCACCTGTTGTAAGATATACCGTATTTTTCCTTTTTTTTACGTATTTCGGGATGTCTTCTTTTTTAATTAAATGTTTTTTATTGCACGTTAATTTATCAAAAATTATTTTTGAGCTTACTCCGGGCAAAGGTTTTTCTCTTGCCGGATATATTTCGGTAATAAAAACTTCGTCGCAAATATTTAAACTTTTTGCAAAATCGTTTGCAAAATCGCGTGTTCTGGAGTATAAATGCGGTTGAAAAAATATTACGATTTGTTTATCGGGAAAAATATCCTTAACCGAAGCGATAAAAGCCGAGAGTTCTTCGGGATGATGGGCATAATCGTCGATATAAACCGAATCCGGCTTGTTTACGATATATTCGAAACGTCTTTTTACTCCGCTCCATGTTTCAAGAGCATTTTTTATTTGTGTATGTTTTATTCCGTAAATATCGGCAACGGCAGCCGCCGCAACAACATTTTCGATATTTATTTTTCCGGGGATATTTATTGTAATATCCGAAATTTTTTTGCCGGGCGTTATTATGTCGAACCGGCTTTTTAAAGTCCCGGTTTTAATGTTTACGGGGTAATAATCGGCTTCTTCGTTGAAAGAATAAGTAAAAATTCGCCCTTTAAAAAACGAAGTTTTCAGGTTAAGATTTTTTTTAATCAATAAATTACCGTTTTCGTTAATTTTGCTTATAAACTGCTCGAATGTTTGTTTAATGTCTTCGTAATTTCGGTATATATCCAAATGGTCTTCGTCAACGGATGTTATGACTGCGGTATGAGGGTTCAGGTACAGAAACGAACGGTCGTATTCGTCTGCTTCGGTAACAATAAATTCGGCATTTCGGGGGTTTGTCGAAAGTATTAAATTTGAGTCGTAATTTTTTGATATTCCGCCCAATACTGCATTCATATTTTTGCGGGCATATTTGAAGATATGAGCAATAACGACGGAAACGGAAGTTTTTCCGTGAGTTCCCGCTACTGCCGCGGTTTTTTTACCGCTGCTTATTATTCCCAATACTTCCGCGCGTTTAAGAATAGTGTATCCGTGTTTTTTAAAATAATTCAGTTCGGAATGATTTTCGGGGATTGCCGGAGTAAAAACCGTCAGCACGTATTCGGGAATTTCGGACAGTATTTTTTCGGGAATAAGATCCGGGTTATCGTCAAAATGAACGGATATTCCTTTTTCCTGCAGTTTATCCGTAATACGGCTCGGAGTTTTGTCGTATCCGGCAACCGTAAATCCGTATTCGCGGAACAAAAGAGCCAAAGCACTCATCCCTATACCTCCTATGCCGATAAAATAAACGGCTTTAAGATTTTTTAATATGTCATTTTTTTCAAACACCCGGTTTATTTATTTTTAATTAAATCTAAAATTTCTTCTGCTATGCGCTTGTCGGCATCCGGCATTTTTGTTTTTGCAATATTTTCGGATAATATTTTTAATTGTTGCGGATTGTTAACGAGATTAAGAGCCGTATTGACCAGTTTATCTTTTGTTTGGTTGTCGTTTATTAATATTGCCGCATTTTTTTCGACTAAAGCACGAGCATTTTTTGTTTGGTGGTCTTCCGCGACATTAGGCGAAGGTACTAAAATAACAGGTTTTTCGAGTATTGCGAGTTCGGATACGGTGCCTGCTCCGGCACGCGAAATTACAAGGTCGGCGGCTTTATAAGCCAGATCCATTCTCGAAATAAAGTCGTAAACCTTTATGTTTTCCGCACCTGTTTTTTTAACTTCCTCCAAGGATTCCGAGAAATAATTTTTTCCGGTTTGCCAAATAAGAAAGACATCTGATTCGGCAATTTTTTTAAGTTCGGACTTAATTCCGTCGTTAATACTTTTTGCACCGCCGCTGCCTCCGAGACTTAAAATTACTTTTTTATCCGGTTCGAGGTTAAAAAATGAGAGAACTTCGTTTTTTTCGGCATCCGTATCGATTATTTTTTTACGAACCGGGTTTCCGGTTAATATTATTTTGTCTTCGGGGAAATATTTTTTCACTTCGTTGTAAGCCGTGCAAATTTTGCTTGCTTTTTTTGCAAGAATTCTGTTTGTAATTCCGGGATATGAGTTTTGCTCCTGTATTAAAACAGGGATTCCTTTAAGGGCAGCAATAAAAGCAAGCGGACCGCTTGCATAGCCGCCGAATCCGGCAACAACGTCGGGTTTAAATTTTCTCAGAATTCGGTTTGCTTTAAAAAGACTTCCGATAAGCCGCGCAATATTTTTAATGTTTTCGAAAGAAAGTTTTCTTCCGAAACCTCTTATATTTAAAAGTTCTATATCAAAGCCCGCTTCCGGCACTTTTTTTTCTTCTATTTTACCTTTTGCTCCCACAAAAAGTATTTCCGTGCGATTGTCTAATCGTTTTAATGCCTGAGCAACCGCAATTGCCGGAAATAGGTGCCCTCCCGTTCCGCCTCCGCTTATTATGATTTTTTTATGTTTCATTTTATCGGTTTTCATTTTTCGGAGTATTTTCGAAATTTTGATTTTTACTTACGTTAAGAATAACCCCTATTGCAAATCCCGTTACCAATAAAGAAGTTCGCCCCATACTTATAAGGGGCAAAGTTTGCCCGGTTACCGGCAAAGCCCCCGCGGACACCCCTATGTTTATAAATGCCTGAGATACTATCATAAGACTAAATCCTAAAACAAGATAAACGGCAAATAAACTTTTGGTTTTTTTAGCAGTTCTTATACCTCTGTAAAATAAAACGAGATACAACATTATTATAAATAGTGCAGCCGCCAACCCGTATTCTTCGGTAATAAAAGCAAAAATAAAATCGGAATGAGATTGGGGAAGCAAGTATCTTAAAGTTCCGTTTCCGGGACCTTTTCCGAAGAGTCCTCCGTTAACTATTGCCATTTTAGATACATCGGCTTGGTAAGTGTCGTCCGGATTAAGATTTTCTTCGTCGCCCGTAAAAGTTTCTATTCTGTGCCGCCACGTTGATAAACGCCCGGGTAACTCGAAAACTTCGGCTGCCAGAACGTATATTACCAGAGCAATAATTGCCGTCAATATAATTTTATATACCATTTTAAGTTTTACTCCCGCAGCAAAATAAACGGTTGCTATTATAAGAGCCGTAAGTAGTGCGGAAGACAAGTCGGCTGGAAATATAAGTCCTACGGTAATGAGACTTGCCCAAGCAGCTTTTTTTACGTTTTTTTCATATTTTTCGGGATCTGATTTTACGGCTAAATTTTTAGCCACATACATAATTATTGCAATTTTTGCGATTTCGGAAGTTTGAAGAATAATTCCGGTTCCGGGGAGTTCTATCCATCGTTTGGCATCGTTGTGCGATACTCCGGAAAACAAAGTAAGAAGGAGCAGCATAACGGTTACCGGAAAAATAATTTTTATAAGCGACATGTATGATTTATACGGCACTCTGTAAGTTAAGTAAATAACCGCAAAGGCCGATATAACGGCAAATATCTGTTTAAAAAGAAAATGCATGTCTCCCATATATGCTTTATGGGAAATTAAAGCACTTGCACTGTAAACTGCGGGTATTGATATTATCAACAATAAAAATGTGATAATCCAAATTACCGTATCTCCGCCGAAATATTTTTTTATACTCGTCATTTTTATAAGTTTCTGACTGCTTCTTTAAATTTTCTGCCTCTGTCTTCGTAATTTTTAAATAAATCGAAACTTGCGCAAGCCGGAGAAAGCAAAACCGTATCTCCTTCGTCGGCAAGTTGATAAGATATTTTTACGGCATCTTCCATAGAGGATGTTTCGTAAACCGGCACGATATCTTCGAATGCACCGACAACGGGTTTATTATCTAATCCCATTGCTACAATTGCTTTTACTTTACGTCTGACTAAATCTTTTAATATTCCGTAATTATTGCCTTTATCCTGCCCTCCCATAATCAAAACAATTTTTTCGTCAACCGTTTGCAATGCATACCAAACGGAATTTACGTTTGTGGCTTTTGAGTCGTTAATGAAACGTATTCCTCTTATTTTAAGGTATTTTTCGAGTCTGTGTTCTACACCGGTAAAATCAGATAAACTGTTTTTCAGTTTTGTATCGGAAATATCGTTCAGTAAAGCCGTGATACCGGCAGCCATTGAGTTATAAACGTTATGGTCGCCTTCGAGTGCCAGTAATCCGTTTTCCATGGTAAATTGTTTTGAGTTTGTATTTATGATTATTTGATTGTCTTTTTTATATGCACCTTTTTTGAGAGTTGTTTTAACGGAGAAAGGAAATTTTTGTGCTTTTATAATTCGTTTTGCGATTTCGGAAGTTATTGTATCGTCGTCGGCACAGTAAATAAAAGCGTCTTTTTCCGTTTGATTTTGAATTATTTTAAATTTAGAACTTACGTAGTTTTCGAATTTGTTTTCGTATCTGTTAAGATGGTCGGGGGTTATATTCAGCAATACCGCAATATCGGCTTTAAAATCCGTCATTCCGTCGAGTTGAAAACTGCTTAATTCCACCACAAAAACATCGAAGTTATTTTCTGCCGTTTGTAATGCAAGAGATTTACCCACATTTCCGGCAAGCCCGACATTTAATCCGGCATTTTTTAAGATATGGTATGTTAATTCGGCGGTTGTAGTTTTTCCGTTGCTTCCGGTAATGCAAATCATTTTGGCATTTGTATATCTTCCGGCAAATTCTATTTCGGAAATAACGGGAATGTTTTTTTGTGCAGCTTTTCGGATAATATCTACATTTTCGGGAATACCCGGGCTTTTGATAATAATATCGGCATTAAGAATTAAATCTTCGGTATGTTTGTTTTCTTCGAAGATAATATTTCTGTTAGTCAGCATTTTTTTATAATGCGACTTAATTGCCCCTTTGTCGGAAACAAACACGTCAAAACCTTGTTTTTGAGCGAGAACAGCCGCACCTGTTCCGCTTTCTCCCGCCCCGAGTATAACCGCTCTTTCTTTTTTCATTTATCTTAAATCTATCTTATTTTCAGTGTTAAAATTGTTATTATAGCCAATAAAATACCCGTTATCCAAAACCGGGAAACGATTTTAGGTTCGGGTAAGCCCTTTTTTTGAAAATGATGGTGCAAAGGAGCCATAAGAAAAATTCTTTTTCCTTCGCCGTATTTCTTTTTTGTATATTTAAACCATCCTACCTGCAACATAACGGACAGATTTTCGGCAAGAAAAATACCCGCCAACAGAGGTATAAGCAGTTCTTTTCTGACGATAATCGCAAAAACGGCAATAATACCTCCTATGGTAAGACTTCCGGTATCGCCCATAAAAACTTGCGCCGGATACGAATTATACCAAAGAAAACCTATCGCGGCACCCATAAATGCCGCCGCAAATACGGTAAGTTCGCCTATATTCGGGATATACATAATATTAAGGTAATCGGCAAAAATCAGGTTACCCGATACATAAGCAAATACAGCCAAAGCCGCGCCTATTATGGAAGAAGTTCCGGCGGCAAGTCCGTCGAGACCGTCGGTCATATTTGCGCCGTTTGATACTGCCGTTATAATTATGATTACCAAAAATATAAATACGACCCAAGCCGCAACTTCTGAATTTTCTCCGAGGAAACCCGTAAGTTTTTTATAATCGAATTCGTTGTTTTTTACGAAAGGTATTGTTGTTTTAAGAGGTTTTTCGCTTTGCGAATAATATTTTTGATTAACCTCGACGGTATTGCATAAATCCGATGCAACGGGATTTTCTCTGACTTGTATGTTATCGCTGAAATAAAAAGTTAAGCCGACAATAAGTCCCAAAGTTATTTGTCCGAATATTTTATATTTTCCGGATAATCCGGCTTTATTTTTACGAAATACTTTTATGTAATCGTCAATAAATCCTATAATTCCCATCCAAACTGTTGTAATTATCATTAAGATTATATAAATGTTGTCGAGTTTTGCGAACAGAATTACCGGGATAAGAATTGCGGCAATGATAATAATTCCGCCCATGGTCGGTGTTCCTTTTTTTTCGTATTGTCCTTCGAGTCCGAGGTCTCTTACTACTTCTCCGACTTGTTTTTTTTGTAAAAATTTTATAATGCGTTTTCCGAAAATCATGGAAACAATAAGAGATGTTACCGCAGCGGCGGCGGCTCTGAACGAAATGTATTTAAACAGTCCGGCTCCGGCAAAATCAATTTTATCAAGGTATTCAAACAAATAGTAAAACATTAAATTTTGTTTTTTTATGTTAAATGTTTTTTAATATATTTTCGACTGTTTCTTTGTCGTCGAAGTGATATTTTTTTCCGTTAATAATTTGATAGTTTTCGTGTCCTTTCCCTGCTATCAGAATTATATCTCCTTTTTTTGCCGTATTTGCGGCAATTTTTATTGCTTCTTTTCTGTCCGGTATTTTTAAAGTTTTATTTTTTTGCTTTTCGTTTAATCCTTCAAACATATCGTTCAGTATGTCTTCCGGATTTTCGTTTCTCGGGTTATCGGAAGTTAAAATAAGTTTATCCGATTTTTCAAAAGCAATTTTTGCCATAACCGGGCGTTTTGTTTTGTCTCTGTTTCCTCCGGCTCCGATTATGCAAATGAGATTTTGTCCGGTTTTTTTAAGTTCGTTTATCGTATTAAGTATGTTTTCGAGTGCATCGGGTGTGTGTGCATAGTCTATTACGGCGGTAATTCCGTTTATTTCGATTGTTTCGAATCTTCCTTTTACGGGTTTTAAACCGCTTAAAATTCTCATAACGGCATCCGGATTTTGACCGAGCAATACGGCAGTCGCATAAACTGCGGTAATGTTGTAAGCGTTGTATTTTCCGGCGAGCAGATACCAGAATTCTTTGTCGTTAATCGATATAAGAGTTCCGTCGATATGCATTTCGAGGATTTTGGTTTTAAAGTCCGCCGGGTTTTTAAGTGCGTAAGTATATTTTTTTGCTTTTGTATTTTGCAGAATTATTTTACCGTTTTTATCGTCGATATTTACGAGTGCGAATGCATCTTCGGGAAGTTTATCGAAGAATTGTTTTTTGACTTTAAGATATTCGGAAAAAGTTTTGTGATAATCGAGATGTTCGTGAGTAATATTGGTAAAAACCGCTCCGGATAATTTCAGTCCGAATATTCTGTTTTGATGTATTGCGTGAGAGCTGACTTCGGCAAAACAATATTCGCAGCCTTCATCAACCATTTCTTTCAGCAGACCGTTAAAAGTAATTGCGTCGGGAGTTGTGTGTTTTGCTTCGATTTCTTTTTTGTTTATACGATTTTTAACGGTGGAAATAAGTCCGCTTTTAAAGCCCGCTTCAATAAAATATTCGTAAAGCAGTGTTGCAACGGTTGTTTTTCCGTTTGTTCCGGTAATGCCGATTAATTTTAGTTTATGCGACGGATTATCGAAAAATTCGGATGCTGCCGATGCTGCCGTTTTTGATGTGTTTGAAACTTTTATCAGGTTAATATTTTCAGTGTTAATATTTTCTATATTTTCGGCAATGACGGCAACGGCACCGTTCTTTACGGCGGAATCAATAAATTTATGTCCGTCTGTTTCGTATCCTTTTACGGCAATAAACAAACTTCCGGGTTTTATTTTTCTCGAATCGAAAGATATATTATTGATTTCGACATTATCGGAACCCGAAATTATTTCGTAATCAATTTTTGTTAATATGTCTTTTAATTTTTTTGTCATTTAATTTAATACCAAATTAACAGTCATTCCTTTTGTTATGTCCGTTCCTGCTTTAACGGACTGATATACGACTTTGCCTCTGCCTTTAAGAGATACTTTAAGTCCGTTTTTTTCGGCAATATATACCGCATCTTTTGCTCCGAAATTTTTTAAATCGGGCATTTTGTTTTTTTCGAAATTTATTGTTTCGGAAAGCAATTTTCCTTTATTTTCGTATAAACGAATCCAATCATCTTCGGAGAAGTTTCCGGTTATTTCTACATTGATGTTTTCCGATATTTTTTTAATATCCGAACCTTTTGTGTTTTTAAAAATCGGTAATATTAAGCTGTCGTCCGGTACGGTTTCTTCCGGCGGATTAATTTCTCTGTCGCGAGCGAACAATTTATCTGCTATTTTTTTAAAAACGGGTGCGGCGGCTTGCGCCCCGTAATAATCGGTTTTCGGTTTGTTTATTTCCACTATTACGGAATATTTCGGGTTATCCGAAGGGAAATATCCCACAAAAGAAGCTCTGTATTGTTCGATGTGCTTTTTTTGTTTTATGTCGTAATATTGTGTTGTTCCGGTTTTGCCGGATATTTTGTATTTATCGGTGTTAATACCTCTTGCCGTTCCGTAAACTACGACATCTCTAAGTATTTTTTGAGCTTTTTTTAAGGTTGATTCGGAACAAATCATGGGATTTGTAATTTCCGGTTCAAATTCTTTAACCGTAACGCCGTCTTTTTCCAGAGCTTTAACGATGCGCGGTTTAACTCTTACACCGTTGTTTGCCACGGCATTGTAAAAAGTAAGAATTTGCAGAGGGGAGATTTTAACTTCGTAGCCGTGAGCTATCATTCCGGGTGAAGAGGGAGCCCAAGAAGCATCTTCGGGAGATTTTATGTCGGGTTTTATTTCACCGTATATGTCTATGCCGGATATATCGTCGATGCTCATTGCATCCAATTGTTCGAGGAATCTGTCAATTCTGCCTTTTTTTACGTAATTATCATCAATAATTTTCAGCATGCCGACATTCGATGATTTAGCAAATACTTTCCAAACCGGTATTGTTCCGTAACTTTCACTTCCTGCATCGTCAACCGGAACACCGTGATACATAATATGTCCGTTTCCGGTATTTATCATATCGTCGAGGTCTGTGTATCCGTCTTCAAGTGCAGCCATAAGAACCGGAAGTTTGAAAGTTGAACCCGGAGCTAAGTTTTCACCTACCGCATAATTAAAAATTTCGGCAAATGTATCGTCATCGTATCTTTTCAGGTTTACTATTGCTTTAATATATCCGGTTTTTACTTCCATTACTACCGCAGAGCCGTAATCTGCTTTAAGTCCGGAAAGTTGCTTACGAAGAATAAAATCGACATAATCTTGCAGGTCTATATCAACGGTGGTTCTGAGGTCTAATCCGTCTTCCGCTTTAACAACTTCTCCTCCTTTAATTTTACGCCAATTTCCCCCTCCTATTTTTTGCATGTAATATTTACCTGTTCTGCCTCCGAGTTCTCTGTTGTAAGAGTATTCCAATCCTGCTTTTCCTTGTCTTATTCCCGTTTCTTTGTCTTCAGCGATAAATCCTATGGTTCTTCTCATAAGTTCACCGAAAGGTCTGTTTCGTTTTGTGATTTTTTTTCCGATAAAACCGCCCTTATTCGCAGGTAGTCTGAACAGAGGGAAACTTTTTATTTTAAGATAGTCGTCATAAGTAAGTTTCTCGGCTATTTTGAGGTAACGTATTTTTCGTTTCCGGGCATTTATTAATTTGCGTTTATAAGCAGCTTTTGATTTATCTTTAAAAAATCCGGCAAGGCAAACGGCTAAAGAGTCAACATTTTCCGAAAATATTTTATCCGTAAGGCCTCCTGCTCTTGTGTCCATAAATATGTCGTAATAACTTACCGAAGATGCAAGTAATTTTCCGGAAGCATCGTATATGCTGCCTCTTTCCGGTTTTGTTTCTCTCAAATCAACTGCAATTCTGTTAATACGACGCAACCAGACATCAT
>JAADDR010000054.1 GCA_013153865.1 Chlorobiota bacterium | reverse complement strand
TATACGAAAATCTTAAAAATACTTACGAACTCTCGGATAAAATTCCTCGTTTAGAACCCAATCCGTTTTTATATACGCGCATTAAAAGCAAACTGGAAGAATACGAAAAACAAAAAAACAAATACCGCACTTATCCCGGAATATTACAACCGGTATTTATTTCGTTAATGCTTATTATTGCAGTATTATCCGGAATAAAACTCGGAAGTCTGGATAAAATAAATTCCGACAAATCTCTTTACGTATCGCATACAACCGAATATTATTTTAACGATTTGGCTCAAGAAAACGCCGAAGTATTATTACTAAACGACTAAGCCGGAAATACCATGAAATCTTTAAATAAAAATACTCTTATCTGGATTGTAGTTATTCTTGCGATTACGAATATTTCTACGGTCGGAACAATCTTATACCGTGCTTATTTCGAAAAAACAAAACCGGAAATTAATTACTCGCAAACAATTAAAATACCGCAAAGCAGGCTCGGAAGATTTTTCAGAAACGAACTGAACCTGAACATCGAACAACATCGTAAATTCAGACAATTCAGACAAGAATTTCACGCTAAAGCAAATATAATAACAGCCGAAATGCAAAAAAAACGAAACGAAATGCTTAACGAATTGGCTGAAGAAAACTCAGACACGGCACATCTTCACAAACTTGCCGAAGAACTCGGCGACTTACACGAAGACCTCAAACATCTCACTTTCGAATATTACCTTAATATGAAAAGCATTTGCAATGCAGAACAAAAAGAAAAATTATTCGAAATATTTAAATCAATGACAAACGGTGCCGGAGAAATTAATATGCCGGCTCAAAGACAAAACTCATTTCAAAAAATAAATAATAACCCTAAAAAAATAAACCGATGAAAAAACAATTTTATATCATTACAAGTATCGTAATATCCGGAATATTTGCCTTTACGGCTTGCGGAAATAATCCCGACAACGAAAATAATACGGACAAAACAGCCGAAAATTCAACAGTTGAAGCTCAAATAACAAATACCGGTCTAACCGAAACCGAAAAAAACGACTTACTTAGACTCCGAGAAGAAGAAAAACTGGCAAGAGATGTCTACCTGTATGCCGCCGATAAATACAACTTCTTTACATTTAATAATATAAGCAAAAGCGAGCAGCAACACATGACTCAAGTGCTTAATATCCTTACGGCATACGGATTAAACGACCCGGCTTCCGAATCAAGAGGCGTATTTAACAATAAAGAATTACAAGAAATATACGATAACCTTACGGCAAAAGTCGATAACTCTTTGCTCGATGCACTTATTACGGGAGCAATAATAGAAGACCTGGATATTCACGACATAAAAACATTTATCTCAAGAGCCGAAAATCCCGAAGTTATAGACATGTATAAACGAATTGTTTGCGGCTCGCGCAATCATATGCGTGCTTTTAACGCACAACTTAAATTAAGAAATAACGGATATACTCCGCAATACATATCACAATCGGATTTTGATGCAATTATCGCTCACGAACACGAAAGATGTTTCTTTGACAAAAACAATAACTATTAAAAAATGAATAATCCCGACGTAAAAAAGAAATTCAGCTGGAAATCATTTACAAGTATAGGACTGTTCTACTCCGGGTTCATAATTACCGTTACCGGAATAGTCCTTTACCTGACGCCGACCGGACGAGTGGCATACTGGATAAATTGGAAACTCCTCGGACTTACAAAAACCGACTGGCAGGCTGTTCATACCATATTTTCAATCGTTTTTCTGATATTTTCCGTTTTTCACCTTTTTACTTTTAATTGGAGATTGTTTCTTTCTTATCTGAAACAAAAAACAAAAAGCGGAATGAAAAAACGCGAATTGCTTTATTCGACAATTCTCACGGTCGTGCTGTATATAGGCGTTATATATTATGTACCTCCTTTTAATTATATTATGGATTTCGGAGATTATCTTACGGACTCGTGGGAAACCGACGAAACCGCACCTCCCGTTCCGCATGCCGAGTTGCTTACTTTAACAGAACTTGCTCAAGAACTCGACTCCGTTCCGGTTAACCGTATTATTCAAAAACTTGATAATGCAGGAATAAAATTTAACGACACCGACAAGCAAACTTTAAAAGAAATAGCCGAAGAAAACAATAAAACTCCTATGGAGATTTACGATATAATAGCTGAAAAGAAAACCGGATATTCGCCTATGCAAGGATCGGGACTCGGACGAAAATCTCTCGAAAAATTTGCTTCGGAATACGATAAAGACGTAAACGAACTTCTGAAAATCTTGGAAGAAAACGGCATTAAAGCATCCGAAGACCAAACTTTAAGAGAAATAGCCGCCGAAAACGACAAAACTCCTTACGACATATACGAACTTATCAAATAATAATTCACTCTGTTTAACAAACCCTTTAAAAAATTAACAAAAATGAGAAACATTAAAAAAATTACAACAGCGGCGATGATATTTTTCGCCTTAATTATTATCGGCAATAATGCGAATGCTCAAAGATTTTACGGATACGGACCCGGATATTTCTGCAACAATATTCCGAATCTTACCGCCGAACAACAAAAAAAAATTACCGAAATGAGAACCGCTCATTGGAAAAAAGTTACGAACAACAGAAACCTGCTTGCCGAAAAAAGATTGCGTCTGCAAACTTTACGTTCTTCAAACAATCCGGATATGAACGAAATTAATAAACTCATAGACGAAACCGGAAAAATAATGACTGAAATGCGTAAAAGCAGAGAACAACATTTTCAAGACATACGAAAAATACTTACCGAAGACCAAAGAGTATATTTCGATAACTTCGGAGGAGGCAGAGGATACGGATTCGGAAGAGGAGGCGGACGAGGATACGGCTTCGGTCGAGGATACGGCAGATGTGCAGGTATGTATCGCTGAAAAAAATAATGTCTTTTCCTTTCCTTTTTAAGTCGCCCTGATTTTATATCGGGCGGCTTTTCTTATGCCTTGTGAGACTCTCTCAACAAATCGTTTACCGTTTTTACCGGATTAAAAGTCGAAACCGGAACTTCCGCAAATACGGTATTCCAGTAAGCCATGCCGCCGTTCCATAAACCCGGAAGTTCCAATGCCTTCAAAGGTTTGCCGTCTTTAGACTTTTCCGTAATAAAACCCGCTTCGGCATCAACATACTTTGTAAGGTCGAATTTATTACCTCTATAATCTTTTACCCCAAGAACTAAATCAACAGGATTAAAATGTGTTGATTTTTTCATAATATCCCTTTGCTCCGGATTTATTTGCGCACTTTCCACAATCTGAAGAGACACAAAACCGTTTTTATCCTTAACGAAAAAAGGTCCTCCGCCCGGCTCTCCTTCATTCTTTACCATACCGCAAACCCTTAGAGGGCGGTTTAATTTGCTTATCAAATACAATCTCTTTTCGTTCGGCGACTTTTTATCAAAACCATTATCATGTTTCTGAAAAAGGCGCGTTTCAGTAAAACTGACAACTTCCGCTATAAGATCTTTATCTTCGCCGTCCTCGAGTTTTTTTATGTATTCGAAAATCTTATCCTGCAATTCCTTAAGCATTCCGGCTAATGCTTTTTTGTATCTTACCGTATCTTCTTTCAACCTGTCGGGCACAACATTATCTATGTTCTTTACAAAAATAATATCGGCATCAATATCATTTAAATTTTCTATTAAAGCTCCGTGTCCGCCCGGTCTGAACAATATACGCCCTTTATCGTCTCTGAACGGACGATTTTGCATATCAACGGCAATAGTATCGGTTGACGGTTTCTGAACAGAAAAATCAACATAAAATTTTAAACCGTATCTTTTTTCGTATTCTGATTTTATTTTCTTAAAATGCTTTTCGAACTTTTTTACGTATGCATCCGGAACTGTAAAATGAAGATAAGCATTACTGCCCGATGCCGCATATAAAGCACCTTCCGAAAGATGCTCGGCAAAAGCCGTGCGTTGTTCCTTATCATATTTATGAAATTTTATCAACCCTTTGGGCAAATTGCCGTAATTCATGCTTCTTTTATCAAGCAGGCAAGTCAAAACAAGTTTATGATCTCTCTCAAAATCAACACCCTGGCTGCAACTTCTTTTCAAATCGTCAAAAAAAGCAAACTCCTTTATGTTATCAAAAAACACCCTTACCGGACGATAATGATCTGCTTTTATATCGGCGGTTTTATCGTTCTTAAATTCAAGAAGATCTTTAAACATACGAGTAGCAGCACCCGAAGCCGGAACAAACTTTACCGTTTTAATGTTTCCGGAAAACTCGTCATACGACAAACCGAATTTTATAACCGATTTCTCCGATAAATTAACAATTCCATTGCCCGGTGAAGCAGGGGCAACTATATTAACATAAGGAAAACCGGTTTTAAACCGTTCGAGCTGTTCTTTTGCGGTTTCAACGCTTATTCCTTTTTTTTTCAATAACTTCAAATCTTTTTTATCAAACATTTTTTGATTATTTTAAGTTTCCGGCGTAAATCTTTAAATGCAAAAATACATTAAAATTCCGTTATTTAAAACTTACAAAACGGTAAAGCAAAATTTTGATAATATATTCGTTACTTAAAAACAATTAACAACAAAAAAACTTTAGTTTTTTAATTTTATCCGCAAAAACATAAACTTCATTTATAAAACTGAAACTGCAAATAATTGTTGTATCATTAACTTAATTATCGGATTTTACGAAAAATCATTAGCTCTTTAAATTAAAATAGCGATAACATGACTTTTAATATTTTAACTTAGTTATCAGATATAGGTATAAAAATAAAATAATGTGCAGGTAATAGCATAAAATTGATTAAATTTGCCCGGTTATTTAAAACATAAAAAACTTGTATGGCAAAAACTCAAGAACTTATTAATGCCGTTTTAGACGGAATGATTGAAAAAAAAGCTCAAAATATTGTAAAAATAGATTTCAAAGATACGCGAAATACCGTAACCGATTATTTTATGATTTGCGAAGCCGCTATAGATAAACAAGTTGAAGCAATAGCCGATTCCGTCGAAAGATTCGTGAGAAAACAAACGGGCGAACATGTTTTTCATAAAGAAGGATACGAAAATGCGGAATGGATTATTTTGGATTATTTTGATGTAGTAGTTCATGTCTTTCGCTCGGAGTTCAGAAACGCATACGGTTTGGAAGATCTGTGGGCTGACGCAAAAATATCAAAAATTGATGTAAAATATTCAAGTATCGAGAATTAAGGAGGTAAACAATTATGTCGAATAATAATAAAAAAGAAACAAAAAAGAAAAATACCGATAAAAAAACGGAAAAAGGAAAACAACCCGAAAATAACATATTCGGTGTACCGGACGGTAAAAACAAAAATACAATTTTTATTTTTATTGCCGTAGCGGCAGGTTTTTTTATTCTAAACTATATGTCGAATCAAGAAACAGCCGTAAAAATTACGCAAGTTAGATTCGAAACGGAAATAATGCCGAAACATGCCGTAGAAAAACTTGTGGTGGTAAATCACCGAAAAGTCGAAGTCTATATTAAAGAATCAGCTTTAAACGACCCCGAATTTAAAGACATAAAACAAAGAAAAAATGTTTTTGCGGCGGATAAATTTCCGGATTACTATTTCAATATAGGATCTGTCGAAGTTTTTGAAAAAAAAATGGAAGAACTTCAAAAAAACGTTCCTCCCAAAGAACGCATTCCGATTGACTACGAACTCAGAACCGATGTCGTCGGAGAACTTCTCGGCTGGCTGCTTCCGTTACTGATAATCGTTGCAATATGGATTTTTATTTTCAGAAAAATGGGAAGCGGAATGGGCGGCTCGGGCGGAGGCATTTTTAATGTAGGACGCTCAAAAGCAAAACTGTTCGATAACGACAGAAAAGTAAAAGTCGATTTTACGAATGTTGCGGGAATGGAAGAAGCAAAAGTAGAAGTACAGGAAATTGTCGATTTTCTTAAAAACCCTGACAAATACACCAAACTCGGAGGTAAAATACCCAAAGGAGCATTGCTTGTAGGACCTCCCGGAACAGGTAAAACTTTATTGGCTAAAGCCGTTGCGGGAGAAGCTAACGTCCCGTTTTTTTCCCTTTCGGGCTCAGACTTTGTCGAAATGTTTGTGGGAGTAGGCGCATCAAGAGTAAGAGACTTATTCGCACAAGCCAAACAAAAATCTCCGTGCATCGTTTTTATCGACGAAATAGACGCAATAGGACGAACCAGAAGCAGAGGCGCAAGTCTCGGAGGAAATGACGAAAGAGAAAATACACTAAATCAGCTCCTTACGGAAATGGACGGTTTCGATACAAATACCGGAGTAATTATACTTGCCGCCACAAACAGAGCCGATGTTCTCGACCCGGCTTTATTGCGCGCCGGAAGATTCGACAGGCAAATACACGTCGAACTGCCTGACTTAACCGAGAGAGAAGCAATATTCAGGGTGCATGTAAAACCGATAAAAACAGCTCCCGACGTCGACATACAAAAATTAGCCAAGCAAACACCCGGATTCTCGGGAGCCGACATTGCCAACGTATGTAACGAAGCGGCACTTATTGCGGCAAGAAAAAACAAAAACAGCGTTTCTCATCAAGATTTTCACGATGCAATAGACCGTATCATCGGAGGACTCGAAAAGAAAAGCAAAATTATTACGAAAACAGAAAAAAGAACAATTGCATATCACGAAGCAGGGCATGCCGCGGTAAGCTGGATGCTCGAATACGCACATCCGCTTGTAAAAGTAACAATCGTGCCGCGCGGACAAGCACTGGGCGCCGCATGGTATCAACCGCAAGAACGCCAAATTACCACAAAAGAACAATTACTCGACGAAATGTGTGCTACTCTCGGAGGAAGAGCTTCGGAAGAAATAAACTTCGGAAAAGTCTCAACCGGAGCTTTAAACGACCTCGAAAGAGTTACAAAACAAGCATTCTCAATGACGGCTTTCCTCGGAATGAGCGAAAAAATAGGCAACTTAAGCTATTACGATTCCGGTAAAACCGAATTTCAGTTCCAAAAACCTTACAGCGAAAAAACAGGAGAACTTATAGACGAAGAAGTTAAAAGATTGGTAGAAGAACAATACGAAAGAGCAAAAAAAATATTAAAAGAAAATATCGAAGAATTAAAACAACTTGCCGAATTACTGCTCGAAAAAGAAGTCATATACTACGAAGATGCCGAAAAAATACTCGGAAAACGAAAATTTAACGACGAATACGAAGAAGAAATTCAAAAAATAAGACAAAAAAACAAAGAACGTCTGCAAAAACAACTCGAAGAAAAAGCCGAAAAAGAACAAAAAGAGCGGGAAAATCAAAACGAGCAAAAAGACGAAAATAAAAACTAAAACATATAACCATGAAAAATTGGGTAAAAATACAATCGTTTGACAGGTATCACCAAGCCGAGTTGCGTAAAACAATTTTGCAGTCAAACGGTATTCCGGCAGTTATACTCGACGAAAAAGACAGTCTTTTTTTGTTCGGTAACATAGATTTATACGTCGAAGAATTTAACGAAAAAAAAGCAAGAGCATTAATAGACGAGTTCGAAGGACTTACAAAAATAAATTCCTATATTGACCTTAAGCCCGTTTTATTATTTCAAAAAATATTGAGTGAAGCAGGAATAAATGCAATACTGAAACGAAAAGAAAGCAGCAAATATATACTTGATAACTACGAACTGTATGTCGAAAATAAAGATGTCGAAAAAACAATACCCTATTTAACGGGCAAAAAACTTAACGGTTGGAGAAAACTGCTCATAAGCAGCAAAGTAAGACAAACAAAATATTTTGTCGATTTACTCTCCGAAAACTTGATTAATTCGATAGTAATAAAGAAAAAAGACTCCGATTATCACCTCGAAGCTCTTTACGTTTACGTAAAAGACGAAGATTATGCAAGAGCCGAAAGAATAATTAAAGAACTTAAAGGATATGAAGTTGTTGCGGAGTCGGACAATCTTACGGATATAGAAAAACTCGAAGAAATATTATTCTCGCATCGAATAAAAGCAATTATCAAAAAAGAATCAGGAAAAATAAAACTGTTTGTAGAACAGGCAGACTTTAAAGAAGCATCCGGAATTATAGAAAACGAAAAAGAATGGACACTTTTCAAAACATATTCCGATATTACTAATGCAATGTTCGAAAAAAGTATTCTGGAAGCGGCGGAAATACCCTCGGTAATCATTAACGACAAAGACACAACATTCCTGCTCGGAGACATAGAACTTTTTGTCGAAAAAAATATGCTCGAAAAAGCCGAAGAAATAATTAAAAATATCTGACCCCGGATTATGAAAAATCTATTAATAAGACTATCTTCCGCAGTTATATTTTTAATAATTCTGCTAAGCGGAATTTTAATAAACGAATATCTGTATCTTCTTGTTTTCGTTACCGTTACCGTAATAATGCTCTCCGAAGCATACAAATTGTTTGAAAAAACGGGAAACAAACCGCAAAAATACTTCGGCTTATTTACCGGAACTGTTATTTATATGCTTAGTTTCTTTGTAGCAAGAGGAAGCATACCCCCCTCAGTATATTTTATTCTCATATTTTTAGTAATATCTTTATTCGTATTCGAAATATATCAAGATAACGAAGACCACTTTTTAAGCATTGCATTTACACTGTTCGGAGTTATTTACGTTGCCGTGCCTATGTCTGTATTAAACTTTTTGGCATTCCCTGAAACATCGGGCAATTCCTTTTCCGCAAAATACCTTTTGGCTCTGTTCGTTATAATATGGATAAACGACACCGGAGCATATCTTATCGGAAGCCGTTTCGGCAAAACAAAACTCTTCGAAAGAATATCACCCGGCAAAACATGGGAAGGAACAATCGGAGGAGCGCTTTTCGCATTAATTGCCGGATATGTTATATCACTTTTTAATGCGGAACTCACAACTTCACAATGGATAATATTCGCACTGATTGCAGTATTCTTCGGCACATACGGAGACCTCTCGGAATCATGGCTTAAACGAAAAGCAGGAATAAAAGACTCCGGAAATATAATGCCCGGACACGGAGGTCTGCTCGACAGATTCGACAGCACACTGTTTGCCGCACCCGTAATTTTCCTGTATCTTAAAATAATCGAATATTTTTTTGCGGCATAACCGAAGCAATTATGTTTATTACCTTAAAATTTGTAACTTTACCCCGAAGTTAAAAACAAACATTATGACCATACACCGAGAAGGAACAAAAACAATTATTATCGCTGCAGTAATATTGGCAGCTTTAAATATTGCCGTTTTTACTTTAGCGGGTAATTGCAAAATGATAAAAATTATTACTGCGGCAGCATCCGGTTTTGCTTTTTACGTTATTACGGCATTTTTCAGAAAACCCGACAGACAAACAGTAAAAGCACCCGGCGAAATTATTGCTCCGGCAGACGGAACAATAGTAGTTATTGAAGAAACAACCGAAAACGAATACTTTAAAGACAAACGTATTCAAGTCTCGATATTTATGTCGGTTTGGAATGTGCACATAAACTACTATCCCGTAAGCGGAATAATAAAATATTTCAAATACGCCGAAGGAAAATATTTACTCGCCAGAAACCCTAAATCATCCGAAGAAAACGAACGCACTACGGTTGTAATACAAACCCCCGGAGGAACCGAAATACTATACAGGCAAATAGCCGGAATTGTTGCAAGAAGAATCGTCTCATATGCCGAAGAAGGCAAAAAAGTCGAACAATCCGAAGAATGCGGATTTATCAAATTCGGCTCCAGAGTAGATATATTTTTACCGCTTGACTCGGAAATAAAAGTAAACATCGGAGACAAAGTTAAAGGAAGCGTTTCAACTGTTGCAAAACTGAAAAATACTTAAAACTTTTAACACTTATTCTGCCGGAATTTCCTGTTTTTCCCTTTGGCATAACACTTGAAAAAATATTCTGAAAAAAAATAAAGGAAAAGACCTATGTTTAAAGATATTATTTTCGGAAATAAAGACGAATCGGCAAATGCCGAAATGATACCGCTTGCGGCGGGTATGGAAAACATTTCCGTTGACGATTTTGACTTACCCGAAGAATTACAACTTCTTACACTCAGAAACACCGTTTTATTTCCGCAAATCGTAATACCCATATCGGTAGGAAGAAAAAAATCGCTTAAACTCGTTAAAGAAGCACACAAAAAAGCGATGCTTATAGGAATCGTAAGCCAAAAAGACGAAAAAACCGAAGACCCCGGATTCGACGATGTATATCAAATAGGAACTTTGGCGCGCGTAATTAAATTATTCGATATGCCCGACGGCGAAAAAACAGCCGTGCTGCAAGGAATAACAACTTTTGAAATAACGGAACAAATTACTGAAAAACCAAACCTGAAAGTAAAATACAAAATAAGAAAAACAATAAACAAACCAAAAAACAAAGCCGAATTCGAAGCCCAAATTTATTCCGTTAAAGAACTGTCGGTAAGAATAATACATCTGTCGTCAATTATACCCAAAGAAGCAGCTTTCGCCGTTAAAAACATAGACTCTCCGGAGTTCCTCATAAACTTTGTTTCTTCAAACACCGATATAGAAACAAAATATAAACAAGAACTGCTGGAACAACGCAACTTATCAAAAAGAGCAACTTTACTTATCAAACACCTTTCCGAAGAAGTTCAAAAACTGGAACTCAAAGACAACATACAAAACAAAGCAAAATCGGAGATGACACAACAGCAGAAAGAATACTTTCTGCACCAGCAAATGAAAGCCATACAAGACGAATTAGGGCTTGAATCTCCTAAACTCGAAATTGAAGAACTCGAAAAAAAAGCAAAAAATAAAAAATGGAACGACGAGGTAAAAGAAGCATTCCGAAAACAAATTAACCGGCTTAAACAAATTAACCCGATGTCGCCGGATTATTCATATCAAATTGCTTATGCACAAACACTTGTAGATTTACCTTGGAACGAATACACTCCGGATAATTTCGACTTAAAAAGAGCGGAAAAAATCCTTAACGAAGATCATTACGGACTCGATAACGTTAAAGACCGTATCCTCGAACATCTTGCGGTTTTAAAACTCAAAGGCGATTTAAAAGCTCCCATACTATGCCTTTACGGACCTCCCGGAGTAGGCAAAACTTCGCTCGGCAAATCAGTAGCTCGGGCTTTGGAAAGAAAATATGCCAGAATGTCACTCGGAGGATTACACGACGAATCGGAAATAAGAGGACATCGTAAAACATATATAGGAGCAATGCCCGGAAGAATTATACAAAACCTTAAAAAAGTAAAATCATCAAATCCGGTATTCATACTCGACGAAATAGATAAAATCGGAAACGATTTCAGAGGAGACCCTTCGTCGGCTTTACTCGAAGTTCTCGACCCCGAACAAAACAATACTTTTTACGATAACTATCTGGAACTGGAGTTCGACTTATCGAAAATCCTGTTCATTGCCACGGCAAACTCACTTAACACAATAAAACCCGCATTGCGCGACCGTATGGAACTCATAGAAGTTTCGGGATACATAACAGAAGAAAAAACAGAAATATCAAAAAGACATTTAATACCGCGTCAACTTAAAGAACACGGTCTTAAACCTTCTCAACTTAAATTTACCAAAGAAGCAATAGAAAAAATAATTACCGATTATACGGTAGAATCGGGAGTCAGAAACTTAGAAAAGAAAATTGCCGAACTTATACGCAAAGTCGCAAAATCAATAGCTGCCGAAGAACCTTACGACAAAATCATTACACCCGAAAAAGTCGAAAAATACCTCGGCGTGCCTAAATACATTAAAGGCAAATACGAAGGAAACGAATTTGCCGGAGTAGTTACCGGATTAGCTTGGACCCAAGCAGGCGGCAAAATCCTGTTCATAGAATCAAGCGTAAGCAAAGGAAGCGGAAAACTTAACATAACGGGCAACCTCGGACAAGTTATGAAAGAATCCGCACTTATAGCATACGAATATATTAAAGCTCATGCACAAGATTTAAAAATTAACGAAGACATATTCGAAAAATACAATATCCACATTCATGTCCCGGAAGGAGCAATACCGAAAGACGGACCGTCGGCCGGAATTACAATGGTTACCTCAATGGCTTCGATATTTACGCAACGAAAAGTAAAAAACAGACTTGCAATGACCGGCGAAATGACCCTGAGAGGAAAAGTGCTGCCGGTAGGAGGTATCAAAGAAAAAATACTTGCGGCAAAACGTGCCGGAATAAAAGAAATAGTGCTCTCGGAAGACAATAAAAAAGATATAGACGAAATTAACGATTTATACATAAAAGGACTTAAATTCACTTTCGTAAAAACCGTTTCCGAAGTATTACAAGCGGCATTACTTAAGCAAAAAGTTAAAAACCCCCTTAAATTCAAATTAAAACAATAATTTTTAATGACTTTCGCAAAACAAATATCATTAGGCGTTAAAGCTCATTTTAAAGCAATAGAACTGCTCCTTTCCAAAGGATTTATAAAATACATGATTTTTCCTTTATTGCTTAATGTCTTGATATTTTGGCTCGGAATAAACCAAATTGCCGATTTGGCGGCACAAGCAAGACAATCTTTTTCGGATTGGATTATGCTGAATGATGCGAACTTTTGGGGTGCCGAATATTTAAAAGATGCTCTCTCCGGAGTTATTACGGTAATTATTTACGTTTTGTTTTTTGCCGGATTTGTATATCTCGGAGCATATATCGTAATAATATTACTTTCTCCTTTATTCTCGGTAATATCTCAAAAAACCGAAAAAGTCCTCACGGGGCAGTCACTCGATTACCCTTTCGAACCTGCACGCTTCTTTAAAGACATACTCAGAGGTGCGGGTATTGCTTTGCGAAATCTTTTGTTAGAAGCAATTATAATGTTTGCCGTATTCGTTACCGGATTAATATTTCCTCCCCTAAGCTGGCTTACCGTAATATTCATGTTTCTCGTAAGTGCATATTTCTACGGATTTTCGTATATGGATTATTCAAACGAAAGATACAGGCGAAGCATAAAAGAAAGCATAACATTTATGCGTGCTCACAAATGGCTTGCCGTTATAAACGGAACTTTATTTGCAATTGTTTTGCTCATTCCGTATATCGGAGTGGCTTTATCGGCTTTTGCGGCAGTTGTATCGGTTATTGCCGGAACGGTCTCCATGGTCGAAATTAACAAAACCGAAAATCCGGAAAAAAATAAATATCTGACATCTTAATAAAGATAAAACTTATATAACTTGCACAAAAAAATAAAAATATCAGCCGTCTCATATCTTAATACATTGCCGTTTATTTACGGCATCGAAAAAAACAATAATCTGATGCGGCGGATAGAACTCTCTAAAGACATCCCGGCAATATGCGCCGATAAACTCATTACCGGTAAAGTTGATTTAGGATTAATTCCGGTTGCGGAAATATCAAAACTGAAAAAACCTCGCATAATATCGGACTATTGCATAGGTGCAAACGGAAAAGTAGGTACGGTCTTACTGCTCGGCGAACGACCGGTATCCGAAATAAATACCGTATTGTTGGATTATCAGTCCAGAACATCGGTAAATCTTACAAAAATTTTGATTAAAAATTATTTTAAAAAAAATCCGGATTTTATATACGCAAAAGAAGGATACGAAAATGATATTGGCGGAAAAACAGCTGCTTTAATCATAGGCGACAGAGCTTTTAAATACAAAAACAAGTTCGAATTTGTTTACGATTTGTCCGAAATCTGGATGAAATATTCTTCATACCCTTTCGTTTTTGCGGCATGGGTGTCGAATATAGAACTTGACGACGAATTTATCAAACAATTTAACGATGCTCTTAAAAACGGACTTGAAAATATTGATAAAATTACCGGTAATTACAATAAAAAAAACAATTCCGGAGAAATAAACATTAAAAAATATCTTACCGAAAATATAAGTTATTATTTAGATTCGGAAAAACGAAAAGGAATGCAACTGTTTCTTAAACTAATTAAAGAATTATAAACACAATTAATAACCGGGCGATGTAGAAAATATACATACCGTTCGATATAAAAAAATACAAAACTCCGTAAAATGAAGAAAATAGCAATACCCGTATCGGAAGGAATACTTTCCGCTCATTTCGGTCATGCACCGTATTTTTACTTTTATTATGTAGAAGACGGAAAAATAATTAAAGAACAAATGGAGATGCCTCCGCCTCACGAATTCGGAGTAATTCCGAACTGGCTTGCCGAAAACGAAGTTACCGACTTAATTACCGGAGGAATAGGACCTAAAGCCGTAGATATTCTGAACAATCGTAATATTAATGTTTTTACCGGAGCCCCGGCTGATAATCCTGCTGAAATTATACGGAAATTTATTGCCGGAACTTTAAAAACAACCGCAAATCTTTGCAACCACGACCATAATCACGACCATAACTGCGAACATTAATATTTTAACCATGCAAAAATTCAATTTTGAAGATATTCGCTCATATCGAGATAACGAAGTTCATCATAAATTACTCGAACTTTTAAAAGACGAAGAATTTATATACATACTGAAAAAAATATATCCCGACGAGCGAATTGAGAGACTGAGCAGAGAATTGTCGCGCGTTAATTCGGTTTACGATTTTCAAAAAAAATATATCTCGGAGTATATAACGGCATTATTACAACTTACCGTAAGTTCTTTAAAGGTTGAGGGCTTCGAAAATATTGAAAAAAATAAACCTTACTTGTTCATTTCTAATCACAGAGATATTATTTCCGACCCGGCTTTAATTAACTACTTGTTTTTGCAAAACGGATATGATACCTGCGAATCGGGTGTAGGAAATAACTTGCTTATATATAGGTGGATAGAGATTCTTATAAGACTAAACAAATCTTTTATAGTTCGCAGAGATTTAAAAGGTAAAGCTATGTTTGAGGGCTCGCACAAACTGTCGGCTTACATCAGAGATACTATTATAAACAGAAAAAATTCCGTTTGGATAGCACAACGCGAGGGCAGAACAAAAGACGGCAATGATAAAACAGACCCGGCAATATTAAAAATGTTCGGTATGAGCGGAACCGGAAATTTTATTGACGATTTTAGAGAACTGAATATAATACCCGTAAGCATATCCTACGAAAACGAACCGGCGATAGAATCGAAAGTTGCCGCAACTTACGCTAAAATATCGGGCGAAAAATACACTAAAACTCCGGAAGAAGATTTGGCGGATATGGGACGAGGACTTTACGGAATGAAAGGAGAAATAAACATTGTTTTCGGAAAACCCGTAAACGGTAAGTTGCAGAGTATAGGTAAAATTAAAAAGAAAAACGAAAAATTTGCCGAACTTGCAAGGCGTATCGACGAGCAGATTTACGAAAATTATAAACTTACAAAACCCAATTACATTGCTTTTGATATTCTTACCGGTTCAAAAAAATTTATGAAAGAAGGTAAATACACAAAAGCCGAAGAAACAAAAATGATTTTATTGTGCGAGAAAACCGTATCGTCTTTAAAAGGCAATCAAAATTTATTGGAAAAAATATATTACGGAATATATGCCAATCCGCTTATCAATAAAATAAAAATATAATCGAAGATTTTTAATATTCTGCCGTAAGGCTGATAAAGTCGTTAAAATAAGATGCCTGAGGCGGAATGATGAATATAGAGTATTTTTTAATCTGTAAAAAAATGTAAGATGCCGGATAACGTCTTTCTTTCACCTGTTCAGAAATTCGTAAAACTTGAAAGTTTTGCGGGTATTTTGCTTTTCGGAGCAACAATTGTTGCCTTAATATGGGCAAATTCCGGCTTCGCTGCAAGCTATCAATCTTTATTAAATTATAAAATCGGGATAAGCTTTAAGGATTTTGAAATCAGAAAGCCGTTAATTTTATGGATAAACGACGGTTTAATGGCGATATTCTTTTTCTTTATCGGTTTGGAACTGAAACGAGAACTTTTAATCGGAGAAATAAATACGATAAAGAAAGCTGCTTTTCCGCTTATTGCCGCTCTGGGCGGAGTGATTATTCCCGTAATATTTTTTTTAACATTAAATCAAAATCCCGAAACCGTAAAAGGGTGGGGAGTACCGATGGCAACAGATATTGCTTTTGCTTTGGCAATTCTCGCTATTCTCGGGAAACGCGTTCCTTTGAGTCTTAAAATTTTTTTAACGGCTTTTGCAATTATTGACGATATTGCGGCAGTTATTGTTATTGCGGTTTTTTACAGTACCGGTATTAAATGGATGTTGTTGCTTTATGCCCTCGTTTTAATTATTGTTTTGGCTCTGATTTACAAAAAGAAATATTCGCGCGAAATCGGAATTATTTTTTCAATTGTTATTTGGTTCTTATTCTTAAAATCCGGTATTCATCCTACCATTGCCGGAGTTCTTTTAGCTTTTACCGTGCCGATAAGACGAAAAACCGATGTAAAATCTTTTTCAAAACGCTTAAAGATGATTGCGGATACGATATTGAAATCATCAGAAAAAAATAATGAAAATATACTTTTGACGAAAGAAGAAGCGGAAACAATTGATAAGCTGGATGCATTGTCTTGTAACGTGAGGTCGCCTTTGCAGCATTTGGAGCATAAGTTGCATAATTGGATTGCCTATTTTATTCTTCCCGTTTTTGCATTTGCAAATGCAGGTGTTATCGTAAGCGGCAATACTGAATTTGATTTTTCTTTAATGTTCAATATTGCTTTCAGTTTACTTGTCGGAAAATTTATCGGAGTGGCATTATTTTCGTATCTCGGGATAAAATTAAAAATCATTGAACTGCCTTCGGGTGTTTATTTTAAACAAATTATCGGTATTGCCGCCGTTGCCGGTGTAGGGTTTACGATGTCGATGTTTATTAATAATTTAGCTTTTCCCGGAGATTTTTCGAGTATAAATTCGGTAAAACTCGGAATCATTATCGGGTCTTTAATTGCCGGTTTTTCCGGATATTTTATTTTACGCTTTACAAGCAAAAAATAAATCAAAGATATAAAAAACTTAATTCTGCCGATTGAAAAACTTTTCAAATTTCAACAATACGGAAGATAGTATTACAATATTCGGCAAAAAAAGTTTTGAAAACAAAACCGACTTTTCCGGTAAATAAAAAAACCGGATTATTAACCCGGTTTTATCATTTATATATTTTCATAATTTATTTATTCTAACGAACCAACCATTTTTGCCGGATCTACCCATTCGGTAAATTGCTCGTCGGTTACAAAACCGAGTTCTATTGCCGCTTGTCTTAGAGTAATGCCTTCGGCATGAGCTTTTTTGGCTATTTTTGCCGCTTTTTCGTAACCTATTTTTGTGTTCAATGCCGTTACGAGCATCAGCGTATTTTCGAGTTTATGTTTAATTTCTTTGTAATTAGGTTCTATGCCTTCGGCAAGTTTATCGTTAAACGATACGCATGCATCGCCGAGAAGTTTTGCCGACTCCAAGAAGTTATGAATCATAACCGGTTTAAATACGTTAAGCTCGAAATGTCCTTGCATTCCGCCTACGGTAATTGCGGCATCGTTTCCTATAACTTGCGTGCATACCATCGTAAGAGCTTCTACTTGCGTAGGATTAACTTTTCCCGGCATTATGGACGAACCGGGTTCGTTTGCCGGAATTATCAATTCGCCTATTCCGCCTCTCGGACCTGATGCCATAACTCTAATGTCGTTTGCTATTTTCATTAAACTTACCGCAAGTTGTTTTAATGCTCCGGAAGATTCCACAATTGCATCGTGCGCCGCCAAACCTTCGAATTTATTCGTTCCGGTTACGAAAGGCAAGCCGGTAAGATGAGCTATTTTTTGTGCCACGAGTTTGTCGTATCCTTTCGGGGTGTTAATGCCTGTTCCTACCGCTGTTCCTCCCAAAGCAAGCTCGGTAAGATGTTCCATTGTATTTTTAAGTGCTTTAAGACCGTGGTCGAGTTGCGATACGTATCCGGAAAATTCTTGTCCGAGTGTCAATGGTGTGGCATCCATCCAGTGAGTTCTGCCGTTTTTTACTATTTTTTTAAATGCTTCCGATTTATCTTCGAGAGTATCCCGAAGTTTTGTTATTCCGGGTATTGTTTTTTCTATAAGCATTTTATATGCGGCAATGTGCATAGCCGTAGGAAATGTATCGTTGGACGATTGCGATTTGTTTACGTCGTCGTTGGGGTGTATAAATTTTTCTTTATCGGTAAGTTTACCTCCGTTCAAAACTTGCGCTCTGTTGGATATAACTTCGTTTACGTTCATGTTGGATTGAGTTCCCGAACCTGTTTGCCATATTACAAGCGGAAATTGGTCGTCTAATTTTCCTTCGATTATTTCGTCGCAAACTTTTTCTATTAAATTTTTCTTTTCTTCAGGAAGCACTCCGAGCTCAAAATTTGCCTGAGCGGCGGCTTTTTTTAAATATCCGAAAGCATTAATTATTTCTTTGGGCATTGAGGCGGGCTCGCCTATTTTAAAATTCTCTCTGGAGCGTTGGGTTTGGGCTCCCCAATATTTATCGGCGGGAACTTTTACTTCTCCCATCGTGTCGTGTTCTGTTCTGTATTCCATAACTTTAGAATTAAAGATTTTAAAGAATCAAATTAACTTCAAACTTAAGAATTATAAAAGTATTTACATATGTCATAAAACATATTCGATTATGTTTTACGGAATAAACCTGAAAACGAACTCATCGAGAATGCAAAAAAATCCCCGCGCAAATATTACGCAGGGAATATTCGATTTATTTTGAGTTAAAATTACTTTAAAAGTTCCGCCATTTTGCTTCCTATATCGGCGGGCGAATCTACAACATGCACTCCGCACTCTCTTAATATTTGTTTTTTTGCTTGTGCGGTATCTGCTTTTCCGCCGATAATTGCACCTGCATGCCCCATTCGTTTCCCTTTGGGTGCCGTTTCGCCGGCAATAAATCCTACTACGGGTTTTGTGCCGTGTTCTTTTATCCATTCTGCGGCTTCGGCTTCCATGTTTCCGCCTATTTCGCCTATCATTACTATGCCTTTGGTTTCAGGGTCGGCTTCAAAAAGTTTTATTGCATCGAGTGTGGAAGTTCCTATTATGGGGTCGCCGCCTATACCTATTGCCGTTGTTTGTCCTAATCCGGCTTTTGTTATTTGGTCAACGGCTTCGTAAGTTAATGTTCCGGATTTTGATACAATCCCTACGCTCCCTTTTTTAAATATGAAGCCCGGCATAATGCCTATTTTTGCTTCTTCGGCAGTAATAATCCCCGGGCAGTTCGGACCTATTAATGTAGTATCTTTGTCTTTTAAATATTCTTTCACTTTTACCATGTCGGCGGTAGGAATACCTTCGGTAATTGCAACAATTACTTTTATTCCCGCATTTGCGGCTTCCATAATCGCATCGGCGGCAAATGCAGGCGGTACGAAAATAATAGATACGTCTGCTCCGGTTTCTTTTACGGCTTCTTCAACCGTATTGAAAATAGGTTTGTCTAATCTGAACTGTCCGCCTTTTCCGGGAGTTACCCCTCCGACAACGTTTGTGCCGTATTCAATCATCTGCTGTGCATGAAAAGTTCCTTCGCTTCCGGTAAATCCCTGAACTATAACTTTTGAATTTTTATTTACTAATACGCTCATTTATAAATTAGTTTAATGATTTATTCTGTTTTTAACAAAAGCCGAAATTATATTTTTTAGATGATTATGCCAAATAAATAAAAATGTTTGATAACAATATATGTTATTATTTTGAAGTTATTAAGATAATAATTTACTAAAATTGATTGTTTTTATGAGGAAGGCGGCAGGTTGTTTTTTTGTTTTATACTCGATTTTAATGATACCGGCTTGCGATAAAGACGATTCTTATGTTACTCCCGAACCGGTATTACTGTTTAAATCCGGTTTTGAAGGCAATGTTTATATTGATACCGTTGCTTATGCCGGCAATGAAGATTACCGATTTATAAGAGGCAAAGATACGGTAACCGGATTCTATTGGCCTCTAAGCATTCTCGGAGCCGAAAGCAGCGCTTTGCATTATATCGACGATGATAATCATAATGCTGTCTTTGCCGAATTGCAAACGGTAACAGGATATGACGGCAAACAGACTAAAGCTCTTTATCAACAAGAAAATTATAATTCCGGAGTAACTCAATGCCCTTACGAAATATTGAACATAAAAGACGGAACCGCAGATTTATATGTGAAATTCAGAATAAAGTTAGACAGTGCAAGTTTATTTAAACCGAATATGTGGAGAACTTATTTCGAGTGGAAATCGAAAGATTATGCCGAAGGTAAAGGTTTCAGACTGATTTCTTTTATATATACCGATGATGACGGTATTCCGTATTGGCATTTTCAGGGCGATAAAAATCCGGATACACCGGTTTGGGAAAAGGATAACAGAAATATCCCGGTGCCGGTAAACAAATGGTTCGTAAACGAATTTTACTGGCATTGGAGCGAAGATGAAGACGGTACGGCATTATGGAGAGTTAACGGAAAAACTGTGGCACGATATACGGGATCATTTACGGGTAATGACAAACCGCTCGAATTTATAATGTTAGGACAAATATACGGAAACTCTAATCCTAAACATCAATGGATTGACGATATCGAAATATGGAACACTTTAACAGAATAGCAAATTATACAATTAAATCAAAATTTAAATTCTCGTTTAATATTATTTTAATATATGCTTCGACAATATTATACTTTGCGGCGGCAGTATATTTTGCTTATAAATTCTTTTCCGGCGGGGATTTTTATTTCGGCAATGAAAATTTTTTGATGTTTTTAATATTTGCGGCAGTTTTTACCTTATTCTTATTTATAATTTTTACGCAAATCAAAATAATAAATATTGACGAAGAAGGTATTGAAGTCATAAATATTCTTTTTAAATCAAAACGTAAAAAATTTAAATGGAATTATTTTACCTGCTTTATAACCGTTGACGAAAAGTCCGACAGTCGAAAATTCGAAGCTGTATGGCTGATTAAAAAAGACAAACTAATATTACGATTCTCGGAATTTTATTATTCTAATTATTCTGAACTAAAACAGTTCGTAAAACTTGAATATTGCGGTAAACCTTATATAAACGACATTACTTTGATTTTAACGGTAATTTTCGGCAAAAGATTGGATAAATCAATTACCGAAAAAGATTATGACAACATAATATTTAAAAAAAATACTGATAAAATAAAACATCTTTAAACCCTTCGGAAGTATTAAGCCATTGTTTTTTTATTCCCGAATATTCAAATCCCGACTTCTCGAATAATCTGATGCTTATATGATTATCGGCGCCTATATTGCAGTATATCTGATTAAGCCGCAAAATATCCTTACAATATACTTTTATAAGATCTAAAGTATTTTCGGCATATCTTTTCCTCCTTTCCGATTCTTTTATAACTATTCCGATACCTGCGCGCATATGAACAGGTTCGTAATCAAACAACTCCGCAAAACCTGCAAAACTGCCGTCGTTTACACTCTCTACGGCAAGACGAACCTGCTTTACCGTAAAAATATCAAGATGTGAATTTTTTAAATAATGTTCTAAAACATATTTCGAGTAAGGCTTAACCGTATTACTTACTTCCCATAAGCTGATATCATTTTCCGTTTCATAAAGAAAATCAATATCGCTTTGCTCTAAACCTCTTAGTTTAACAACCGAATTTTCAAGCATTTTCATGAAAAAAGTTTTTACAAATGTAAAAAAAGATATATATTTCGGAATTAATTTTTAAGCAAAATAAAGTAAAATAAAAGGAATACTTTTTGCTTTAAAAAAAATTATGATATTCTGCAAGTTAATGCAACTATTTGACTTCTTATAAAGTCTTGTAAATGTAATTGATTTGCGATAAATACGTGAATTTCAATCTGTTTCTATGATAATTGATTGATTATGAGCGTATTGTATGTGTATATTAATGCTCGGTTAAATATTAATTTAACCTTATTTTAAGATAAAATTTTAAATAAAATTATAAAAACAGACACATGAAAAAGTTTTTTGTTCTATTCCTGTTTACCCTTGTCGGATTATCGGCTGAAGCTCAATTGCCTACGGCAGCCGATAATACGGTAACCGCTCTCGAAGACAACGACTATGTTTTTGTCTCGGGAGATTTTAATTACAGCGACTCCGACGGAGACCCGTTTACTACCGTAAGAGTAACTCCGCTCTCCGGAAGTTCGGGGACATTATTTTACGACTCCGACGGAGATAATGATATTGACTCGGGAGAAGAAATAACCTCCACAACAGACATTCCCGAAGGAGATATACCGCGAATTAAATTCAGACCGGATCCCGACGATAACGGAAACTCTTATAACGATTTCGACTTTTGGGTTTACGACGGAGACGACGGCTGGAGTTCTTCTTCTTACACAATGACTTTCGATATTACTCCGGTTAATGACGAACCTTCTTTTACAAGCGGTGCAAATCAAACAGTAAACGAAGATGCAGGACCGCAAACGGTAAGCGGATGGGCTGCGGCAATGAGCCCCGGACCCGCTGACGAATCGGGGCAAACTTTAACATTTCATGTGTCAAATGATAATAACGGGCTTTTCTCCGCCCAACCCGATGTTGACCCCGTTACCGGAGATTTAACATACACTCCGGCAGCAGACCAAAACGGTTCCGCAACAGTTACCGTATATCTCACCGACGACGGCGGAACGGCAAACGGAGGCGACGACGAAAGCAGCCATTATAATTTTACTATTACCGTAAATGCAGTTAACGACCCGCCTACGGGTGCCGACAATACGGTTTCTTGCTACGAAAATGCCTCGGTTACTTTTGCTACCGGGCATTTCGGATATAACGACGTAGAAGGCGATGCTTTCGACCATATAGAAGTTACCACGGCTCCCGGAAAAGGCACGCTGTGGCTTGATACAGACGGAAGCGGCACGGTAAACGGTTCGGAAACGGCATTAGCTTCAAGCGACGTAGTATCTGCATTCGATATTAATTCCGGATATCTGAAATATATGCCGTTGCCTGATGAAAACGGTGCAGGATATACGTATTTCCAATTCAGAGTTAATGACGGAACTCAATACAGCACCGCAACATATACAATGACAATTGATGTATTGGCGGTAAACAGCGAACCCTATTTTACGGCAGGAGGAAATATAACAGTAAATGAAGATGTCGGAGCATATACTTTCAGTGCATGGGCATCATCCATAGATGCCGGAGCTCCGGATGAATCCGGGCAAACTTTAACATTTCACGTATCAAACGATAATAACGGGCTTTTTTCGGTTCAACCCGATGTTGACCCCGCTACCGGCGATTTAACTTTTACTACGGCGGCAAATGCAAACGGAGTTGCAAACGTAACCGTTTATCTTACCGACGACGGCGGAACGGCAAACGGAGGCGATGATACAAGTCCTTCTCAAACATTTACAATTACCGTTACGGCAGTTAACGACCCGCCTACGGGTGCCGATAATACCGTTTCCGCACCGGAAAATCTTTTCTATACTTTCGCCGAAGCAGACTTCGGATATGCCGATGTTGAAGGAGATGCTTTCTCTCAATTGGAAACAACAACAGTTCCCGGACTCGGCGATTTATGGCTTGATACCGACGGCGACGGAACAATTAACGGTTCGGAATCGCCGCTCGCGGCAGGAAATATCGTAAATGTTTCCGATATATCTTCGAATATTTTAAGATACAGACCTAATCCGGATGAAAACGGTAACCCTTATACAAGTTTCA
Organism: Chlorobiota bacterium; assembly: GCA_013153865.1. Taxonomy (GTDB): domain Bacteria; phylum Bacteroidota; class Bacteroidia; order Bacteroidales; family JAADGE01; genus JAADGE01. Next base: position 20,158 of record JAADDR010000054.1, on the reverse strand, counting down.
ATTTCAGAGTATATGACGGAACGGACTTCAGCACTACATATACGATGACTATTAATGTAAATGCCGTAAACAGCGAACCTTCCTTCACAAAAGGTGCAGACCAAACAATAAACGAAGATGCAGGAGCGCAAACGGTAAATGCTTGGGCAACAAATATTGATGACGGAGACCCGGAACTTACGCAAAATCTCACTTTTCACTTATCCAATGATAATGCCGGCTTATTTACCGCTCAACCTGATGTTGACCCCGCTACCGGCGATTTAACTTATACTCCGCTTGCAGATGCTTACGGAGTTGCAAATGTTGATATATATCTTACCGACGACGGCGGAACGGCAAACGGAGGCGATGATACAAGCCCGACACAAACTTTTACGATTACGATTAATGCCGTAAATGATGTGCCGGTGTTAGTAAATAATAACCCTTTGAATATTAATGAAGGAGATATAAACAATATAATCTCCAACGCTTTGTTACAAGTTACCGATGTCGATAATACTGCTTCCGAAATTGTTTTTACCGTTACGGCTTTACCTCTTCACGGAACTCTCTCCGTAAGCGGAACTGTTTTAGCTCTTAACGGCACGTTCACTCAAGCTGATATAGACGCAAATGCTTTAACATATTCGCATGACGGTTCTGAAGGAACAACTGATTCTTTTACTTTTAAGGTTTCGGACGGCAGCGGAGGCTCTATATCCGCTACCGATTTCAATATAAACATTACTGCGGTTAACGATGACCCGGAATTTACTTCAACACCTGTTACCACAGGCTCTGAAAACGTACTTTATACTTACAGTATTACAACAACCGATGCTGACGGCGATCCTCTGACAATTTCTGCCGTAACAATACCTTCTTGGCTTACACTTACGGATAACGGCGACGGTACCGCAACATTATCCGGAACACCCCCGAGCGGAGCAGCTTTAAATAATTCGATTACAATATCCGTTTCGGACGGAACTTCAACTGTTAATCAATCATGGAATCTTGTAATAACTTCGGGTGTTACGGCTAATGCAGGCGTAGATGACACTACCTGCGTGGATAATTCATATGTTCTTAACGGAAACCAACCTCCGAGCGGATATACCGGAACTTGGTCTGTTATAGACGGAGCAGGCGTTTTTGCCGATCCTACGCTTTATAATACTTTAGTTACCGGACTTAACAGCGGACTTGCTCCGAACAACAGTAATACTTTCCGTTGGACTTTATCAAATTCGGACGGAAGCTACCAAGTTTGGGACGATGTTGTGATTGTTAATAATACCGTTGTTGCTTCGGTAACGGATATTACAAATGTTTGCGGAACTAATGCGACTCTGCAAGCCGATTATGCTTTAAATCCGGGAGAAACAGGACTTTGGACCGTCGAAGGTTCTCCTTCACCGGTTCCGGTTATTGCTAATCCTACAAACAGAACAACCGCCGTTTCGGGTTTAAATTACAATACTAATCAATTCCGTTGGACTGTTACTAAAGAAACATGTTCGGATTATGCAATTATGAATGTGGACGTTATAGAAGTATGGGCAACTGCCGGAGCTCCGGCTGAAATATGTTCGGAACCTTTTATTGTTCAAGGTAATGACCCTGCGGCATTGGGAGGAACGGGAGTTTGGACTGTCGGAGCCGGGGGAGGAGTTTTCGCTGATGCTACAGCTCCTACCACTACAGTTACAGGTTCCAATCAAGATGTTGTTAATACCTATATTTGGACAGTAACCGTAAACGGATGTTCGGCACAAGCAAGTGTTGATGTTCAAAATAATATTCCTACAACGGCAACAATAACAACTCCGAACCCTAGTACTTCATGCGACGGTACATATACTATTATTGCTACTCCGGCGGATGCCGCAGATCCTGACGAATCAGGATATTGGACAACTTCTACGGCAGGTGTGGTTATTTCAGATGCTAATAACGCTACTACAGGTGTATCTAATTTACAAGAAGGCGCTAACTTATTTACATGGCATATTACAAACGGAACTTGTCCGGAATCTACGGCAGATCTTACTGTAAATTATTATTATCCTCCGGTTGTGGATGCCGGACTTGACGATACTATATGCGTAAATGATTACAGTCTTGCAGCTACACCGCTTGAGGCGGGAGAAACAGGACTTTGGTCTTTTACTACCGGCAGCGGAAATATCGTTAATCCTAACTCAAATACAACTTTGGTTACAAATCTTCAGAGAGGAATAAATGTTTTACAATGGACGGTATCTCATGATATTTGTTCTTCCGACGATATTGTTACTATATATAATATGTCGGTTGATGCCGTTATTTCAACTACAGATCCTTTAATATCATGTACGGATCCTTCTCCTTTAATTACTGCAAATAATCCTTCAACTCAAGATATAGCAAATCCTGCTGTTTTTGCAAACGGATTTTGGACAGTACAATCGGGAGGTTCTCATATTGACAATCCTTTATCTTGGAATACAACTGTCAGTAATTTGGATCCCGGAGCCAATAATATTATTTGGACCATCTCTAACGGAATTTGTACCGATTCGGATACCATAACAGTAATAAACAGCATTCCGACACCTGCCGATGCAGGGAATGATACAATTGTGTGCAGTACTTATTTACCCAACTTAAACGGAAGTAATTATGATGCAACCAGAGAAATCGGTTTTTGGCGAGTAATTGCGGGAGGAGCAACTATTACCGACCCGACTTTGGCAAATTCTTCAGTATCAAATCTTGATTATAACTGTACTCCTTGGACCCCGGATTGGTGGACAAATGTTAATGCCGTTAATGTTTTTGAATGGGTTATCAGAAGAGGTACTTGTGAATCTACGGATCAAGTCAGAGTTCTTAACGGTTTACCGGAGGCCCCGGATGCCGGTATAGATACAACGGTTTGTGATAATGTTGTAAACCTCGATGCTTTGGACGAAGCTTCATGTACTCAAGAACATTGGTGGGAACAATTACCGGATGTGGGAACTTTCTACGACCCCGAAACAGGCAATGTAATACCGGATAATGATACTCATATGCCTTTTAATACACATGTGGAACCTATACAAGACGGAATGACACAGTTTGTATGGCATAAAAGAAATAATTTTACCGATTCTCAGGGGAATCCTATAGTTTGCGAACTTACGGATACGGTGGAAATAACTTCTCTCGGTGATTTTGAAGATGTACAAGCGGGTACAAATGATGCCGTTTGTGAAAATTATTATACTTTAAACGGAACAGATCCCGATACTGTTTTTTCCTCTCCGCCTCATGTGTATAACACAACGGGAGAATGGACTACTATTTTCGGAAACGGAGTATTCGATGATCCTACGGATCATAATACTACCGTAAGGGATATGGCTGCATATACTAATATTTACAGGTGGACAATCATTAACCATGATTTAAATTGTTTGATGTCTGATGATGTTTATATATACAGCGGGCGTCCTTCTAATGCCGATGCCGGTCCCGATCAGGAAGTTTGTGTGGACCATACCGTTCTTTCCGCAAATGTTCCGGCAAGATATACAGATGCTTCTTGGACGGTACTTACCGGAGGTGCGCATATTGTCGGAAATTCTTGTACTTTCTTTGCTTGCGATGCTTTGGCACAAGACTTAACTTCCGGCTTAAATACATTTCTGTGGACTGTAACTAACGAATATACAGGACCTTATGCCGGATATACAGATTCCAATCCTTTGGTTTGTGATTTAACGGATACTTTAAATGTAACATACAGCGGTATCGTTGCGGATGCAGGCGCGGATATATATATGTGTGCCGATACTGCACAATTATCGGCTAATGTTCCTGCCGGTGCAACGGGTATTTGGTTCGGAGGTTCGGGAACTTTCGTTTCTTCAGGAACAAATACTTCTACTTTGGCTAATGATATTGTAAGAGGACTGTCTACCGGTCGAAATACGTTTACTTGGACTCTTACTAACGGAATATGCAGCAACTCTGATGATATAGTAGTTTGGAATTTGTTGCCGCCTGCTCCTAATGCCGATTTAGACCAAACAATTTGTGATGATTCTACATCTTTAAATGCCAATAATGTAACGGGACATTGGTATTTTGAAGACCCCGTACCGCCTAACGATATCTGGCAAGAAGGATATTATTCAGGTTATTGGTCGGCTTGGCCTTCGGGTATCGTAACTTTCGAAAATACATCACTTACAAATACTTCGGTTACCGGAATTCCCCAACAAACGGAAGTTTCTTTCATATGGCATTCTGTTCATGATTTCAGCGATTATGTTGCAGGAATAACCAGACAATGTGAATTAACCGATACCATGACGGTATTTAATAACACTGTTGTTGCCGAAGCCGGCTCCGACGGCTTCGTTTGCGGTGTCGAAGGACCCGGAGCAACTTATAATTTAGGCGCTACACAAGTTAATCCGCCTATGTCAGGATATTGGTCTCCGGTTATTAATCCCGGACCGTCCGTTATTGTAACTCCTACACTTTATAATACGCTTGTTACCGGAATGCAAAACGGCGACCATATTTATTCTTGGAATGTTTCCGCAACACATAACGGAAAAACGTGTTCAGCTTCCGACCAAGTTGTTGTTCAAGTCAGAATACCCACAACTTCGGTAGTCGCGTTACCCGATTCGTACGAAATATGCGAAGATTATACGACATTACAAGCTAATGTTCCGATATGGGGGCAAGGTCTTTGGACTGAAGTCCCGGTTCCTTCGGGAACTATAGCTTCCCCGACTGATAATGTTACTAATGTTACCGGCATAGGTCTCGGGACAAGATATTTTGTTTGGACTATAGATAATGACGGATGTACGTCTTCGGATACAATTACGGTATTTAATAATATGGTGATGTCTGATGCCGATGACCGAATAGGACAAGATGCTATATTACACGGTGTTGCGGATAACGACAGTGCTGTTTGCCAAGATTGGTATGTATTATCGGCTACGGATCCGAATATTTACAATACCGGTTCTGCTCCTTTCCCGACGGGACAATGGTCGGTATTTCCCGGAACGGTTACATTTGATAATCCCACATTATATAATACAACTGTCAGAAACTTAAATAATGTAGGTTCTAAAATAAGCAATCTTACGTGGACTATAACAAAAGGAGGATGTAATGCTTCAAGTACATTGGATATTACGAATAATGAATTTACGATAGATGCTGATGTCAATACTGATCCCAACCTCCTCGAAACTTGCGACGGAGATATAATTCTTGCGGCAGAACAGCCCGGAACCGTCGGAGGTGCTTCAGGATATTGGACTATATATTCCGGAGGAGGAACAATTCAAGATCCTACTTTATACAATACAGCCGTTACGGGAATTCCGAAACCTAACAGCGTCTTCGAATGGCATGTTACGCGTTTCGGATGTAATGCATCGGATTTGGTTCAAGTTGATAATAATACCGTAACATCCAATGCAGGCCCCGATTTCAGTGTTTGTACGAATACAGCGACTTTAAACGGAGGTGTGCCGGCAAACGGAGAAACAGGACAATGGTTTACTACTTTTGGCGGAGGAACTGTTACAACTCCTACTTTATATAATTCCGGTGTTACAAATTTAGCACAAGGACAAAACAGATTCAGATGGCATATTGTAAAAGGAAATTGTTCTGCCGACGACGAAGTTGAAATTATAAATAACGAACCGGACGACTTTACCATGGAAGCAGACAAAGAAGTTTGCGGTGTAAATTCAACTATATCGGTTAGCCCTGCTCCGCCGATAGGTACGGGAATTTGGAGTATATACGCCGGAGGTGCTTCAACAATAATTGTTGATCCTACCGACATTAATACAGCAGTTACAGGTTTACAACCCGGAAATAACGAATTTGTATGGACGGTAACTAACAACGGATGTTCTAAATCCGATAATATCGTATTGACTAATAATATGGTAATAGCTGAAGCCGGATTGCCGCAATTTGTTTGTGCCGACAGTACCGATTTATTGGCTGCCGACCCGAATCTGAATTTCCCGTATCAAGGAACGGGAACATGGTCAGTAATTACGGGAACAAGTACTGTTGTAAATCCGACTTTTTATAATTCTAAAGTTACAAACTTAACACAAGGACTTAATACGTTCAGATGGACTATGTCTCTCGGAGGATGTTCCGATTCTGACGATGCTAATGTTACAAATAATGCGGTCTATGCAAATGCTTCAGACCAAGTTGTTTGTACGAACAGTGCTGTTTTTGACGGAAATAATCCCGGTTCTGCAGACGGGTTATGGACATTGATAGGGTCTTCCGGCTCACCCGTAATTACGGATCCGACATTAAACGTTTCTTCCGTAACAAATCTCGGAACCGGAGTTAATACTTTCAGATGGTTGGTAAGTAATACGGCAGGATGTAGAGACAGCATAGATATTACGATAGATAACGGAGAATTTTCGACTTCCGCCGGACCCGACCAAGCTTTATGTTCATCAACGGCAACTCTCGGAGCTCAAGATCACGGTGCGGGATACTCGGGAATATGGTCGGTAGTTGCAGGAGGAGCAACGGTTACCGTTCCTACTCTGTACAATTCAACCGTTACGGGTTTAACCCCCGGAGACAATGTATTTTATTGGACTGTTACTGATGTTGTAAGAGGTTGTACGGCAATTGATTCGGTGAAAATAATAAATAACTTGCCTACCGTTGCAACAATTGTTACTCCCATTCCTTCCGACAGAGAGGTCTGTACAAACTCGATTGCCGTTGAAGGAACCAACCCGGTATTCGGTACCGGTGTGTGGACAATTTCAACATCTCCGACGGGTGCATATTTTACGAACAGTTTAAATTATCAAACAACCGTTAATAATTTATACCCCGGAAATAATGTTTTAACTTGGACTATATCTAACGGAACTTGTACATCGCAAGATCAAATTACCGTTATTAATAACGAAGTAACGGCAGTTGCCGGAGCCGATCAAATGCTTTGTGCGGATAACACTAATTTAAATGCTACCGATCCTTCTGTTATATATCCTAATCAAGGAACCGGAATATGGACAAATACTACCGGAAATACGGCCGTAATAGTTGATCCTTCGGTAATGACCACTCAAGTTACCGGTTTACCTATCGGAACAACAACTTTTACATGGACTGTTACTCAAGGTATTTGTTCGGCATCCGATGATGTTCTTATTACAAATAATTCCGTTGAAGCGGTAGCAACGGATTTGGAAGAATGCGACGGCGACTTTACGTTAACCGGTAACGATCCTTCTACTTATACCGGAGGTTCGGGATATTGGGAAATAGTTGCCGGAAGCGGAACAATAACAGCTCCGAGTACTTTATATAATACTACCGTAACAGGAGTTCCGAACGGAGCGGTAACAACTTTAAGATGGACCGTTACAAACGGAACTTGCAGCGACAATACTACTATTACCGTTACAAATAATAATTTTAATTTAAGTGCCGGAACTACACAAACAATTTGTCAAAATACCGCAACAATGAATGCCGATGATCCTTTGACAGGTACCGGATATTGGACTGTTGCCGCAGGTGCGGGAACTTTCAGCGACATATCTTCAAATACTGCCGTAGTATCCGGAATATTGCAAGGAACAAATACTTATACATGGACGGTAAACAGAAACGGATGCCAAAACTCGGCTGATGTCGATATTATTAATAATTCTCCGAGTACGGCACTGATTACCGGTCCTGCAGATACAGAAACTTGCGACGGTACGATTACTTTAACGGCAAATCAACCCGTACCGTATTACGGAGATAATCGTTTTTGGTCGGTAATCAGCGGCGGAGGTACATTTGTTGATGCTTCGGATTCTTATATTATGAATGTTACCGGATTAACTCCCGGAGATAATATATTTAAATGGACTATAGAAAGAGGATCTTGTGCTCCGAGCGAAGATATTATTACTATAACAAATAATGAAGTTGCGGCGGTAGCCGGTCCTGACCAAACATTATGTACCGACAATACCGTTTTAAATGCCACGGATCCTTCCGTAATATATCCCGGACAGGGTACGGGATATTGGACCGATTTAAGCGGAAGTTCGGCAATAATACAAAATTCTTTATTGACAAATACTCAGGTATCCGCTTTGCAAAGCGGTACAACAACATTCCAATGGACCGTAACTAAAGGAAACTGTTCGGCTTCTGATTTGGTTCAGATAATAAACAACTCCGTTACGGCGGTTGCAAGCGATTTAAGCGAATGCGACGGAGACTTTACTTTAACCGGTAATGACCCTGCTTCTTTCGGAGGTACGGGATATTGGGAAATAATAGCCGGAGGAGGAACCGTTACGGCACCGAGTACATTATATAATACGACAATTACCGGTGTGCCGAACGGATCTACCACTACATTGAAATGGACTGTTGATAACGGAACTTGTAACGATAATACCACAATAACAGTAACTAATAATAATTTCGATTTAAGTGCAGGACCGGACGTATCGGATTGTGTAGATTCTTATACGTTTAATGCCGACGACCCGGCTCCCGGAACAGGTTATTGGACTCTTATAGGAGGAAGCGGTATTATTTCCAATTCAACACAATATAATGCAACGGTTACAGGATTGGCACAGGGCGATAACGTTTTCCGTTGGACGGTTACAAGAGATATATGTACTAATTACGACGATATTACAATAGAAAATACAAATCCGGATATTGCCGTTATTACGGCTCCCGGACCTGCAAACAGAGAAGTTTGCACAAGTTCGGTCGTCCTTCAAGGTAATGTTCCTTCATACGGAACAGGACTCTGGTCATTAAATACGGGAAACGGGACATTTGCAAATCCGACAAATTATCAAACATTAGTTACAGGACTGGATCCCGGAGTAAATATATTCACATGGACTATATCTAACGGATCTTGCAGCAGTTCGGCCGATGTTACCATTATTAACAATATTGTTGCGGCTGAAGCAGGTCCTGACCAATTACTTTGTGCGGATACTACAACCTTAAATGCTACGCCGGTTACGGCAATGTATCCTTTCCAAGGTACAGGATATTGGACATATATGGGAATCGGCGGTGTTGTAATAGACAATTCATTGTCGGAAACAACGCGCATCTCCGGATTACCTAACGGAAACAATACCTTCCGTTGGACGGTAACAAAAGGAAGTTGCTCGGTATATGACGATGTTGTTATAGTTAACAGATCGGTAAGTGCAACAGCTGCCGATGCTTTAACTTGCGACGGAAATATAACCTTAACGGGAAATAATCCCGCTCCGGGTGAAAACGGTATTTGGACTACATTTACTCCCGGAGTAACTTTTGATGATGTTACTTTATACAACACGGATGCTCATAATCTTGCCGAAGGAAATAATACTTTCGTTTGGACTATAGATAACGGAGATTGTTCAGATGATGCAAATATTACGGTAACCTATGTAAATCCGGTTGCAAATGCCGGAGCAACGCAAGACTTGTGTGATAACTTTACGTATATGGGAGCAAATAATCCCGCTCCCGGATCGGGTGTTTGGTCGGTTGTTACGGGCAGCGGAACATTTACCGATATTTCTTCCAACGGAACTTACGTCTCCGATATAGGACAAGGTACAAATATTTACAGATGGACGGTTACGGAATCAGGATGTACCAATTATGACGATGTTACAATAAACAATAATCTGCCTGTTGTAAATGCCGGACCCGACCAATCAACTTGTGTTGATAACGTTACATTATCAGGAAACAGTCCCGCAGCCGGAGAAACAGGTGCTTGGACTCAAACAGGAGGTATTACTGCAGTAATTACAAACAGTACCTTGCCGAACACTACGGTTACCGGCTTATCAAACGGTTCCGCAATATTTACTTGGACTGTTACAAACGCATCTTGTTCGGCGGAAGATCAAGTAACAATAACATTTAACGATGTCGTTGCCGATGCCGGAACCGATATGTCAACATGCGACGGAACAGCATCATTAATGGCGGCGGATCCTTATCCCGGAACAGGATATTGGGAAGCAATAGGTTCGGGAACTTTTGCAAATGCTTCAATGTTTAATACTACCGTATCCGGATTGGCTCCCGGACCGAATACTTTGCGTTGGCATCAAAGCTACGCAGGTTGCTCGGATTATGACGACGTAGTGGTAACAAACAACGAAGTATTCGTAAATGCCGGATTAGACCAAGATTTATGTTCGGATAATACAACACTTGCAGGAAATAATCCGGGTTCTGCTTCCGGAATATGGACTCGTTCCGGCGGAAGCGGAGTAATTACAAATCCGACTTTCTATAATTCAACCGTTACGGGATTAAGTAAAGGAGTTAATATATTTACTTGGACTATTACGGAAGGCGCTTGTTCTAATTCCGATGAGGTAATCATAAACAATAATGAAATTACCGATGTAAATGCAGGTGTTGACCGTTCGATATGCGGAACATCAACAACCCTTGCAGCATTGGCTCCTCATACCGGCGAATCAGGATTGTGGACCGTAGCCGGAGGAACAGCTTCATTTATTAACGACACTCAATATAATACCGATGTTATCGGATTAGTCCAAGGCGATAACAGATTAGTATGGACTTTATCAAACGGAACCTGTTCTGCTGCCGATACGGTTGTAATAACAAATCTTTCTCCGACGGTAGCATTAGTTTCTCCGGATGTTGAAATATGCAGTTCTGTTTACACTCTTGTAGGTAATGCCCCCGGTTCGGGAGAAACCGGAATTTGGACTAAAGAGTTCGGGGCAACCGCTACTATTGCGGATCCTACCTCTAACATTACTACGGCTTATGATATAGGTTCGGGATCTAATACATTCAGATGGACAATATCAAACTCCGTATGTTCTACTTATGATGATATCGTTATAGATAACAATACCATAACTACTGATGCCGGATTAGATGCATCGCTCTGTACGGATACAGCCGTTTTATCTGCCGATAATCCCGCTCCCGGAACAGGAATTTGGACTATCGTTAACTCTGCCGGAACTCCGGTATTTGATAATGCAACCTTATATAATACGGTTGTAAGAAATCTTGCATCCGGTTCTAATATCTTTAAATGGACTGCAACAAAAGGAGGATGCTCGGCATGGGATGTAGTTACAATCTCCAATGATACACCTACTCCTGCCGATGCAGGTGCCGACCAAACGGTTTGCGACGGAACGGTTGTCCTTTCCGGAAATAATCCTTCCGTAGGAGAAGGTATATGGACAAGACTCGGAGGTGCCGGAATAATTGCAAACCCGAGTAATTACAATACATTGGTAACAGGTCTCGGTTCGGGAGGCAATACTTTCAGGTGGACAGTTACCGAAGGAATATGCGAATCTTATGACGATGTATTGATAATGAATGAACTTGTATTTGCTTCGGCGGGTATGGACGATGAAATTTGCGGTTCTGATTATCCCGCATTAAACGGAAACCAACCCGGTGCCGGAGAAACAGGTATGTGGACGGTAACCGGAGGAAGCGGAATATTTGCCGACCCGACTTTATATAATACTTCGGTTTCGGGATTATCCGGAGGAGAAAACAGACTGACATGGACTGTTACCAGAGGAACATGTTCTAATTCCGATGATGTAAGTATTTATGATAATACTCCGTCTCCGGCAACGGTAAGTTCAGATCAGGAAATATGCTTGGATTATACCGTTATAAGCGGAAATCCGCCTACTACAGGTTCCGGAGTATGGACCGTTGCCGCAGGAAGCGGTATTTTCGATAATTCAACCGGAAATACTACTACGGTTAGAAATATAGGACCTGACATAAATCAATACAGATGGACTATTTCAAACGGAACATGTACTTCATCGGCAATAGTTACTGTTACTAATAATTCTGTGTCAGCTGTTGTTGGTGACAGTATAAGTGTTTGCGGTACAACAGCTTATCTTAACGGTAATGAACCTCAGTCCGGCGAAAGCGGAGTATGGACCGTTGCCGCAGGAACCGGAATTATTACAAATACAGCTTTATATAATACTGAAGTTACAAACTTGAATAAAGGCGAAAATAAATTCAGATGGACAATCAGTAACGGAACTTGTTCTGATTATGCCGATTTGGTTGTAACTAATAATCTTTATGATGCAAGCGCAAGTGTTGCCGGTCCGAACGTAATATGTACGGATTCTGCAGACCTGCTCGGAAATATTCCTGTACAAGGATGTACCGGTGCTTGGAGTATTTGGGCTGGCGGCGGCTCGTTTGACGACCCGACAAGTCCTACGGCAAGAGTTTACGGCTTGTTAAAAGGAGACAATACATTAAGATGGACGATAACAAAAGAAGGATGCTCTAATTACGATGATGTTGTTATTACAAATAATATGGTTGAAGCATTGGCGGGTGCGGATGTTATAACTTGCTGAAATGATGCTAATCTTGTTGCCAACGAATTATATCCCGGCGAAAGCGGATTATGGACATTAGTAAGCGGTTCGGGTACGATATTAACTCCGAGCAACAACGAAACGGTTGTTACCGGACAAGGTGCCGGAGTTAACGTGTTCAGGTGGACTGTTTCCGGTAACGGATGTACCGACCAAGATGAAGTCCAAGTTTCCGAAAACTCTTTCTACACAAGTGCGGGATTTAACCAAGAAGTTTGCGATACAACAGTAACATTGCAAGCACAAGACCCGTCACCCGGATGGGGTATTTGGAGTTTCTCCGGACCCGGAGTAACAATTGTTACACCTACCTCAAATACAACGGTTGTTAACGGTTTGCAGGATAATTCGCCGCATACTTTCCGTTGGACTGTTTACAAAAACGGATGTTCGGCTTGGGACGAAGTTATTATAACAAATAATTTAGTTCATGCACATGCCGGAGGCGACCAATTTGTATGTCATTCGGAAGCTACGCTTTCTGCCGAAAATCCGATAGCCGGAACGGGTGTTTGGACTATAACGGCGGGAGCGGGAACGGTTACCGACCCGACTTATTACGGCTCTACCGTTACCGGATTGGTAAAAGGTACAAATACTTTAACTTGGACTGTTACCAACTTAACTTGTACCGATGCCGATAACGTGGTAATTACTAATAATGTGGTAACAGCTACTGCGGGAGCTGACCAGGCGGTTTGTCAAGATTATACAAATCTTTCCGGAGACCAACCTCAAAACGGAGGTTACGGAATATGGACAACGGCAGGCGGACCTGGTGTGGTTCAAACTCCTTCGGCATTTAACAGTCTTGTAACAAATTTACAAAGAGGAGTTAATACTTTCCGCTGGACCGTTTACGAAAACGGATGTGATAACGGAGGCGATTTGGTTCAAATTATAAATAATGATTTTGATGCTTATGCGGGAGAAGACCAAACATTACCGCCTCTTACTACTTCAACTTATTTTGAAGCAGAATTGCCGGCAGACGGTACCGGACAATGGTCTATACTTTCCGGAAGCGGAAATATAGCAGACCTTACAAGTCCGACTTCTTATGTTGATAATATGCCTACAGGTGTAAACCGGTTTACATGGACGGTTACCAAAACAAACGGTTGTTCGTCTTCTGACGATGTAGCAATAACAGTTGCCAACTTTATACCGGATGCCGGTGCCGACCAAATAGTTTGTACCGATACGGCTAAACTTAACGCACGTTCGGAAATAGGAGCAAGTTCTCAAACTTGGTCTATTGTAAGCGGAGGCGGAGTATTTGACGATATTCACGACCCGAAGACAATAGTAAGAGGCATTAATCAGGGAACTAATGTATATCGTTGGACTGTAAGTTTTGTAGGTTACTCGGCATATGACGACGTGCTTATAACAAACGATTCCATATTTGTAGATGCCGGAGATGATGCAGTATTGTGCGAAAGAACTCATCAAATGAATGCTCAGCATATGGAAGGTGCTAATGAAGTGTGGACTGTTGTAGGCCTCGGAGGAGGAACAATAGTTGACAATACTCTTTGGAATACCGTTGTAAACGATCTCGAACCCGGAGATAATTATTTCGAATGGTTTGTAGATAACGGAAATTGTCAGTCAAGGGATACCGTTATGATAAGATATAATTTACCGCCTATTGCAAGATTCGAAACAGACCCGACGACATTCTGCGCTCCGGATACCGTTACTATTACGAACACATCGGATTATTATCCCGGATTAACCGAACCCGACGAATTCCGTTGGAGAGTGGAAGATAATTATGTAGGAACGACTTATGATGTTAATGATGATATTACTCACGTATTTACTAATACGGGAAGTACTGATTCCGTTTATACAATTTATCTTGTTGCGATAGATTACGAAACACAATGTACCGATACTTTCCAATCAACGGTTACGGCTTATGCCGTTCCGGATGTGGAATTCCAAATAGGTGGTTCTCACGAAAGAAGAATACCTAATGCGATATTTACATTCGAAAACCGAAGTGATACTAATCTGGATTCTTATTTGTGGGATTTCGGTTGGAATAACGAAAACAGATATGATACTGAGTTTGTAGGATCGTTTGATTTCCGATACGACGAACCCGGAACATTTGTGATAACTCTTACCGGAACAAGTTCCGGACAATGCGACGGCGTTTACAGAGATACGGTTGTGGTATTGCCGCCTTGTCCGTTCTCTTACGATGACGGTTCTTTGATAGCACAAGGATGTCAGGATTTACTTGTAGAGTTTGACGACAGAGTTTATTATGCCGATTCGGTATTATGGCGATTCTATGATATTAACGACCAGAATTATACAGATACATTTACAAGAGAAAACAATCCTGTATTTGTTTATGACGAACCGGGAGTATATCATCCTACAATAATTGCATGGAATGATGCTTGCGGAACTCAATCGAATCCGTATTATTCAAGAACCGATACCGTTATTGTTTATCCGAGACCGGTTGTTGATTTTGATGTGTCGCCCAGATTGGTAATGTTGCCGGATCAACAAATATCATGTTATAATTATTCCGATTACGGAAGCAGATATTATTGGGATTTCGGCGACGGTTCTACTTTAGATACAAATCCCGAACTTGCCGAAGAAAATCCGATGCACCTGTATTCGTCTCCGGGATTGTATGATATAACTTTAAATGTTTGGAGCGACCATGATTGTTTTGAGTCAAAAACAATTCACGATGCCGTAATTGTTCAAGACTCCGGTATGATTGTTTTTCCGACGGCATTTACGCCTAATCCCAACGGTCCTAACGGAGGTGTATATCCTTGCGGAGATAAATATATTGTGGATAATGATAATTTGAATGATGTTTTCTATCCAAAAGCATACGGTGTAGTAGATTATCAACTTGAAATATACAACCGTTGGGGAGAAAAAATATTTACAAGTAATGATATTTGCATAGGTTGGGACGGTTATGTGGACGGCGTATTGGCACCGCAAGACGTTTATGTCTGGAAAGTTTCGGTTATTTACAAAAACGGTCGTCCTGATAAGAAATACGGAAGTGTTACACTGTTGAGATAGAGCCGGTTATAATGATTGTAGATAATAAAATCCGGCAATTTGCCGGATTTTATTATTTTAGTTCAGGGTATTTCGGTAAAACAATGTCAGAATGCTACGGTTTATAATTCTTTAACCAGTGCTCCCCATTTTTTATCGATTACGAAATTATGTTTAAGATAATAATTGCCGAACAGAAAGTGTGCTTTTATTATTTTTTTGCCTTTCATTTTCATTCTTGTAAAGAAATCTTCCATCATGGCGGAACCTATTCCTTTTCCTTGAAGTGTAGATGTTACTGCCATGCCGTCTATTAATACTACGTTTTCTTCAAGTTCTTTGTAACATAGTCCTCCTATAAGTAATTCGTTGGAGTCTAAAACTATGTAATGTTTGTCGGGTTTGGATATTTCTTTCGGATAATTTTCTTTGTAAAACAGTTTGTATAATTCTCCTACTTCCGCTGCTTCGAGCGGTTCTCTCATTATGTATTCCACTTTGTCTTTGTCTTTCAAAATTGATTTTACTATAACATGTTCTTCGTCTTTTTTCCCTACGGTCATTATATCGATTTTTTGTTTTCTTTTTATGTCGGGAAAAACCATTTTTTCAAAAATCTTTTTATCGGTTTTATTTTTCAGAGCTTCTTGTAAACCGGATAATTCCGTAAGTTGAACCGGAAGCATATTTATGTTTTCGGTCATTTTATCCAATAATTTATCGAAAGCATGTTTTACGTCATCTTCGGCTTCTTTAAAATATGTATCTCTGTAAAACCGGTATCTTACAATTTCCGGATATTTTTTTAAAGCGTATAAATCGTACAATTCCGATATTGTTTGATGTTTTGCAGCCGGGGTTGCCGCCGGATTTTTCTTTTTCCATCCCGTATATCTGTCTATTGCGTTAAATAGAGCCAGAGGCAGATATTCTTTGCTTTTGTATGTTTTAAGATAATCGTTAAGATTTTTTTTAATAATTGTTTCGTTTTCGGTATGTGTTTTTGTTTTATTAAGTTCTTCGTAAAGTTCTTTTAATATTTTTAAACCTTTTTCTTTTCCGAAAGCTTCTATGCATGCGTGAAAAATCCATCTTATTTTCAGAAAACGTTTCAGTATCGGATAATGAGCCGTAACTTGCCGATAGTAATTTTGATAAATTGCCGAAAATAAGCTGCTTTTGTTTTCGATATATCTCCATCCGGAAAGGGAAATAATAAGAGCATTGTCGGAGAAGTCGTTTTCGGGGAGAGCGGTATTGTTGGGTGAGATAAATCCGGGTAATATTTCTCTGCCTCCGTAATCCCATGCTTTGTAAAATGCACTTACGGATCTGATATATATTTTTCGCCAGGTGTTTGCCTGTTCTACATGTCCGGATGCTTGAACTTCGGCAAGAGTTCGAATTTTATCCCATGCCGTAAGCATGCTTAAATAACTTGATATTGATATTTTTTCGGAGTGATTGCTGCATCCGAAACGCGGAACTACCGGTAAATCGAACGGGTATCCCGCCAAAGCAATTTGTCTGAACAGTGTTTCCAAACCTTTTGATGTTTTCAGTGTTTTGTCTATGCTTATATGAAGGTTGTAATGTTTTCCTTTAAAAGTATTTATGCTCATTCTGTAATGTCGCGTGTCGCGATAGCTTTTAATTCGCGATACCCATATTCCTTTTTCCGGAACGTTTTCGAATTTAAAGTTGAAATCGTCGTAAATCAGAAATATTGCTTGTTTAAGGGTGTGGCTTGCGGCTAATTTCGAGATAAGTTCTTTTTGGTCTTTATCGGTAATGCCGTCATCGAATATGAGTTTTTCCGCTAATTTGTTTTCAGTTATTTTTCCTGATTTTTTTGTGATATATTTTTCGAATCCTTCGTAAAGTTCAAAGAAATATTTTTTTGCTTTTTTTGATAATACAGGTTCTTTTTTGAGTAAAATCCATGATGCAAATTCTGCTCTCAGCGATTTATAGTATTTAGGGTGATTGATGCCGAATTTAAGTAAAAGTTTAAAAATATTATCGAATTGTTTTATCGTGTTTTTATCGGCAGGCCAGTTAATGGTTGTTCGGTAAATAAACATTCGTTTTCTCAGTATATCTAATTGTCTGAGAGAAAAAGACGATTTTGCCAGAAGGTTAATGCTGTATTCGTTTAAGAAAGTTTTTCCCGAGTTTATAAATGCCGGAAGAAGTTCCGCAAAATCCGGTTCGGGGTCTTTTGTCAGTAAAATTCTGTATGCTTCTATGCGTATGTTTTCGTTTTTGTGATATGCTAAAGCTTCTAATCGCCGGCGAATAATTTCGGCTTTGTTTTTTTCGTATTCTCCGAATATGGTTTCGATTTCTTTAAGACTTTTCAGTACCGTTTTTGTTTCGCCGTGTAATGTTTGCGAAATTAACCGGTTTAGTACAATAAGATCAAAATCGCCGAGAGGAGGCAAATGTTCTATGTCTTCGGTTTTGTATGTTTTAGTATTGTTTTCCGGCAGACTTATTTGCGGAGCAAAATTTTTAAACGGTGTATCGTAACTTGCTTTGCACGGCGAAAAGTTTATCAATTCCGGATTTCCTGTCCATAATTTAGGTTGTCTTATTAAACGTCCTAAATCAATAGTTGGATCATTGAGTGTATAATTTAAATCTCCTATAGTGAATATATTTTTTTTGTCGGTTTTTTCGATACGAAGATATTTGTTGTCGGTTTTATTATAAAGTCCTTTTTTTGTTTTTATTATGTCGGTTTCCAATATTCCGATATCTCTGTAAAACCATCTCGGTATTAATACTTTAAAGCTTTTAAAATTAAAAGTTATATGATTTGATTTGTATAAGTCTTTGATTAGAGGTGCAAAGTTTTTTTCTATGATTTTTCTTTTAAAAGATCCTTTAGGCGTAAGTTCTCCTTTTTCTTTCGAGAAATCTCTTTCAAGGATACTGAAATTTATAACTCTTTCGTAAGGAGCAAGATCTTTATTGGCAGTCATAACTATTTGATGAAAATATTCGTTTATATTTTCGTCTTTAGATGAAGCTTTCATTACGGGGTCGTTTTTGTCCGGAACAATAAGCAAAACATTATAAGGTTTACCGTCGCCGACTAAAAAAGTTTTTTTTATGCCCGGAACACCCGTAAATTTCTTTTCTATTTTAAGAGGTGCTACCGTTTGACCTTTATTGTTTTTATATATGTCTTTAACACGGTCTATTATTTCGTGATGCCCGTCTTTATCTATTCTGAATATATCGCCTGTCGGCAGTTTATAATCTTCTTCTTCAGGATAAGGGATAATATCGTCCGGTCCGGCATCTTCAAGATATCGTGCGACGTAATGACCGCTTATTTGCAGTTCTCCGTTTTTTTTCAGTTGTGTTTTGATACCAGGAAGCGGAATTCCCGTGGAGTTTTCTTTGTATTCGAAAGAGGGTGTCATTGTTATCCCTCCGGTTGCTTCGGTCATTCCGAAGCCGCTGTTCAGAGATATACCGTGTTTATGGAAGAAACGAAATATTTTCGGGTCAAGATAACCGGCGGCGGATAATCCCCAGTGTAAATTTTTTCCGACAATGCTCCTTACCGCGTCTTCTTGTTCTTTTTTATTTTCCGTTCCGTCAAGTTTTTTTATGCAGGCTTCATAAAGTTGCATCCATCTTACCGGAACGCTTATAAAACCGGTGGGGTTTTCTTTAGGAAATAACGACAGCAGAGTATCCGAAGATGAATTTCCGGCAAATACGTATGTGCCTCCCCAGAAAATACTTCCCGTAAGTTCTAAATATCTGCCGAATGTATGAAATAAAGGCAGGTAACAAATTAATTTTTCGTTATTTCCTACATTCGGTAATGCTAATGCTCTTGCAAATCGTTTGCTTATTATGTTATACATCGAAAACGAAACACCTTTTGGCATGCCTGTGCTTCCGGATGTAAACATGGTCGTAACAACGTGATTAATCGGTTTTATTTTTCTTTCGGCAAGTATTTTTTCGGCTTCTTTCAGAGTTATTTTTTTACGTTCTCTCGCTAAAAAAAAATCAGCATCTTTAAGTTTTGACGAGTTTATGTCGGTTACCGCGATTTTAATGTCTTTATCAATGTCTTTTATTGCGGATGCTGCAATTCTCAGTCTTTGAGGAGTATCCGTAATAATAATGTTTATATCTGTTTTTTTGATTATGTAAGACAATGTGTCTTTGTTAAAATGAATATTGAGAGGCGTGTTAAAAATATCAAAAGACAAACATGCCAAATCTGTTACGGCAGTTTCTACGCTGTTGCTCATGAACAAAGCTACTCGCGGTTTTTCGGGTTTTATTTTGTATATAAATGCCGCTGTTTCTTTTACGGAATGAAAAACTTGTTCGTATGTCCATTCAAAATTTTGAGATTTGCGTTTTCCTTTGAATAATATTTTATCCGGATGTTCTTTAACGCGTTGTTTTATCATGGAAAGTAAACCGTATTGCGTGTCTTTTATTCCGCATAAAACCATATTAAGCCATTTGTTTTTTTCTTCTTCGGTTTTCAGTTGCAATAAAAATTCCGGTTTACGGCTTTCTTTAAGAAAAAAAAGAATTGCATCTTCTCGGTTGTTGAAATCCGGATAACTTTTTTTTGTGTTGAAAACTGAAAATAAGTTGTT